>NZ_CP069303.1:3332500-3632500 GCF_016839145.1 Shinella sp. PSBB067 | reverse complement strand
GCCGGCCAGGCGGTCAAGGCCGGCGACGTGCTGCTGTCCATCGAGGCGATGAAGATGGAGACGGCGCTGCATGCGGAGAAGGACGGCATGATCTCGGAAGTCCTCGTCAAGGCCGGCGACCAGATCGACGCGAAAGACCTTCTCATCGTCTACGGTGCCTGACCGGACCGACGGCGGAAAGCTTGGCAGGGGATGGGGGATGGCCCCGTCCCCTCTTTATGCTTGCCTTTGGGCGCTTCCGGCCGCAAAACGCTGCGCATCCCGTCGCAACCGTTCCTGCAGGCGTCCATGAGTTTCGTCATCCGCACCGCCGTGCCCGGCGACATCGCCGCCTTTACCGAAATCTACCGGGAATCCGTGCTGAACGGCGTGGCGAGTTACGAGATCGACCCGCCGTCGCTCGACGAGATGGCGGCACGGTTCGAGGCGATCACCGGCAAGGGCTATCCCTATATCGTGGCCGTCGAGCAGACCGGCCTCATCCTCGGCTATGCCTATGCCTCCGCCTTCCGCACGCGCTCGGCCTATCGCTGGCTGGTGGAGGACTCGGTCTATCTCGCGCCGGACGCGCGCGGCAAGGGCGTCGGCAAGGCGCTGCTGGCGGAGCTCATCCGCCGCTGCACGGCTCTCGGCTTCCGCCAGATGGTCGCCGTCATCGGCGGCGCGCACCCGGCCTCCATCGCCGTGCACGCCGCCGCCGGCTTCGAACACAGCGGCCGCATGACCGCAACCGGCTTCAAGCACGGACGCTGGCTGGACACCGTTTTCATGCAGCGTCCGCTTGGCGAGGGCGCGCAAACCGCGCCGCCGGCGACGGATTATCCGGCGACGATGGCATAGGCCGGGAAGGCGGGCCGGGGTTCGCACAGGCGGGCTCGGCGCGGAAATCCACCGAAGCATCCCGCCTTCGAACGAGAGGCGGCCGGAATCACTCGGCGATGATCTTGAACTTCTCGCCGGGCTTGACCGTGCTCGTCGCGGTCATGGCATTGATCAGCCGGAAGAGGTCGAGCTTGCGGTCGGTGCCCATCATGCGGCCGGCAAGCGAGGCGACGGTGTCGCCCGGGCGGGCCGTGACGACGCGCACGCGCAGCGGTTTCAGCGAGGCCGTTTCCGCTGCCGTCAGCTTGCGGAACGAGCCCTTGAGGATCGCCGCAGTCGGCTCCAGCGCCTTGGATCCTGCCGGCACGGCGGTCAGGAAGCGGTAGATCTGGCTGTCGATGCGCACCACGGTGACGTCGAATTCCCAGCGGTCGGCGGCGGCCCGGGCGGTGGCGCCCGGCAGGCCGTTGATCGTGATGGGCCGGATGGTCTCGGGCTTGAGGCCCGTCACCCAGCCGCTGGAAATGTAGTTGACGAGGTCCTGGCCGCGGCTGTCGGCGACGCCGTCGAAGCGGATGGCGACGTCGCCGGGACCGGTCGCCAGGACCGCATCGGCCTTGTTGTCGATCTGGAAGCCTTCCGGCACCTCGAAGCGGATGCCGAGCTTGCCATGCAGGAAGGTCTCGCCGCGCACATAGCCCTCTTCCGGCGCATCGCCGTAGAGCAGGCCGTCGATGCCGGCGAGGTAGTAGTCGCGGCCGCGGTCGCCGATCGTACCTTCCGCGCCGAAGGCGCGGGCGTGCAGGCGCGCAAGCTCGACGCGCTGCGGCGCGTTCGGGTGGCTGGACAGGAAGTCGAGGCTCTGGTCGGCGTCGGGATCGACCGCGGTGAAGCGGGCATAGGCGGCCATGGAATCGAGGAAGCGTGCGGCGGCGTAGGGATCGTAGCCCGCCTCGCCCAGCATGCGCACGCCGATGACGTCGGCCTGGAGCTCCTGGTTGCGCGAGAAGGCGGCAAGGCGCAGCTTGCCGCGCGCCAGCGCCTGCTTGCCGGCGATGTTGCTGGACAGCACCTCGGCGACGACGCGGCTCGCGATGACCTCGGCCTCTTCCTTCTTCTGCCGCTCGATGCCGTGGTTGGCGGTGACGTGCGCCATTTCATGCGACAGCACGGCGGCCACTTCCGAGGCGTCGTTGGCGAGCGCCAGCAGGCCGCGCGTCACATAGAGATAGCCGCCCGGCAGCGCGAAGGCGTTGATGGCCGGGGAATTCAGGATGGTGATGCGGTAGGACTGGTTCGGGTTTTCCGAAACGGCCGTCAGCGCGCCGGTGATGCGGGCGACGAGCCGCTCGGTCTTGGCGTCCTTGTATTCGCCGCCGTAGCTCGCCACGATGCGCGGATGCTCGCGGGCGCCCATCTGGGCGCGCGGATCGTTCTTCTGCACCTCTTCAACGATCTGCGGGTTGGAAGAGGGCGAGACCGTCGGCTCATAGCTCTGCTCGATGAGGGACTGGCAGCCGGCCAGCAGCGTGCCGGCAAGCAGCAGGGCCGCGACGGGCCTTGCGACCCCGCGTCCGGATACCGTTGCAGCTTCCTGCGTTGCCTTCGCCATGTCTCTTGCCCAAGCCCCTTGATGGGTCCGCGCCCGTGCCGCAGCCCTCGGCTGCGGTGCGAACGCGCATCGTCGCGCCTTCGAACGGATGAGATAGACGCGCCATACCCGGCCGGCAACTCCCGATTCGACAAACGGTTTTCCTGTGGCTCCGGTGACACAGGGGGGCGACCAAATTGTGGCGCCGCACGCCGCCAAATCGCCCCGGCCCTCGCTAAATGCCGGAACGGCCGAGGAATTTTGCAACGGCAGGTGGGTCGAGGCGTGCAAGGAAATCCGCCGCCGGCACATCGAGGAGGATCGAACCGGCCTCCAGGAACAGCACCCGCTCGGCAAGGCGGCTGATGTCCTCGGGCTGGTGGGTGATGAAGAGGAGCGTGCTCTTCGTCTCGGCATGAAGCTCCGCGATGAGCCGCGCCATGTCCGCCCGCATGGCCGGATCGAGCGCGGCGAAGGGCTCGTCGAGCAGCAGGATCGGCCGGCGGCGCACCAGCGCGCGGGCGAGCGCCACGCGCTGCCGCTCGCCGCCGGAAAGCGAGCCCGGCAGGCGCTTCTCGTAGCCGGCAAGGCCGACTCGGGCGAGCGCGGCGCCGATCGCCTCGCGGCCCGCCGCATCCAGCCTCAGGCCCGGATCGATGCCGAGGCCGATATTGTCGGCGGCGGAAAGGTGGGCGAAGAGGTTGTTGTCCTGGAAGACGATGGAGACCGGCCGCTCCGCCGGATCGCGGCCGGCCATGTCCTTGCCGAACAGCGCGACGCTACCGCTTGCCGGCGTCTCGAAGCCGGCGATGACGTTGAAGAGCGTCGACTTGCCGGCGCCCGAGGGGCCGGCGACGGCGACGGCGGCCCCTGCCGGAATGGCGCAGTCGAAGGCGAGGCGCTTTTGCGCGAAGCGTACGGTGACGTCGGCAAGGGAAATGGCGGGATCAGGCATCGGAGCCGGGTCTTTCGGTTTGGCGATCAGTGGCGGTCGAGGGCAGCGTCAGCAGCAGGCACAGCACGCCGAGGATCAGCGCGATGCCCGCGGCATCGGCCGTGCGGTAGCTCGCCATGCGGGAATAGAGCAGCCAGGGCAGCGTGACGAAGCCCTCCGCGCCGAAGATGGCGACGGCGCCGAGATCGCCGAGCGACAGCGCCATGGCGAAGGCGAAGGCGGTGAGGAAGGGTTTCTTCAGCGCCGGCCAGTCGATGCGCAGGAAGCGCCGCCAGCCGGTGACGCCGAGGCTGAGCGCCAGGCGCGCGGTGCGGGAAAGATGTGTGCGATAGGCGGGCTCCAGCACGCCGATGACGAAGGGCAGCGCCATCAGCGCATTGAGCACGGTGACGACGAAGGGCGCGAAGCGGCCCGTCTCGCCGAAGGTGCGCAGCATCAGGAACCAGCCGGTGGCAACGACGACCGGCGGCACCAGCAGGATCAGCGAGCCGACCGCCGGCAGCGCGCGGCCCATCAGCCGCGTCGCCGCCCCGCCGTCGCCGCTTTCGGCAAGGCGCGGCACCAGCACGACGGGAACGGCGACGGCAAGGCTGAGGGTGGCGGAGGCGAGCGAGATGGCAAGGCTGGTGGCAAGCGCGCGGTGGAGCTGCGCATCGACCGCCAGCCTGCCGAAATCGGCGGCAAGGCCGGAGACGAGGGTGGCGGCGAGCGGGGCGGCGGTGAAGAGCGTGAAGAGGAGGATGACGAGGCCATCCGGGACGCGCCGCCGGCGGCCGTCGAAGCGGCGGATGGCACGGCCGGCGGTCATGCCTTCCTCCGGCGGGCGGCCGAAGAGCGAGATGAGCCAGAGCAGCGCCGCCGTCACCGCGATCTGCAGGAAGGCGAGCAGCACGGCGCGCTGGGGATCGAAATCGAAGCGCAGCGCCTGGTAGATCGCCACCTCGATGGTGGTGGCCGCCGGCCCGCCGCCGAGGGTGAGCACGATGGTGAAGCTCGTCGCGCAGAGCATGAAGACGAGGCCGGCGATGCCGGGCAGCACGCGGCGGATGACCGGCCATTCGATGAGCCGGAAGACCGCGCCGGAACCCATGCCGAGATTGGCCGAGGACAGCCAGTATTCCGGCGGGATGCGGTCGAGAGCGGCGAGCAGGAAGCGCGCGGCGAGCGGCAGGTTGAAGAAGACGTGGGCGATGAGGATGCCGGCAAGCCCGTAGACACTAACCGGGCTTTCGAGGCCGGCAAGGCGCAGGAGATCGTTGACGACGCCCTGCCGCCCCCAGATTCCGACGACGCCGAGCGCGGCGACCAGCGCCGGCAGGCCGAGCGGCACGACGGAGAGCCGGACGATCCAGACGCGGCCGGGAAAAGTTCGTTGCCGGGCAAGCGCCCGGGCGACAGGGATGGCGAGCAGGATGGAAAGCAGCGTCGAAAGCGCCGCCTGCACCAGCGTGAACCGCGCGACGCGGCCGATATAGGCATCGAGGAGCGGCGCGCCACTGCCGCCGCCCGCATGGGCGAGCAGCAGGGCGGTCGCCGCGCCGACAAAGAGCAGCACGCCGCCGAGGGCAAGGCCTCCGGCGATGTCCAGCGTCCGTCGTTCGGCGCGGGCGAAGATCATGCTACTTGGCGCTCATCGCGCCGAGCCATTCATCGATCCACGCCTTGCGGTTCGCCGCGACCTCGTCCGACGACATGAGGAAGGTCTTTTCCGGCTTCACCAGCGCGTCGAAGGCGGCCGGCAGCGGATCGCGGGTCCTGGCGGCCGGCATCATCCAGTTGGTTTCCGGGATGATCGACTGGAAATCCGGCCCCGTCATGAAGGTGAGGAACTGGCGGGCGAGGTCCTTGTCATGGGAGGTGTGCGTCAGGCCGGCGACCTCGATTTGGATGTAATGGCCCTCGGAGAAGGCCGCCGCCTTGTAGCGCTCGGTGTTCTCGGCGATCACGTGATAGGCCGGCGAGGTCGTGTAGGAGAGCACCATCGGCGCCTCGCCCTTGGTGAAGAGGCCATAGGCTTCCGACCAGCCGGGGGTGACGGTCAGCACGCGGTCCTTGAGCTTGGCCCAGGCTTCCGCCGACTTGTCGCCATAGACGGACTTCACCCAGAGCAGCAGGCCGAGGCCTGGCGTCGAGGTGCGCGGGTCCTCGATGACGATCTTCTGCGACGGGTCGCCCTCGACCAGCTCCTTGAGGCTTGCCGGCGGGGTCTTCAACGCCTCCGTGTCGTAGACGACGGCGAAGTGGCCGTAGTCGTAAGGCAGGAACGTATCGTCGGAGAAGCCGCCGGGAACGGTGAGGCCTTCCGGCTTCAGGCCGTGCGGTTCGAAGAGACCGGTCGCCTTGGCTTCCGAGATCAGGTTGGTGTCGAGGCCGAGCACCACGTCGGCCTTGGTACCCTCGCCCTCCAGCTTGAGGCGGGTGAGGAGTTCGACACCGTCGGCGACGCCGACCCATTCGACCTTGCAGCCGCAGGTCTTCTCGAAGGTCTCCTTGACCTTCGGCCCCGGGCCCCATTCGGCAACGAAGCTCTCATAGGTATAGACGGTCAGCGTCTTTTCCTGCGCGAAGGCGGGAAAGGCCAACGATACGGCGAGCGCCGCGATGGAAGAAAGAAATGCCGTGCGCATCAGCGCCTCCTTGTCTGGTCACAAACGGGAATAGGGCGCTGGATTGAGCCGTCTAATCCCTCCGCCGGTACGAGCCGGATCAGGTTCTTCGGGTTGGCGAACGCCTCTCAGCCGGCAGGTCGGAACCTGCGGGGCACCCCGTTAGAGCGGAAGAAGGCATAATCCCGTGCGCTTCGGCGCGCAAGGGGTGGCGGCGGAAACCGTGAGGCATCTTGCGCGGCGGCGGTCGTGCGGCTGGGCCGCCCGTCACCCTGAGCCTTTCCCCGCAAGCGGGGAGGGGGGACTTGCCCCGCGCATCGTTGCAGGTTCAGGAAAACGGCGCGGCATATCCCCTTCGCCGCGCAGCCAAGGAGCAAGTGGCCGGCAGGCCGGATGAGGGGTGAACGCTTTCGCGATTGCCCTACGTCATGGAGATCAGCCGCCCGCAGCGGGCGTCCCGAGCGCCTTCTCGATCGCCGGATAGAGCCCATCTTTCAAACTCTTGTCATCGAACGGACCGACCCGCTTGTAGAGGATCGTCCCGTCCGGCCCGACGAGATAGGATTCCGGGATGCCGTAGACGCCCCAGTCGATCGCCATCTTGCCGACGGGATCGAGGCCGATGGCCGTGAAGGGATTGCCGAGCTCGCCGAGGAAGCGCAGCGCATTCTCGCTGCCGTCCTTGTAGTTGACGCCGGCGACCGTGATGCGCGGATCCTTGGACAGCGCCAGGATGACCGGGTGCTCCTGCCGGCAGGGCACGCACCAGGAGGCCCAGAAATTGACGAGCGTCAGCTTGCCCGCGGCCGTTTGGGCCGTCAGCGCCGGTACAGGCGTGCCGTCCTTCGTGGCGCCGGCGAGCGGTTCGAGGTCGCGGAAGGGCGCCTTGGTGCCGATCAGCGCGGAGGGGATTTCCGAGATGTCGCGGCCGGAATTGAGCTGCGTCCAGAAGATCAGTGCAAGGCCGAGGAAGATCGCGAGCGGCAGCGCGGCAAGGATCAGGCGCGTGCGCTTGCCCGCGTCCCCGGCATTGCCCTCGTTCTCGCTCATCGTGCGTCCTCGCTGCGCGCGGAGCGGCGGCGGATGCCGGCGGCTTCGAGCTGCTCCAGCTCGCGGCGCCGGCCGCGGTGGTCGATGAAGACCCAGAGCACGAGGCCGAGCGTGACGGCGAAGGCCGAGACATAGGATGCGGTGACGTAGAAGGCGTGGCTCATGCGGCGCCTCCCGCGCGGCCTGCGGCACGGGCGGCGTGTCGCCGCAGCACCGCGATGCGCCGGCGCAGGATCTCGTTGCGCATGGCAAGGATGTGCAGCGTGAAGAACAGCATGGTGAAGGCGACGGCCATGACGAGCAGCGGCCAGAGGAATTCCGGGTCGATGGTCGGGCCGTCCATGCGGATGACGCTCGCCGGCTGGTGCAGCGTGTTCCACCACTCGACCGAGAACTTGATGATCGGGATGTTGACGAAGCCGACGAGGATCAGCACCGCGCTGACCTTGGCGGCGCGCGTCGGGTCGTCCATGGCGCGGCCGAGGGCGATCAGGCCGAGATACATCAGGAACAGCACGAAGACGGAGGTCAGCCGCGCATCCCATACCCACCATGTGCCCCACATCGGCTTGCCCCAGAGCGAGCCGGTGATGAGCGCGACGAGCGTGAAGCAGGCGCCGATGGGGGCGGCCGCCTTGGCCGAGACATCGGCGAGCGGATGGCGCCAGACGAGCGTGCCGAGCGCGGAGAGCGCCATGACCGAATAGCACATCATCGAGAGCCAGGCCATCGGCACATGCACATACATGATGCGCACCGTCTCGCCCTGCTGGTAGTCACCCGTCGTCGCGAAGGAGAGGTAGAGCCCGACCGCAAAGAGACAGAGCGTCAGCCCGGCAAGCCACGGCCAGACGATGGCGACCAGCGCCAGGAACCGCGTGGGGTTGGCGAGGTCGGTGAATTTGCGGATTGCAAGGCTCGGTTCGCTCATGATGGTTCTTTAACGCGGAAGCACCCGGTCTTCAATTGATCTGCCGCAATCGCCTTCTGTCAATTTGACGCGTCAGTCGCTGGAAAGGCGAAGGGCCGCGGCCGCCGCGACCGGGCCGATGACGGCAAAGAACAGGTTGAGTGCGACAAGAATGAGGAAGGGCGGCAGGAAGGGGGCGGGATCCTGGATCGCCGCATAGACCGCGCTCACCCCGAAGATCAGCACGGGAATGGCGAGCGGCAGCACGAGGATGGAGACGAGCAGGCCGCCGCGCGGCAGCGCCACGGCCACCGCCGCGCCCGCCGCGCCGATGAAGGTGATGGCGGGCGTGCCGGCCAGAAGGGTCAGCGTCGTCGCGCCGATGGCCGTCTCGTCCATGTTCATGAAGAGGCCGAGCAGCGGCGAGGCGAGGACGAGCGGCAGGCCGGTCGCGATCCAGTGGGCGAGGCACTTGACGAAGACCGTCAGCACCAGCGGCGTCTCCTGCATGAGGAGAAGATCGAGCGAGCCGTCCTCGCGCTCGGCCTGGAACAGCCGGTCGAGGCCGAGGAGGGAGGCGAGCAGCGCGCCGATCCACAGGATGGCGGGGCCGATGCGGGCGAGGAGATTGAGATCCGGTCCGACGCCGAAGGGAATGACGGCGACGACCGTCATGAAGAAGAGGACGCCGACCAGTGCGCCGCCGCCGGCGCGCACGGAGAGTTTCACGTCGCGGAGGAGGAGGGAGATCATGCCCACTCTCCCGCATAGGAGGCAGGTTCGAAGCCCTTCATGTGCAGTTCCTTCACGCCCTCCAGCCCGAGCGGCTGGTGCGTTGCGGCAAGCGCGATGCCGCCGCGGGAAAGGTGGGCGTTGACGAGGCCGGCGAACATGGTCTCGGCGGCGGCGTCGAGGGCCGCGGTCGGCTCGTCGAGGATCCAGACCGGGCGCCAGGAAACGAGGAGCTTGGCCATGGCCATGCGGCGCTGCTGGCCGGCCGAGAGATAGCCGAAGGGAAGGTGGGCGATGCTGCCGAGGCCGACCGCCTCGACCGCTTCGGTGACCGCAACGCCCGTGCCGCCGGCAAGGTCGCCGAAGAAGGTTTTCCAGAAGGAGAGGTTCTCCTCGACGGTCAGTTCCCGCTTCATCGCGTTGCGGTGGCCGAGATAGTGCGCGGCCTCGCCGAGCCGCCCGACCGGTTGCGCTGCAGCAAGGAGTTTCGCGGTCCCCGAATGGGCCGGCAGGAGGCCCGCCAGGACACGCAGCAGCGTGGACTTCCCGGAGCCGTTCGGCCCCTTGACCACAAGCGCTTCACCGCCATCGATTTCAAAGGAAATATCTTGGAAAATCAGGTCCTCGCCGCGTCTGGCGCTCAATGCTTCGGCGACGAGCCGCATGTCACTTCACTTTCCCTTTACGACCTTGGTCGCAATGCAAAAAAATTGTCCCGATTTACCGCCGGGCAGTCTGGATCGTTTCTTAGAAATTATCTATAACGCCCGCAACACGCCAGCGGTCGGCGTGAATTTCATCCAAGCGCCGAACACGGGAATGATTTCCGCGTACGGACAGCGGAAATGACCGCACCCGCATCCCATACGCGCTAAACGCGCACGGGCGTTCGTACGTCAGCTTTCTGGCGCCAGACGAGACGGGGTAAAAGATGTCCAAGTCCCTGGATAGTTTCAATTGTCGTTCGGTCCTCACGGTCAACGGCACCGACTATGTGTATTACAGCCTTCCGAAGGCCGAAGCGAACGGCCTTGCCGGCGTCTCGAAGCTGCCCTACTCGATGAAGGTGCTTCTTGAGAACCTGCTGCGCTTCGAGGACGGCCGCTCGGTCACCAAGGAGCACATTCTTTCCGTCGCCGAATGGCTGACGAACAAGGGCACGGTCGAAAACGAGATCGCCTATCGCCCGGCGCGCGTCCTGATGCAGGACTTCACCGGCGTTCCCGCCGTGGTCGACCTTGCGGCGATGCGCGACGCGATGGTCTCTCTTGGCGGCGACCCGGAGAAGATCAACCCGCTCGTTCCCGTCGACCTCGTCATCGACCACTCGGTCATCGTCGACGAATTCGGCACGCCGACCGCCTTTGCCCGCAACGTCGAGCTGGAATACCAGCGCAACGGCGAGCGCTACCGCTTCCTCAAGTGGGGCCAGCAGGCGTTCAAGAACTTCCGCGTCGTTCCCCCGGGCACCGGCATCTGTCACCAGGTCAATCTGGAATATCTGGGCCAGACGGTTTGGACCAAGGAAGAAGACGGCGAGATCGTCGCCTACCCGGATACCTGTGTCGGCACGGACAGCCACACGACCATGATCAACGGCCTCGGCGTTCTCGGCTGGGGCGTGGGCGGCATCGAGGCGGAAGCCGCCATGCTCGGCCAGCCGGTCTCCATGCTGCTGCCCGAGGTCATCGGCTTCAAGCTGACCGGCAGGCTCAAGGAAGGCGTCACGGCGACCGACCTCGTGCTGATGGTCGTGCAGATGCTGCGCAAGAAGGGCGTCGTCTCCAAGTTCGTCGAGTTCTTCGGCCCCGGCCTCGACAACATGACGCTCGCCGACCGCGCGACGATCGGCAATATGGGCCCGGAATACGGCGCGACCTGCGGCTTCTTCCCGGTCGACGGCGAGACCGTCAACTACCTCACCATGTCCGGCCGCGAAGAGCAGCGCATCGCCCTCGTCGAAGCCTATTCGAAGGCGCAAGGGATGTGGCGTGACGGCGACGGCTCCGACCTCGTCTTCACCGACACGCTCGAACTCGACCTCGGCGACGTGGTTCCGGCCATGGCCGGCCCGAAGCGTCCGGAAGGCCGCATCCCGCTGGAAAACATCGCCTCCGGCTTCGCCGCGTCGATGGACAACGACTACAAGAAGCCCGGCCAGCTTTCCAACCGCTACGCGGTCGAGGGCACGGACTACGACCTTGGCCATGGCGACGTCGCCATCGCCGCCATCACGTCGTGCACCAACACGTCCAACCCGTCGGTCCTCATCGCCGCCGGCCTTCTCGCCCGCAACGCGGTCGCCAGGGGCTTGAAGACGAAGCCCTGGGTCAAGACGTCGCTGGCGCCGGGATCGCAGGTCGTCGGCGAATATCTCGCCAAGTCCGGCCTGCAGGCGGACCTCGACAAGCTCGGCTTCAACCTCGTCGGCTTCGGCTGCACGACCTGCATCGGCAATTCCGGCCCGCTGCCGGCGCCGATCTCCAAGACGATCAACGACAAGGGCCTGATCGCCGCCGGCGTCCTTTCGGGCAACCGCAACTTCGAAGGCCGCATCTCGCCGGACGTGCAGGCGAACTACCTCGCCTCCCCGCCGCTCGTCGTCGCCTATGCGCTTGCCGGTTCGGTCCAGAAGGATCTCACCAGCGAGCCGCTCGGCGAGGACCAGGACGGCAATCCGGTCTACCTCAAGGACATCTGGCCGACCTCGCAGGAAATCCAGGAGTTCATCCTGAAATACGTCACCCGCGCGCTCTATGCCGCAAAATATGCCGACGTCTTCAAGGGCGACGAGAACTGGCAGGCCGTGCAGGTGCCCGAGGGACAGACCTACGCCTGGGACGACCAGTCGACCTATGTGCAGAACCCGCCGTACTTCGTCGGCATGGGCAAGACCGGCTCGGGCCTCAAGAACATCGAGGGCGCGCGCGTCCTCGGCCTCTTCGGCGACAAGATCACCACCGACCACATCTCGCCTGCCGGTTCGATCAAGGCGGCCTCGCCGGCCGGCGCGTATCTTACGGGTCACGGCGTCGCGGTGGCGGACTTCAACCAGTACGGCACGCGCCGCGGCAACCATGAAGTCATGATGCGCGGCACCTTCGCCAATATCCGCATCCGCAACCACATGCTCGGCCCGAACGGCAAGGAAGGCGGCTACACGATCCACTATCCGACCAAGGAAGAGATGTCGATCTATGACGCGGCCATGAAGTACAAGGCCGAGGGCGTTCCGCTCGTCATCTTCGCCGGCGTCGAATACGGCAACGGCTCCTCGCGCGACTGGGCGGCCAAGGGCACCAACCTTCTCGGCGTCAAGGCCGTGATCGCACAGTCCTTCGAGCGCATCCACCGCTCCAACCTCGTCGGCATGGGCGTCGTGCCCTTCGTCTTCGAGGACGGCACGACCTGGGCCTCGCTGGACCTCAAGGGCGACGAGATCGTCACCATCGAGGGCCTGGAAGGCGACATCAAGCCGCGCGAGAAGAAGATCGCCAGGATCGCTTATTCCGACGGCACGGTGAAGGAGGTTCCGCTCCTCTGCCGCATCGATACTCTCGACGAGGTCACCTACATGAACAACGGCGGCATCCTGCAGACCGTTCTGCGCGACCTCGCGGCCTGAGCGGGTTCAGCCCGAGAAACGAAGTGCCGGGGCCGAAAGCCCCGGCATCTTTCGTTTTCGGCCGGAAAAATCTCACTCCATCGTGACTTCCTGTTGAAGCGGCAAGGGCGTAAGACGGGCCCGAAAGGCTGGCCATGGCCGGCGCTCCATTGGGAATGACCATGCCGAGACCGCACATACCGGAATGTCTGGCGATCCTGCTGGCGCTCGGGGCCGGCGCCGCCCATGCGCAGGACGCGGGCGCGCCGAAGGGCGTCGTCGAGCTTTTCACCAGCCAGGGCTGCTCCTCGTGCCCGCCCGCCGACAAGGCGCTCGAAACGCTGGCGCGCGAAGGCAAGGTCGTCGCCCTTTCCTATCACGTCGACTACTGGAACTATCTCGGCTGGACGGACACGCTCGCCTCGAAGGACAATACCGATCGGCAATATGCCTATGCCCGCATGTTCGGCCGCAACGGCGTCTACACGCCGCAGGCCGTGCTGAACGGCCGCGAGCACATCAACGGCGCCGACATAACAGGCATCCGCGCGCGCATCGCCTCCATGCCGGATGAGGGCAAGGGGCTGAAGGTGCCGGTCGACGTGGAGGTGAAGAACGACGAGCTGCGCATCCGCGTGGGCCCGGGCGAGGGCAAGGCCAACATCGTCATCGCCTATTTCGAGCAGGAACGCACGATCGACATCGACAAGGGCGAGAACCGCGGCAAGACGGTGAACTACTGGCACTCCGTGACGGACATGGAAACGATCGGCATGTGGGAAGGCAAGGAGACCAACCTGGTGCTTCCCGCCGACATGCTGAAGAAGAAAAAGAAGGCCGGCGGCTGCGCCGTGCTGATCCAGCGCATGAAGAGCGCCGATACGCCCGGCGCCATCCTCGGCGCGAGGGTGCTGACGGGCGAGCGCGCTTCCCGCTGAGCAAACCTCCGCGATGGGGAGGTCCGGTCCGGCTTCTTCGAGGGGCTGGGGCTTGAGGGTTCGAAGAAACACGAACCGGACCGGGACGAAGCTGCCGGCAACGGAATACAGGGCAGCCTCGACAGACGCTTGCCATACCAGACCGGCTTCCCGCACAGGCAGCCGGCCGGCATGGCGGCGACGGGCGAACTCTCTCCTTTAATTCGGGCTTCTGTTTGTCTGAAATGCGGCGATACGGATTTTTGCGAAAACGCATGCCCTGCCCCCTCCGCCTTGCATTTCGGCGCCGGTCAGGCACACTGTCACCGTGCCGTCACAGACGAGGTGCGGAGATTCGATGACCGATCAGCCGGATTTGCAGGCGCCCAACGTGGTGGTCGACCTCAGGGAATACCGGGACAGCAGGGACCCGCTGCCGGTGACCTTCCATCGCCGGGAACTCGATGCGATCCTCTGGGTCTACGGTCGCATGGTCGGCGAGGGTGAGTGGCGCGACTACGCCATCGACCACCTGCGCGACAGGGCGGTCTTCTCCGTCTTCAAGCGCTCCGGCGAAATGCCGCTCTACCGCATCGAGAAGAACCCGAAGCTCGCCGCCAAGCAGGGTGCCTACAGCGTCATCAACCAGCACGGCACCATCCTCAAGCGGGGCCACGAGCTGAAGCAGGTGCTGAAGGTCTTCGACAAGGTGCTCCGTCTCGTCGAGACGTAAGACTTCCGTCTCGCGATCCCCGCCCGCCGCCGCTGTCCCGGGCTTAACCCGAAGATCCGCCGCCCGGCACATCCTTGCTTTCCTAGGGAGCATCCGGCATTTGCCCGAGCGGGAGCCGCGCGCGGACGAATGCGCCATGTGCCGTCCGCCGGTTCCGGCCGCCAAAATCTTTCCCTTTCCCGGAAACATGCGCTAAGGGCATCAGCCATGACCATGCCGGCAACCACAGACCAGACCTTCGTCGTCCTCCTCGGCGGCGCGCTCACCGTGACGCCGCGTCTTCGCGCGGACATGACCGGCGCGCGCGTCGTGGCGGCGGATGGCGGCATGCGGCACGCGGCCTGCCTCGGTGTCACGCCGGAACTGTGGGTCGGCGATTTCGATTCCACCCCGCCCGAACTCATCGCTGCCTGGCCGGATGTCGAGCGGCAGCCCTGGCCGGCCGCCAAGAACGAGACGGACGGTGCCATCGCGGTCTCCGCCGCCGCCGAACGGGGTGCGCGCAGGATCGTCCTTGCCGGCGCGCTCGGCGGCGAGCGCAGCGATCACGCCATGATGCACCTCGTCCATGCCGTCTTCCTGGAGGAGGAGGGCTTTTCCATCAAGCTCACCTCGGGCGAGGAGGAGGCGTGGCCGCTGCTGCCGGGCACGCGCGAGATCGACCTGCCGAAGCACAGCCTCTTCTCCGTCCTCGGCCTTTCGCCGCTCTCCGGCCTCTTCATCGACAACGTGCGCTATCCGCTCGCCGATTTCTCGCTGCCCTTCGGCTCGTCCCGCACCATCTCCAATGTCGCGGAGGGCCCGATCCGCCTTTCGCTCGCCTCCGGCCGCGCGCTCCTTATCGCCCGGCCCTATGACTTTTCAGGAGCCTGACCCTTGGCACCGCCCATTCTCAAACTCGACGACATCTTCCTCAGCTTCGGCGGCACGCCGCTGCTGTCAGGCGCGAGCCTGCAGGTGGAGCCGGGCGAGCGCATCTGCCTCGTCGGCCGCAACGGTTCCGGCAAGTCGACGCTGATGAAGATCGCCGCCGGGCTTGCCGAGGCGCAGTCGGGCGAGGTCTTCCGCCATCCTTCTGCGACGATCCGCTACCTGCACCAGGCCCCCGATTTCGACGGCTACGACACCGTCGCCGCCTATGCCGAGGCGGGCCTCGGCCCGAGCGACGACCCGTACCGCGTCACCTATCTCCTCGAACATCTCGGCCTTTCCGGCAACGAGGACCCGAAGTCGCTTTCGGGCGGCGAGGCGCGCCGGGCGGCGCTTGCCCGCGTCATGGCGCCGGAGCCGGACATCCTGCTCCTCGACGAGCCGACCAACCATCTCGACCTTCCCACCATCGAATGGCTGGAAGGCGAGCTGCAATCGACCCGCTCGGCCCTCGTCGTCATCTCGCACGACCGCCGCTTCCTCGAAAAGGTCTCCAACGCCACCGTGTGGCTCGACCGCGGCCAGTCGCGCCGTCTCAATCGCGGCTTTGCCCATTTCGAGGCCTGGCGCGACGAGGTGCTGGAGGCCGAGGAACTGGAACAGCACAAGCTCGGCAAGGCCATCGAGCGCGAGGAGCACTGGCTGCGCTACGGCGTGACGGCCCGGCGCAAGCGCAACATGCGCCGTCTCGGCGCGCTGCACGACCTGCGCGCCCGCTACCGCGGCCACAAGGGGCCGCAGGGCAGCGTGCAGGCGAGCGCCTCCGACGCGCAGGAATCCGGCAAGCTGGTCATCGATGCGGAGAAGATCACCAAGGCCTATGGCGAGCGCACCATCGTCGCGCCCTTCTCGATCCGCGTCCACCGCGGCGACTGCATCGGCCTCGTCGGCCCCAACGGCGCCGGCAAGACGACGCTGCTGAAGATGCTGACCGGTGAGCTCGCGCCCGACAGCGGTACGGTCAAGCTCGGCACGAACCTGGAAATCGCCACGCTCGACCAGCGCCGCGAGGACCTGAACCTCGACGACACGCTCGCCCACTACCTTACCGACGGGCGCGGCGAGACGCTGCTGGTCAATGGCGAGCAGCGTCATGTCACCGGCTACATGAAGGAATTCCTGTTCCAGCCGGAACAGGCCCGCACTCCCATCCGCAACCTGTCGGGCGGCGAGCGTGCCCGGCTGATGCTGGCCCGCATCCTCTCGCGCCCGACGAACCTGCTCATCCTCGACGAGCCGACCAACGACCTCGACATCGAGACGCTGGACCTCTTGCAGGAGATCGTCACGGGCTTTGCCGGCACGGTCCTGCTCGTCAGCCACGACCGCGACTTCCTCGACCGCACCGTCACCTCGACCATCGCGCCAGCCGATCCGGAAAACCCGGATGGACGCTGGATCGAATATGCCGGCGGCTACACGGACATGATGGCCCAGCGCCGCGGCGCGATCGAGGAGAAGCGCAAGGCGGAAAAGGCCGAGAAGGCCAGGGCTGCCGATACGCCGGCCGCCGCTTCCGCCGACGCGAAGGGCAAGTCGAAGCTCTCCTACAAGCAGAAATTCGCCCTCGAAAACCTGCCGAAGGAGATGGAGAAGGCGGAGAAGGAGATCGCCGCCCGCGAGGTGAAGATGGCCGATCCGAACCTCTTCGCCAAGGACCCCGCCACCTTCAATCGGCTCGCCGCCGAGATGGAGACCCTGCGCGACGGCCTGACGAAGATGGAAGAGGAATGGCTGGAGCTGGAAATGCTGCGCGAGGAGCTGGAGGGCTGAGGAGCCTCGTCCCGCCCGCCGCCGGCAGAAAGCTGCCGGATTGATTCGCGCGCGCAGGAGCGTTATCTAGGAACCTCGTGGTGATTTGGCCGGCCGGCTTGCAGCCACGTTAAACAAGTCGCTAAAGGGCCGCGCGAGGAAGAGCCTTACGTGGACCGGTTGCGACATCGTTGCGGCCGGTTTTGTTTTGGATCGAGTTGAAACATGCCCATCAAGATTCCCGATACGCTCCCTGCCTTCCAGACCCTCGTCGACGAGGGCGTCAGGGTGATGACCGAAACGGTGGCGATCCGGCAGGACATCCGCCCGCTGCAGATCGGGCTGCTCAACCTCATGCCGAACAAGATCAAGACGGAAGTGCAGATGGCGCGCCTCGTCGGTGCCTCGCCGCTGCAGGTCGAGCTGTCGCTGGTGCGCGTCGGCGGCCACCGCGCCAAGAATACGTCGGAAGACCATCTGCTCGCCTTCTACGATACGTGGGAGGAGGTCAAGCACCGCAAGTTCGACGGCTTCATCATCACCGGCGCGCCGGTGGAGACCCTCGACTACGAGGACGTCACCTACTGGGACGAGATGAAACAGATCCTCGACTGGACGAAGACCAACGTCCATTCGACGCTCAATGTCTGCTGGGGCGCCATGGCGGCGATCTATCATTTCCACGGCGTGCCCAAGCGAACGCTGGAGGAGAAGGCCTTCGGCGTCTACCGCCACCACAACCGGAAGCCCTCGTCGGTCTATCTCAACGGCTTCTCGGACAATTTCGAGGTGCCCGTCTCGCGCTGGACGGAAATCCGCATCGAGGACATCCGCGCGGTGCCGGAACTCGACATCCTGCTCGATTCCGACGAGACGGGCGTCTGCCTCGTGCAGGAGAAGGCGGGCAACCGGCTCTACATCTTCAACCACGTCGAATATGATTCGACCTCGCTCGCCGAGGAATATTTCCGCGACGTCTCGGCCGGCGTGCCGATCAAGCTGCCGAAGAACTATTTCCCGCACAACGATCCGTCGCTGCCGCCGCAGAACCGCTGGCGCGGCCATGCGCACCTGCTTTTCGGCAACTGGATCAACGAGATCTACCAGACCACGCCCTACGACCTCGAAGAAATCGGAACGGGAGCCTGACCCATGAGCCGCATCGTCATTCGCCCCCTGCATGAAGACGATGAAGGCGAATGGCGGCGCCTGTGGACCGCCTATCTCGCCTTCTACGAGACGGTGCTGCCGGATGAAATCTTCGCCAGCACCTTCGCCCGGCTGACGGGCGTGGCGCTGGAAGGCGAATATCGCGGCCTCCTCGCCACGCTCGACGGCAAGCCCGTCGGCCTTGCGCATTACCTCTTCCACCGTTCCTGCTGGACCATCGGCAACATCTGCTACCTGCAGGATCTCTATGCCGACCCCGAGGTGCGCGGCAGCGGCATCGGCCGGGCGCTGATCGAGGGCGTCTATGCCAAGGCGAAGGAGGCGGGCGCGCCGGAGGTCTACTGGATGACGCAGGAATTCAACGCCACCGCCCGCCGTCTCTACGATCGCATCGCCGACAAGACGCCCTTCATCGTCTATCAGAAGACCTTCTGAAGGCGGCTAAAAAGTATGATTTTTTAGTTGCGGGCCTGCGGGAATCGCAGCAGGCTGGCAGCGCAAGTTCGCTGGCGAGGAGACAGAGGCGTGGATGCAGGAAATGAAATCTTCGGGCGCCTCGAAACGGGCGGGGCGGTCGAGCGCATCGCGATCTCCGGTGGCGGGCTGACGGCGCATGTGCTGACCTTCGGCGCCATCATCCAGGACCTCAGGCTTGCGGGGCACGATGCTCCGCTCGTGCTGGGTTTCGAGGATCTCGCCTCCTATCTCGACCATTCCCCCTATTTCGGCGCGACGCCGGGCCGCTGCGCCAACCGCATCGGCGGCGGCCGCTTCTCCATCGACGGCATTGCCTACCAACTCGAATGCAACGAGCGCGGCGTGACGCACCTGCACGGCGGCAGCGACGGAACCGGCCGGCAGACCTGGCAGGTCGCGCAGCAGGGCGCGGATTTCGTCACCCTGACGCTGACCGATCCGGCCGGCCGCGCCGGCTATCCCGGCAATTGCGCCATCGCCTGCACCTACCGGCTACCCGGCGACGGCGTGTTCTCCGTGACCTACGAGGCGACGACGGATGCGCCGACGCCCGTCAACCTCTGCCAGCACAGCTATTTCATCCTCGACGGCAGCGCCGACGCGCTCGGCCACGACATCCGCCTTGCCGCCGATCACTACCTGCCCGTCGACGAGAACCTCATCCCGACCGGCGAGATCCGCCCGGTCGCCGGCACGCCTTTCGACCTCACAGGCTGGACGCCGATGCGCCGCCAGGTCGAGCCGGGCGGCGTCGCCTTCGACCACAATTTCTGCCTCTCGCGGGAGCGGCAGGCAAAGCGGCCGGTGGGTGCGGTGCGCAGCCCCCTCTCCGGCATCTCGCTCGAGGTCCTGACCACCGAACCCGGCGTGCAGCTCTATACGGGCGCGAAGGTGAACCCACCCGCCCCCGGCCTCGGCGGCCGCCGCTACGGCCCCTTCGCCGGCTTCTGCCTGGAAACCCAGGTCTGGCCGGACGCCGTCAACCACGAGAACTTTCCGCCCGCGGTGCTGCGGCCGGGCGAGACCTTGCGGCAGGAAACGGACTACATCTTCCGCCGCGCATGAGCGTGCTCGGCCCGCGTAGTCAGGACAAGGCTGGCCCCCACCATCCTCGCGGATGACCATGCCGGTACTTCAAGGTGGTCGGAAGATCGCGAGCCCACTGCGCGAGCGGCAGCCGCATTGCGATCGAGAAGCTCGGAAAAAGATGCTCGCGACTGAGATGGAGGGTGAGCATCCCACCGGCCTCGCCGCCATCCGCTTCCTGCTGACCGGCTCCTGTACGGGGGCTTGGATTGAAACGTGCCCGGCTGGCCGAGGATGCGGGTGCGATCCGCATTCCCGACCCCAGCGATGTGCGACCCGTATTATCGTCGGGTTGGCGGCCGAGTTGCTTCTGGCCAAGTCCAGCCGATGATCAAGCGTGGCCCGTGCTCTCGGAGGATTTGAGAGGGTGAACTGCTCGTCCGTCGGGCGCGGAGGACCTGTCCTGCTCGGCTTGGCGTCCTCCGGGCCTTCGCGTCGGAGCTTTTGCCGATGCTACATCCATGGCGGCCTCATCTTCGCTGCGGCGACTTGCGAACCGGCCGGTGGCAGGATCGCGTGACATAAGAACCGCTTCCGCTGCTTCGAGGGTCTCACTGCGCTGACCGCCGGATAGTTCGACCGCGTCACCATGAAGGACGATGCGCCACTTCCGGCTCCTGCATGCGTCGGGCTTTTCCGGTGGATTTTCAGGCCATGCAGGACCGCGAAAACGACATCGGAATGTAATTATCAATTATTGACACACTAATTACAAATGCTAACGTCGGGATGGCTCGCACGGCCGAGGCCGTGATCGCAGCAGCCACCGCACGCCATCAAAAAGGGGAATACGCACATGGCAAGCAATGGACTTCTTCGTCTCGCAGCCGGCACGATCCTGGTCGCCTGGTCCGGCCAGGCTCTCGCTCAGGGCACGGATCTGGAACTGAACAATCCCGGTACGCTGTCCGTCTGCGTTACCGATGCGAATGCGCCGATGTCGTCGGTCATCGATGGCGAAATGCAGGGTTACGAAGTGTCCTTCACGAAGGACATCGCCCGGCGGCTGGACCTGAAGGCGGAATACCGCATCTCCGTCTTCGAGGGCATCTTCGCGGCGGTCGCCAACCATGTCTGCGATATCTCGGCCGGCTCGCACTCCATCACGATCCCGCGCAAGGAGATCATCAATTTCTCCAGCCCGCATTTCGTCGGTTCCTACACGATCCTGACGCCCTCGGATTCGGGCATCAAGGACGAGGCGGGCCTTGCCGGCAAGCGTCTCGGCGTCATCGCCGCGAGCATCCAGGAAACCTATGCCAACGAGACCTACAAGGATACGCAGATCGTTCCGTTCCCGGATTCAGCCGCGCTCCTCATCTCGCTGCAGTCCGGCCAGGTCGACACGGCCTTCTTCGACGGCGGGCTGGCGGCGACCTATGTCGCGTCCTCGCAGCGTCCGCTCTCGGTCGTGGTCTCCATCCCCAACGACGACCAGCCGGCCGGCATCGGCGTGGCCAAGGATCGCCCGAACCTGCTGGCCGCCGTCAACAAGGCGATCGCCGACATGATCGAGGACGGCACCTACGCGAAGATCTACAAGGAATGGGTCGGGGAAAGCGTTCCCACGCTGCCCGGCCCGGACTTCATGCCGACCCGCTGATCCTCGCACTACGACGGCCACGCTTGCGCGGGGCCGTCGTACGATACGATACCCGTTCCCGCAGGAGACCACATGTCAGGGATTCTCGATACATTCTTCAATCTCTCCTACATGTTGCAGGTGGTCCCCGATATTCTGCGCGTCGGCTACTACAACACCATCACCATCTCCCTCTATTCGACGATCATCGGCATCATCATCGGCGCGCCCCTGTCGCTGATGGCGATCTCGCAGGTGACGGTCGTGCGCGTCGCCGCCAAGGTCTATATCGACATCTTCCGCGGCCTGCCGGCCATCGTCACGATCTTCATCGTCGGGCAGGGCCTGCCCTTCGCCGGCTTCCGGCCCTTCGGGCAGAATCCCTATCCCTACGGCATCATCGCGATCAGCATCGTCGCCAGCGCCTATATCGCCGAGATTTTGCGCGCCGGCATCCAGAGCGTCGACAGGGGCCAGACGGAAGCGGCCCGCTCGCTCGGGCTCGACAAGCACCGCACGATGTACCGCGTGATCTTCCCGCAGGGCATCCGCCGGGTCATTCCCGCGCTGACCAACCAGTTCATCAACATCATCAAGGATTCGAGCCTGATCTTCGTGCTCGGCCTGATGGTGAGCGAGCGCGAGCTCTATCGCATCGGCCAGGACATTTCCCAGCGCACCGGCAACCTGTCGCCGCTGGTCGCCGTCGGCATCGCCTATCTCGTGATCACTGTCCCGATGACGCATCTGGTGAACTATCTCGACAAGGAAATGCGCAACGGTCGATCCGTCATGCCGGCGGCGCTGCGCTCCTTCTTCGCCCGCCGCCGGAAGGCGGAGGCCACCGGCCCCGAGACCGCAGGCGCGGAAACGCCGGCCCAGCCGCTGCCGCAGGCAGCGCGCCGGACCGCCGCTGCCGGCGAGATGCTGGTGGAGGCGAAGGACCTGACGGTCGATTTCGGCCATTTCCGCGCCCTCGACCATGTCAGCTTCGAGATCAGGACCGGCGAGGTCGTGTGCGTGATCGGACCGTCCGGCTCGGGGAAGTCCACGCTGCTGCGCTGCATCAACGGGCTCCAGCCGGTGGATGGGGGCACGCTTGACATCTTCGGCCAGCCCTTCCCGACCAGGGAGGGACCGCTGAACGCCCTGCGCGCCGATGTCGGTATGGTGTTCCAGAGCTTCAACCTGTTCCCGCACATGTCGGCCCTCAGCAACGTCATGTTCGCGCTGGAGCAGGTCCGCCATATCGACCACGAGCAGGCCCGGCAGATCGCCATCCGCGCGCTCCGCAGCGTGGGGCTCGGCGAGAAGCTGGATTCGCTGCCCGCCCGCCTGTCGGGCGGCCAGCAGCAGCGTGTCGCCATCGCCCGGTCGCTCGCCATGAGCCCGAGGATCATGCTCTTCGACGAGGCGACATCCGCGCTCGACCCGGAACTGGTCAAGGGCGTGCTGGAGATCATGGAAAGCCTCGCCCGCCGCCCCTCCGCGGATGGCAGCCCCATGACCATGGCGGTCGTCACGCACGAGATGGGCTTTGCCCGCCGCGTCGCCGACCGCGTCGTCTTCATGGACCGGGGCCGCATCATCGAGCAGGGCACGCCGTCGGAGATTTTCGACAATCCGAAGTCCGATCGCCTGAAACTGTTCCTCGATCAGATCCTCTGATCGCTCCCGCCGGAAAGAGAAAATGTCATCCAAACAACTGAAGCGTGTTGATGTCGCAATCGTCGGCGGAGGCATCATCGGATGCGCCATCGCCTGGTATTTGAGCGGCAGGGGCCTTTCCGTCGGCGTCTACGAGAAGGGGCGGATCGCGGGCGAGCAGTCGGGCAAGAATTCCGGCTTCGTGCGCAAGCAGGGCCGCGACCGCCGCGAAATGCCGCTCATCAAGCGCAGCCTCGATCTGTGGAACCGCATCGACGCGGAGATTGGCGACGTCACCGGCTTCCGCGCCAGCGGCATCATCGCGCTCGCCTCCGACGAGGACAAGCTCGGCCGGATGCGCGACTGGCTGGAGATAGCCCGCGAATTCGAGGTGGACAGCACGCTTGTTGCCTCGTCCGGCATCCGGTCCGTCAATCCCAGCCTGCAGGCGCCGTTCCTCGGCGGCCTCTACACGCCGAGCGATGCCCGGGCCGAGCCCAGCCTCGCCGCCCCGGCCATCGCGCGGGCGCTGGCCCGCAAGGGCGCCGATGTCAGGGAAAACTGCCTGGTCGAGGGGCTGTTCATGCAGGCCGGCAAGGTGGCGGGGATCGTCACCGAGCAGGGCGAGGTGCGCGCGGAAACGGTCGTCGTCGCTGCGGGGCTGTGGAGCGGCGTCTTCCTGCGCCGCTACGGAATTTCCGTTCCGCAGGTGGACCTGCGCGTTTCGGTGGGCCGCACCGCGCCGTTCGATCATGGAATCGCCCTGCCGACCATTTTCGACAAGGCGCTCGTGCGGCCGCGCCACGACGGAGGCCTCACCATCGCGCCCGGCCTGCAGGGGCCGCTCGATTATGACGCGGCGTTCCGCAGCCTGCGCTACGCGCCGCGCTATGTCCGCACGCTGTTTGCAAGCCGCGAGGGCACGCGCGTCAATATCGGCCGCCATTTCTGGGACGACGGCAGGATGGTGAGTGCCTATCTCTCCGGTGCGCCCGACCGCTACGAGGCCCTGCGCGTCCCGCATGTTCCGGCCAATGGCGGCGTGCTCGAAAGCAGCCGCGCCGCCGCGAAGGCCGCCTTCGGCATCACCGACGACATGGCGCTCGTCGAAACCTGGGCCTGTCGTATCGACATCACGCCGGATGGCGTGCCGGTTCTCGACCAGGTGAGTGATCGCGGCAATCTGGTGATCGCGACCGGCATGAGCGGCCACGGCTTCGGCATATCGCTGGGCGTGGGCGATACGCTCGCGGAACTGATCGACACCGGCGCGACGACGATCCCGCTCGAGCCCTTCCGCCTGCAGCGGTTCCGCGAGCGCTTCTTCGCCGCCCCGCAAAACGTCCTGTGACGCTACCGATCTGGAGAAAGACATGAAACTTGACCATTTCGCCTGGTCCGCCCCCTCGCTGGATGACGCCGTCGACGTCGTGGAGGCGTGGAGCGGCGTCCGCGCCGCGCCCGGCGGCTCGCATCCGGGCATGGGAACGCGCAATGCGCTCCTGTCGCTGGCCGATGGCCTCTATCTCGCCATCGACGCGCCCGATCCCGACCAGCCGTTGATCGGCAACGGGGCACGCATGGCCGCCCAGCCCGGCTATCACCTGGACCTGTTCGTCGTGTCGACGGACGACATCCATGCGGCGAAGGCTGTTCTGGAGAACTTCGGCCTGTCCGCCGAAATCCGCGCCGGCAGCCGCCGGACCTTGCGCGGCGAGATGCTGGAATGGCGTTATCTCGCCGTCGAGCCCACGCGCTTCGGCATTGCATTGCCGCTCGTCTCGCAATGGGATACGCCCAATCACCCCTCCGCCGAAGCGCCGAAAGGGTGCAGCCTGGAGCGTTTCGTGGTCGCTCATCCGCTATGCGACGAGATCCGGCCCCTTTACGAGGCCCTCGGTCTCGATATCCCGGTCGTCTTGGCCGAGCGGCCGGAGCTGCGGGTGACGCTGCGCGGGCGGCACGGTGCTTTCGACCTGCCCTCCCACGCCGTCTGACGGGCACGCCCGGATTTCGATCAACCGCCGGAAAGATGGAAGCGCCTCGATGCCCGGACCCTATGTCGTGCCTGTCCATGGAGATGCCGAACTGCCGAAGGAGGTGGACGTCGTCGTGATCGGCGGCGGGATCATCGGCACGTCGACGGCGCTGGAGCTCGCGGATATGGGGCTGCGCGTGGCGCTCTGTGAGAAGGGCGGCATCGGGCACGAGCAGTCGAGCCGGAACTGGGGATGGGTGCGCATCTCGATGCGCGACCCGCGCGAGGTGCCGCTGATGGCCGAGGCCCTGCGGATATGGGAGGCGCTGGACCAGCGCACCAGCCGGGACCTCGGATATCGCCGCGCCGGTATCGTCTTCACCTGCGCGAGCGAGGCGGAATGCGCAGCGAACGAGCGCTGGAGCCGCAATCTCGACGGCTATCCGTTCCGGTCCCGCCTGCTGAGCGCCGCCGGGCTGCGCGAGATGTTTCCCGGCTGGAACATGGCTCTCAAGGGCGGTCTTCATACAGCCATCGACGGAAGGGCGGAGCCGCAGAGAGCAGCGCCCGCCATCGCCGAAGCCGCGCGTGCAAGAGGCGCGGCGGTACTGACCGAATGCGCCGTGCGCGGCATCGAAACCGCCGCCGGCGCCGTCAGCGGCGTCGTCACCGAGCGCGGGCCCATCGCCTGCAAGGCCGTGGTGCTGGCCGGCGGGGCGTGGTCCAACCTGTTTGCTGGTACGCTCGGCCTCCACCTGCCGCAGTTGAAGGTTCTCAACTCGGTGCTGCGTACCGAGCCGCTGGAGGGCGGGCCGGGGCCGGCGATCTGGGGCGACGATTTCGCGCTACGCCGGCGCGAGGACGGTGGCTACACGGTCGCCTCCGGCCATGGCAACATCGTCGACATCGTGCCGAAGTCCTTCCGCTATGCGCTCGATTTCCTGCCCGCCTGTCGCAAGGAGTGGCGTGCGCTCGCCTTCCGCTTCGGATGGCGCTTCCTCGACGAGGCGCGCATCCCCAATCGCTGGGCGCTGGACGAGCCAAGCCCCTTCGAATATTGCCGCGTGCTCGATCCGAAACCGTCCGTCAGGATGGTGGATACCGCGCTCGCCAGGCTGAAGGCGGCCTATCCGGTGTTCGAAAAGGCGAAGGTCGCGCAGCGCTGGGCGGGCTATATCGATGTCACGCCGGATGCGATCCCCGTCATATCCAGGGTCGACAGCCTGCCTGGCTTTCACATCGCCACGGGCTTTTCGGGCCACGGCTTCGGCATCGGGCCGGGCGCCGGCAGGCTGATGGCCGATATCGTCACCGGCCGCACGCCGATCGTCGATCCGCACGAGTTCCGCCTGTCCCGCTTCACGGACGGCTCGAAGATCGAATTGCTGACCGGGTTCTAGCCCTGCAGCGCCGGTTTCAGCGACCGGGCGCGGAAATGGGCGACATGCGCGCGGTTGCCGCAGGTCTTCACGTCGCAATAGGCCTTGGAGGAATTGCGCGTCGTATCGACGAAGACCTTGCTGCAGGTGATGGCCTTGCAGGTTTTGAGGCGGGAGGCCTCCTCATGCACGATCAGCGACATGATGGACATGGCGGCGTTCGAGCGGGTGCGCCCGCCGAACGAGAAGTCCTCGTCGAAATAATGGATGTGCCAGCCGAAGCCGCCGTGGTTCTTGATGCGGGGCGAGAAGCGGATCTTTTCGAGAACCCTGTTGGAGAAATCCGCGAGGTCGTCCGCCTGCATGGAAAAGATGATGCGGAACTCGTCGGCCAGCCGCAACAGGTCGTCGCGGTCGGTATCGGTGATCGCCGGCTTGTAGGTGATGCCGTAGCGGTCGATCAGGTCGCCTATCCAGGATTTGCTGAGTTTTTCCGGGGTTTCCCCCATATTGACGATCTCGGCGATCAGGGAAAGATCACGCACAACCTCGGCAGGGACCATCTTCCAGACTTTCAACATGCCTACGCGGATGAGAACCGACATCACGGACATCGATCCGTAAACGGCGCTGGCGCCGCGATTCGACCATAACAGATCGTCGTCCGAACATTAAGGGCATAGATATCCGGCCGCAAGACGCGAGCAAACGCCCGC
This sequence comes from Shinella sp. PSBB067, assembly GCF_016839145.1. Classification (NCBI taxonomy): domain Bacteria; kingdom Pseudomonadati; phylum Pseudomonadota; class Alphaproteobacteria; order Hyphomicrobiales; family Rhizobiaceae; genus Shinella; species Shinella sp. PSBB067. Next base: position 3,605,863 of record NZ_CP069303.1, on the reverse strand, counting down.
CTCTTGCGCTCGATGCCGGCCAGGGGCCGGTTTTCCGCCGGCGGCGCCCCGCCTATGCCTCCCCGCGCCGCGCCGCCAGCCGGGAGAGAAGGTCGGTATCGCCAAAGCCGCCGGACTTCGACAGGATGGTAACGCCATCCCAGCGTCCGCCCCGGATGCGCGAGACCGGAACACCGGTCGCCGCCTCGCCGATGCATTCCAGAATCTCCGCCCCCGTTGCGTCGACGACGACCGAAAGTGTATCGCCGCCGGTGACGAGGAGCGACGCTGCGTCCGCGGCGCCGAGGTCGATCTCATGTAGGTGCCGGCGCAGCAGGGCATGCGTCTCGGCCGCGCTGGCGGCGGTGAAGGCCGGCGCGATCAGCCGGGCGACGCCTTCGCCGGCCGGGGCTTCGGCAACCGTGCCGTCCGCGAGCGCGCGCTCGACCTGCATGCGCGTGACGGGATGGCGAGTGCCGACGATCACGCCGCGCAGCGGGGGAAACGGGGCCGGCACGCGTGCGCCCGCAAGGGCCGCGGCAAGCCCGCCCGCGCCGACCCACAGCGTCCGCCCGGCCGCGAGTGCCAGCCGCAGGCGGGCCACATGCGTGTGCAACGTCTCCTGCCGCTCGGCATCGATGATGGTGAGGACGGGGCCGAGCGGGCCAAGGGCCTGCCGGAAATCCGGCCCGACGGATACGGGCGCGCCCGCGCCGTCGACCCTGTATTGCCGGCCGTCGCGAGTGATGCGTCCCATTTCGGGATAGGCGGGAGCGAAGACGCAGGCGGAAAAACCGCCGGCTTCGAACGCCGCCCGGGTTTCGGCGAAGGGATGACCGCGCATCACGCTGTCGATCTTCTTGAACCACAGGGTATCCGGGCTCTCCGCGCCGAAGGCGCGCACCGCGGCCGCGACGGCCGCCACCGCCTGCGCTTCCTCCATGTCGCGTGATTCCGTGCTGACGGCGACCCGCTCTCCCGCCGGCAGCGGCCGGCCGGGAACGGCGATCCGCACCGGGGCGTCGGTGCCGGCGAAGGCGCAGCCGCTGTCGAGCGCGCCGGTGAGATCATCGGCAATGAGCCGCAGACGGCTCACGCCACGCCCCTGAGACCGGCCGGCGCACTTTCGACGGTCTCGACCGGAACGCCGAGCGCGCGGATGACGGCGGCATGCTCGGGCGGCAGCTTGTCGTCGGTTATGACGAGATGGACGTCGACCAGCCGGCCGAAGGTGCAGAACGAGGTGCTGAAGAACTTGCCGCTGTCGGCAAGCAGCACGATGCGGTCGGCGGCACGCAGGATCGTACTCTTGATCTCCGCGAGCTCGATCGACGTATCGGAAAGGGTCTCGCCGGTGAGCGCATGCGTGCCGATGAAGGCGATGTCGGCGCGCAGCCGCGACAGCGTCTGCATCGCGCCCGCCCCGAGCAGCGTCGAGGAGCCGGGCCGCACATAACCGCCCGTGACGGTCGTATGGATGGCGGCGTTGCCGGACAGCATCGAGCCGATGGCGAGATCGTTTGTGACGGCGGTGAAGGGCACGTTGCGCTCGCGCGCGGATGCGGCGGCGGCGGCCGTCGTGGTGCCGCTGTCGAAGATCACCGTCTGGCCGGGCTGGATCATGGCGGCGGCGCGGCGGCCGATGGCCTGCTTCTCGGCGCTGGCGATGGCTGAGGCGATCTCCGGCGAGGGCTCCAGCATCTTCAGCGCGGCGGGCTCCAGCAGCGCGCCGCCGTGCGTGCGCTGCAAGAGGCCGGTCTCGCACAGATATTCGACGTCGCGGCGCAGGGTGGAAAGCGAGATGGCGAGCGTCTCGGCCATGTCGCGCAGCGATGCCGCATGCTCGGTGCGCAGCAGCTCGATGATACGGGCACGTCGTTTGGCGGGCAGCATGCGGCGGGAATCCTCCTTGTTGCCGCGAGGGTAGGGAGTGATGCCCCGCTTCGTCAAGATATTCCAAAAAATTCCAGAAAGAATCCAAAAGATGTCAAATAGAGCTTGCCGGACTGAAAAAACTTGATAGCTTTTGGGTGCATATTGAGGGCGGAAGGGCATGATGCCGGTATCGGCGCACGCCAGATTCCGTCAGGGAGATCAAGGTGGAGGAGAGAGTATGAGATCGTTTCTCAAGTCGATGGCGGCTGGCCTGATGCTGGCCGCCGCAGCCGTCGTCGCGCCGGCCCAGGCCGCGGACGAGCCGACAATCGGCGTGGTCGTGCCGACGCTGGACGCGCAGTTCTGGAATTCCTATGTCGATTTCATGAAGAAGGGTGCGGGCGAACTCGGCGTCGACCTCGTCGTGCTCAACGCCGACAACAAGCCCGACCAGATGATCAAGAGCCTGGAAGACCTGGTGGCGCAGGGCGTCGACGGCATCATTTTCACGCCCTACTGGGCGACCGCCGTGCCCGGCCTGACGCTTGCCGCCCAGAGCAACATCCCGGTCATCCTGACCGATACCTATGCCGATTTCGCGCCGCAGTCGGAGCAGTTCCCGAACTATATCGCCTTCATCGGCCCGAGCGACCGCGATGCCGGCAAGCAGATGGCCGAGGCGCTCTTCGCCGCGCTTGAGCCGGCCGCCGACGGCAAGAAGTACATCGCCGTCGTCAACGGCACCGCCGGCACGTCCGTCGCCATCGACCGCCGGGCCGGCCTGCAGGATGCGCTCGATGCCCATCCGGAGGTCACGGTTGTCGGCGAGGTCGACGGCAATTTCGTGCGCGACACCTCGCAGACGGTGTTCGAAAGCCTCTGGCAGGGCAATCCCAACGTCCAGGGCGTCTGGGCCGCGAACGGCGGCACGGCGACGGGCGTCATGGCGGCCATCACCGGCGCGGGCAAGGTGCCCGGCAAGGACATCATCGTCGTCGGCATGGACCTCAACCCCGAGAATATCGATGCGGTGGAGGCTGGCCAGCTTCTCTTCGACATCGGCGGCCATTGGCTTCAGGGCGGCTTCGCGCTCGTGACGATGTATGACTTCCTGAACGATCACAAGGTTCCGGCCGATAAGGCGAACATCAAGCTCGAACTCCTGCCGCTGACGCAGGACCGCGTGGCCCAGTTCAAGGCCGATTTCCCGGGCGGCGTTCCCGTCTATGACTTCAAGGCGCACTCGCAGACCTATAACAAGGATGCCGAGAGCGCGGTCTTCGAGATGAAGTACAGCAAGTAAAGCCCGCCGGGGAGGAGGGCGCCCGCCGCTCTCCTCCCGCTTCGGCCGGCCGGGAGGCTTCATGCTATCCGCCCGCGACATTTCCAAGAGTTTCGGTGCTTCCAGGGCGCTTTCGGGCGTCTCCGTCGATTTCAGCCGCGGCGAGGTCGTCTCGCTCGTCGGCGAGAACGGCGCGGGAAAGTCGACCCTGCTCAAGGCGCTCGCCGCCGTCTTTCCCTGGGATACGGGAACCGTCACCCTGGAGGGCGCGTCCTACGCGCCGAAGAGCCTTGCCGAGGCGGAAGCCCGCGGCGTGGCGCTGGTCTTCCAGGAGCTCAACGTCAACCGTTCGCTCACCGTCGCCGAGAATGTCATGCTCGGCCGGCTTCGCACCTACCGCCGCTTTGGCCTCATCGACTGGAAGCGCCTGAAGACGGATGCGCAGGCGATCCTCGACAGGCTGGATTCCGGCATTTCCGTCTCGGCCGACATCGACAGCCTCGATCTCGGCCAGTTGAAGATAATCGAGGTGGCGCGCGCGCTCGCCGCGAATCCGCGCTTCGTCTTCTTCGACGAATCGACGGCTTTCCTCAACAACCGCGAGGCGCACCGGCTGCTGGCGGTCATCCGCAACCTGCGGGAGCAGGACCATGGCGTCGCCTTCGTCTCCCATCACCTCAACGAGGTCTTCGACATTTCCGACCGGCTGGTCGTGCTCAAGGACGGCGCGCTCGTCGGCAGCTTCGAGGCGGCCGGAATGAGCGAGAGCCGCCTGCACGAACTGATGGTCGGCCGCGAATTCGACGGCGGCATCTTCCCGCCCGCCTCCGCGCCGGCGCAAGGAGAGGTTCCCGCCGAACTCGCCTTCGAGGAGGTCGTCACGCGCTCCGGCCTCGGCCCGGTTTCTCTTGCGGTGCCAGCCGGGCGGATCGTCGGCATCGGCGGCCTCAAGGGCTCGGGCGGCGATGCCATGCTGGCGGCGGTCATCGGCGCCGAGCCGGTCCTGTCGGGGACCATGCGCTTCGACGGGCAGCCGTTCCGCCCGGGCGATCCGCGCGACGCCTGGCGGCAGGGCATCGCCTATGTGCCGGGCGACCGCACCGGCGAGGGCCTGATCCCGGAATTTCCCATCGAGGAGAACCTGACGATGGCGGTGCGCCCAAGGACGGCGGGCGGTCTGGTCGACCGGACCGCGGGACGCCGCGTGGCCGACGAGATGATCGCCCGGCTGCGCATCAAGACGGCGGCCCGCGACGCGGCGACCTCGTCGCTTTCCGGCGGCAACATGCAGAAGGTCGTGCTCGGCAAGTGCCTCGCCACCCGGCCGCGCATGCTGCTGCTCAACAATCCCACGCGCGGCGTGGATGTCGGCGCCAAGGCGGAGATCTACCGCCTCATGCGCGAGCTTACCGGCGAGGGCATGACGATCCTCATGGTGACGGAAGACCTCGCCGAGCTGATCGGCGTGGCCGACGAGATCGTTGTCACGCGCAGGGGGGCGATCTCACATCGCTTCGCGCCCGGCGCAAGGCCCTCTGAGGAGGAGGTTGTAAAGTGGATGATGTAGCAAAAACCCCGGTCGTGGCATCCGCGGGCGCAAGGCGCCTGCCCGGCATCCGGGACCTTTTTCCCATCCTGCTGCTTGCCGCGCTCTGCGTCATCTTCGCCCTCCTGTCCGACCGTTTCCTCACCGTCGGCAACGGCCTCATCGTGCTGCAGCAGAGCACGGTGCTGCTGGTGGCGGCGCTGGCGATGACCTTCGTCATCGTCAACGGCTCCATCGACCTGTCGGTCGGTTCCACCGTCGCGCTGAGCGCCCTTGCGGCTGCCGCCGCCTCGGGCAGCATGGGGGCCTTCGCCATCGTGCCGGCGGTGCTGGTGGGCTTTGCCTGCGGGCTCCTCAACGGCGCGCTCTTCGCCTATGGCAAGATCCCCTCCTTCATCGTCACGCTCGGAACGCTGGTGATCTATCGCGGCGTCGTGCTGCTCTATACGCGCGGCGCGCCGGTCTCGATCTCCGATCCCGGCTTCCTGCAGGTCTATGCGTCGCGCAGCTTCGGCCTTCCCCATTCCGTGCTGATCGCACTTGCCGCGCTGGTCGTGGTGGCGGTGGTCTTCAACCATACGGTGTTCGGCCGCGAGGTGCGTGCCGTCGGCGGCGGCGAGCGGGTGGCGCTCCTGAGCGGCATCCCCGTCAACCGGGTGAAGCTCGGCGTCTTCGTCCTGTGCGGCACGCTCTGCGGCCTTGCCGGCCTGTTGCAGGCCGCGCGCACTATGGCCGCGACGGCGCAGCTCGCCCAGGGCCTGGAGCTCGACGTGATCGCGGCGGTGGTCGTCGGCGGTACGCCGCTCACCGGCGGCATCGGCCGGATTCGCGGCACGGTGCTGGGCGTGATGATCATCGCGATCCTGTCCAACGGCATGAACATGATCGGCATGGACCCCTACCTGCAGAACATCATCAAGGGCGCGGTGCTGATCGCCGCCGTCTTCCTGACGATCGACCGCTCGAAGATCCTGATAATCAAGTGAGAGACACAATGGACAGAAGAACCATAGCCGTCACGGTCGGCGACCCCGCCGGCATCGGTCCGGAGATATGCATCAAGGCGCTGGACGCCTTCGCCGGACGGCTGGAGCAGGGCGATCTGCGGTTGCTGCTGGTGGGCGACGCGGGCACGCTGCAGGAGACCGCTCGCCGCCTCGGCGCGACCGCGCCGCCGGTCATCTCCGTGGACGGGATCGCCGATGCCCCGCCGGCGGCGATCCTGCCCACGCCGCCGCTTTCCCATCCCGTCGAGATCGGCCGCGTCAGCGCCGAATGCGGCCAGCAGGCCTATGAGGCGGTGCGCATCGCCGTCGAGCAGGCGCTTGCCGGCACCGTCACCGCCATCGTCACCGCCCCGCTCAGCAAGGAGGCGCTGCATCTCGCCGGCCACGACTATGCCGGCCATACCGAGCTTCTGGCAGACCTCACCGGTGTCCGCGACAGCGTGATGATGCTGGCGCACGGCAATTTCCGCGTCACTCATGTCTCCACCCATTGCGCATTGGAGGACGTGCCGAAGAAGGCGACGCCGCAGCGCATCGGCCGGGTCATCGATCTCACGCATGAGACGCTGCGGGCGCTCGGCATCGCCGAGCCGCGCATCGCCGTCGCCGCGCTCAATCCCCATGCCGGCGAGGGCGGCATCTTCGGCCGGCACGACATCGACATCACCGCGCCGCTGGTGGAGGAGTACCGGGCGCGCGGCCTGAAGGTCGAGGGGCCGGTGCCGGGCGATACGGTCTTCGTCAAGCTGCGTGCCGGCCAGTACGATGCCGTCGTCGCCATGTATCACGACCAGGGGCATATTCCGGTCAAGCTGCTCGGCTTCGGCGTCGACACGGCGACCGGCCAGTGGACGGCGCTGAGCGGCGTCAACGTCACGCTCGGCCTTCCGATCATCCGCACCTCGGTGGACCACGGCACGGCCTTCGACATCGCCGGCACGGGCAAGGCGCAGGCGAGCAGCCTGCTGGAGGCGATCGACTACGCGCTCGACCTCGCCCGCCCGGCCACCCACCAAGCCGTCGCATGAGCGGCACCAGTTCCAGGGAGAATGCAATGAGCGACAATCCGAACACGATGCTGATCGACGGGCGCCGGGTCGAGGGCCGCGGCGGTTCCCGCGAGGTCTTCAACCCGACCAATGGCAAGGTGCTCGCCGTGGTCGGCGAAGCGAGCCGGGAGCAGGCCCATGAGGCGCTGGCCGCCGCGCGCAAGGCTCAGCCAGCCTGGGCGGCGATGGCCCCGCTCGAAAGGGCGGCGATCATGCAGCGCATCGCCGCGCTGATCACCGAGAATGCCGAGGAACTGGCGCGCATCGTCGTGCAGGAGCAGGGCAAGCCCATCCTGGAGGCGCGCGGCGAAATCGGCGGCGCGGCCGGCTTCTTCTCCTATTATGCGGAATTCGCCCGCCGCATCCAGGGCGAGATCCTGCCCTCCGATGCGCGCGGCGAGCAGATCTGGATCCAGCGCGTGCCCGTCGGTGTCGTCGCGGCGATCATCCCGTGGAACTATCCGGCAGCGCTTGTCAGCCGCAAGGTCGCCCCGTCGATGATCGCGGGCAACACCATCGTTCTGAAGCCGCATGAGGAGACGCCGCTCTCGGCGCTCTACATGGCGGGCCTGTTCGAGAAGGCCGGCGTGCCGGCGGGCGTCGTCAACATCGTCACGGGCAGCGGCGCGGAGATCGGCGAGGCGCTGACCTCGCATCCCGATGTCAACCTCATCACCATGACCGGCAGTGTGCCGACCGGCAAGCGCATCATGGCGACGGCCTCGGCCAATCTCGTGCCCGTGTCGCTGGAACTCGGCGGCAAGGCCCCCTTCATCGTCATGGACGATGCCGATATCGATCTTGCCGTCCGCTCCGCCGTTACCTCGCGCTACATGAATTGCGGCCAGGTCTGCATCTGCAACGAGCGCACGCTGGTGCATCACCGCGTCTACGACCAGTTCGTGGAGAAGTTCGTCGCCGCGAGCCGTTCGCTGCGCCTCGGCGATCCGCTATCCGAGCAGACGGATCTCGGCCCGAAGGTTTCCGCGCGGGAGCTGGAGAAGGTCGAGCGCATCGTGGAAGAGGCGATCGGCGCGGGCGCCGAGGCCGTGCTGAAGGGCGGCCGCCCGGATACGCCGCCCGTGGCCGGCGGCTACTGGCTGACGCCGACGGTGCTGACCGGTGTGGAGCCGGCCATGCCGATCATGCGCGACGAGATCTTCGGCCCTGTCGTGCCGATCATGAAGGTCGCGGATTTCGAAGAGGCGCTGGCCGTCGCCAACGACAGCCGCTACGGCCTGTCGGCCTATCTCTTCACCAACGATTTCAGCCGGATCATGCGTGCCGTCAATGATGTGAATTTCGGCGAGGTCTATATCAACCGGGTCGGTCCGGAATCGCTGCAGGGCTTCCACAATGGCTATCGGAACAGCGGGCTGGGCGGCGACGACGGCGTCCACGGCCTCGAGGCCTTCCTGCGCAAGAAGACCGTCTATGCCAACTATTCCGGCAAATCGCCCGTCGGCCTCATGCCGTATGGCGGGTAGTGTCAGGAGGGGTCCGCCGTCGGAAGGTTTCCTCCGCCTGGCAATTCACGGCGAACCCGGCCACGCTCGCCTCGTTTTGCGGGTCGATCAACATGAAGGCGATCCGCGCAAGGTCTCGGGTTTCGCCATGGATTCGGCATTGCAGCCCGAGGACGCGGGCCATGTCCGTTGCGACGACGCCGGGCAGATCACCGATGAAGGATGCCGTGGGTCTCCCTCATCGGCGATCTGGTGTCTTCAATCCCGATTACCGTCTTCGGGATTTGGATGTCGGCATGCACAGATGTTCGTCAACCAGGTGAAGAATCTGGCGAGCCTGACGATCTCCTCACTCCGTCTTATCGAGCAGCCATTTTGGAGATACAGGCGCTTTCCAAAGCAGGTGCGGAATATCGCCTGTGACATGAAGCAGATCGATCAGGCCTTCAGCCAGAAATACACCTAAGTCCCCATGTCCGCGTTGAACGGGTAAGTCTTGGTGTGCGTGCGATCGTACTATCAGAACACGGTTGACGGTTTGCAGGACGTCATGCGTGTCCATGCCACTGCGGTCGGCAATATCGATACTAACCGACCGAGATGTCGCGGCTTGTAGGCGCAAGCAGAAGGCTCAGACGACACAGACCAGCAATCGGACCATCGCACTTCAGGGCCAGCCGCTCGTCGTTGTTGCCGCCAATGGCAGCATGCAGACGATACTCGCGGCCGAAGAGGGCCGCGAGTGTCCCGAGCAAGTAGATCCATACCCTCGTCTATGTCGAAGCCGTAAATTGGTAACCCGCGTGTAACCGCGACTTTTCCAGCCGCTCTCGCTCCTCGGGATTTCAACCGCTCCGGAAAACACAAAAGCCCCGGCGAACCGAGGCTTCGAAACTTTTGGAGAGAATGGAGCGGGTGAAGCGATTCGAACGCTCGACCCCAACCTTGGCAAGGTTGTGCTCTACCCCTGAGCTACACCCGCTCATCGTCGACGGCCTGGGGTAGTCGGTGGCCGAAGGTCGCTGCGTTGCGGCGACGGGCGCTATATGGCCCAAGCCATTTTCAAATGCAACAGGGAAATGTCGGATTTTGCCGAAAAAATTGCGACGTCTTCCAAAGCGCCGGTTTCTCAGGAGGTTGCGCCGGGGCGGGCGAAGCCCTATCAGCGGACGGTGCAATTCTTGGTGGGAACGCGACATGACCGATATGCAGCCGAAGACGGACAAGGACCTCTTTCAGTTTCTCGACGGACTGGGCATCGCCCATGCGACGAAGGAGCATGCGCCCGTTTTCACCGTCGCCGAATCGGTGGCGCTGCGCGACGAGATTCCGGGCGGCCACACGAAGAACCTCTTCGTCAAGGACAAGAAGGACAACTACTTCCTGATGACGGTCGAGGAACATGCGACGGTGGACCTGAAGACCGTTCATTCCGTGATCGGCGCGGCAAGCCGCGTGTCCTTCGGTAGGCCGGAAAAGCTGATGGAATATCTCGGCGTCATCCCCGGCGCCGTCACGGCCTTCGGCGTGTTCAACGACACGGGGAAGAACGTGAAGATCATCATCGACGAAGACCTGATGGCCTACGATACGCTCAACTGCCATCCGCTGCGCAACGATGCGACGACCTCCATCGGCTCGAAGGACCTGCTGCGTTTCATCGAGGCGACGGGACACGAGCCGCTTGTCTTGAAAGTCACGGCCTGACATACGATTTTGTGCGCAGACAGACGTTGACGGCGCTTTGCGCCACAGGAGAGACCCATGAGTGCAAGCGACAACCCCTATGCATCGTCCTATGGCGGACAGATGAACGTTTCGGCGAGCTATGGCGGGGCGGCACCGGCGGATGACCTGGTCAAGGACACGACCACGGCGAATTTCTCGCGCGACGTGCTCGAGGCCTCGCGCCAGCAGCCGGTCCTCGTCGATTTCTGGGCGCCTTGGTGCGGCCCCTGCAAGCAGCTCCAGCCGATCATCGAGAAGGTCGTGCGCGAGGGGGCGGGTCGCGTCAAGCTGGTCAAGCTGAACATCGACGACCATCCCTCCATTCCCGGCCAGCTCGGCATCCAGTCCATTCCCGCCGTCATCGCCTTCGTCGCCGGCCGGCCGGTGGACGGCTTCATGGGGGCCGTGCCGGAAAGCCAGGTCCGCGCGTTCATCGACAAGGTCGCCGGCCCCGCCGACGTGGATGAGAAGGCCGAGATGGAGGCGCTGCTTTCCGAGGCGAGGACGCGGTTCGACGCGGGCGATCTTGCCGGCGCCGCCGATCTCTACGGCGCCCTGCTGCAGGCCGATCCGGAGAACGCCGCGGCGCTTGCCGGCATCGCCGAATGCATGATCGCCGTCGGACAGCCGGAAAACGCCCGGCAGGCCCTCGCCAACCTGCCGGAAGCCGTCGCTGCCGATCCGGCCATCGCAGCGGTTGCCAAAAAGCTCGACCAGATCGAGGAGGCGCGCAAGCTCGGCGATCCCTCTGCGCTGGAACACACGCTGGCGCTCGATCCGGACGACCACGCCGCGCGGCTGAACCTTGCGAAGATCCGCAACGTGGAGGGCGACCGCCAGGCGGCGGCCGACCATCTTCTCCATATCATGAAGCACGACCGCGCCTTCGAGGACGACGGCGCGCGCCGCGAGCTGCTGCAGTTCTTCGAGGTCTGGGGCCCCAAGGATCCGGCGACGATCGCCGCCCGCCGCAAGCTGTCGTCGATCCTGTTTTCCTGAGCTTTTTTCCGGCCGGCGAAGCGGTGTCCCTTGAGAAACGCCGCGCCTACCCCACATTCGGGGAAGGCGCGATGGTGAGGGGCAAAGGATGTTGCGCCGCGCCGCGAAATGGGAAGGCAATGCCATGCAGGTGGGAAATGCGCGTTATCTGAAGCCGGCGGACCTGCCCGAGGCCATCCCCGTCTTTCCGCTGACGGGTGCATTGCTCCTGCCCGGCGGCCAGCTCCCGCTCAACATCTTCGAGCCGCGCTATCTCGCCATGTTCGACGACGCGCTCGCCTCGCACCGGCTGATCGGCATGGTGCAGCCCGTCTTCGGCGAGCACCGCGCGGAGGAGACGGCAGGCGACACGCCGTCGCTCTGCCAGGTCGGCTGCCTCGGCCGCATCACCTCCTTCGCCGAGACCGGAGACGGGCGTTACATCGTCTCGCTCACCGGCATCTGCCGCTACCGGCTGCTGGAGGAGGTGCGCGGCGGCAAGTCCTATCGCAGCTTCCGCATCGCGCCCTTCATCACGGACCTCTCGGCCAGCGACGACGAGCAGGGCGTCGACCGCGAGGCGCTGCTCGCCGCCTTCCGGGCCTATCTGGAGGCCAACAAGCTGGAAGCGGACTGGGAGAGTGTCGAGCGCGCCAGCAACATGACGCTCGTCAACTCCATGGCGATGATGTCGCCCTACGGGCCGGCGGAAAAGCAGGCGCTGCTGGAGGCGCCCGATCTCAAGACGCGGGCGGAAACGCTGATCGCGATCACCGAAATCGTGCTGGCGCGCAGTTACGGCGACGTCGACACGCGGCTGCAATAGGACCTGCCATGGATGCCAGCACCAGCCGGGTCGACCCGAAACTGCTCGAACTCCTCGTCTGCCCGCTGACCAAGGGGCGGCTGACCTATGACGCGAAGGCCGGCGAGCTCGTCTCCGAAAAGGCGAAGCTCGCCTACCCGATCCGCGACGGGATTCCGATCATGCTGATCTCGGAGGCGCGGGAGATCAAGGACTGAGGCGGGGCACGCTCTCGCCATGCTCTCACATACCTCTCCTTCGTCATGGTCGGGCTTGACCCGACCATCCACGCTCCGAGTGCCGCGTGGCCGTCCGCGGATCGAGGATATCGACCGCTTCCTTGCCGATGTCGCAGCCGACGAAGGTCTGGTGTATCGTCATGGGGCCTGCTCCTGTGTGCGAGGCCTGTGGCGACAGCCTCATGCAACTGTTCAGGTTGATGTGCGAAGCGGGAATGGACCAGGCCACGCGGCGGCCTTCCGTCACCAACGGCGGCCGGGATCCTCTCGGCCGCGTCCCGCAACCATCCGACAACAGAGCGAACACATAGGATGATCCTCGGGTCGAGCCCGAGGATGACGTCGGTGGGTGGGGCGCCGGCGCGGGCACGGCGCAAGACCGGGCGCGCCGTCCTTTTCGGAGGGCAGGCCTCCTGCGGCTGGCGCCTCTCAGATCGGCTGGCCCACCAGCATGCGCGGATGGCCGCCGCCGGAGGTGCCCTCGGCCTGGCGGATGAAGAAGGATTTGAGGCCCGGCAGGCGGTCGACGACGCCGAGGCCGAGGTCGCGCAGCACGCGCAGCGGCGTGACGTCGTTGGAGAAGAGGCGGTTCAGCACGTCGGTGGTCATGCCCATGCGGACCGTGTCGAAGCGGCGCCAGGTCTCGTAACGCTCCAGCACCGAGACGGCGCCGATGTCGAGGCCGAGGCGGTCTGCTTCCACGATGGTTTCGGCGAGTGCCGCGACGTCCTTGAAGCCGAGATTGAGGCCCTGGCCGGAAATCGGATGGATGCCGTGCGCGGCATCGCCCGCAAGCGCGAAGCGCGGGGCGACGAAGGCGCGGGCGAGCGTCAGGCCGAGCGGGAAGGCGCGGCGGCCGTCGACCACCTTCAGCGCGCCGAGCTTGTGGCCGAAGCGGCGCTCCAGCTCCTCCTCGAAGACGAGGTCGTCGCTCGCAACGAGGCGGCGGGCATCCTCCGTGCGCTCCGTCCAGACCAGCGAGGAGCGGTTGCCGGTGAGCGGCAGGGTGGCGAAGGGGCCGGCGGGCAGGAAATGCTCCTCCGCCGTGCCCTCGTGCGGGCGCTCGTGCTGGACGGTGGTGACGATGCCGGACTGGCCGTAATCGAAGCGCACCGTCTTGATGCCGGCCATGTCGCGCAGCTTCGAGTGCACGCCGTCGCAGGCCACGAGGAGGCGCGTGTGGCGCTCCGTGCCGTCGGAAAGGCTGACGGCGGTGGAATGCTGGCCGGTGGCGAAGCCTTCCACGGCGGTCGACCAGCGGATCGTCACGCCAAGGGCTTCCGCCTGCTGGAGGAGGGCGCCGGTGATGGCGCGGTTCGGCACCATATGGGCGAAGGGCTGGCCGTCGTCGCCGGAGCCGGCGCCCTCGAAGGTGAGGAAGACGGGGCGGACGGGATCGGCCGTGCGCGAATCGGTGATGACCATGCGGCGGATCGGCTCGGCCTCGGGCTCGATCCCGTCCCAGATGCCGAGCACGTCGAGGAGGTTGCGCGCGGCGGCGACGATGGCGAAGGCGCGCTCGTCCTTGCGCCAGGCATGATCCGGCGCGCCGTCCACCACCTCGACGGCGAGGTGCGGCGCGGCCTTCTTGACGGCGACGGCCAGCGACAGGCCGACATAGCCGCCGCCGGCGACGAGCACATCGAGCATCTGGGCTTCGGTCATGGGGCCTCCTCGGCGCTTGAGGTCTTCGTTCCCCCTATATAGAGGAGGAGGAACCGCTTTCCTACCTCGGGTCCAGCTTGGGAGCCACGTCCAAATGTCGCGCCAGAATCCCGCCATGCATAGCCTTCTCGAAACGCTCGATCTCGAGCGGCTGGAAATGCGCCTGTTCCGCGGCAAGAGCCCGCAGGTCGGCTGGCAGCGGGTGTTCGGCGGCCAGGTGGTCGGCCAGGCGCTCGTCGCCGCAACGCGCACGGTGGAGGAGGAGAACCGCTTCGTGCATTCGCTGCATGCCTATTTCGTGCGGCCGGGCGATCCTTCGGTGCCCATCATCTACGAGGTGGAGAACATCCGTGACGGCGGCTCCTTCGCCACGCGCCGCGTCGTCGCCATCCAGCACGACAAGCCGATCTACCTCATGACGGCGTCCTTCCAGGACGAGGAGGACGGCTTCGACCACCAGGCGCCGATGCCCGACGTGCCGCCGCCGGAAAAGCTGCTCGGCGAGGCGGAGCTGAAGGAGCAGTTCATGGCCGCCGCGTCGCCGCATATCCGCGCCTACTGGGAGCGCCCGCGGCCGATCGAGCTGCGGCCCGTTTCGCTCGCGCATTATCTTTCGACGGAGAAGCTGGAGCCGCACCAGGACATCTGGGTGCGCACGACCGGGCCGGTGCCGGCCGAGCGGCATCTCCAGGCGGCGGTGCTCGCCTATCTCTCCGACATGACGCTGCTCGATACCTCGCTCTTCGCGCATGGCACATCGGTGCTCGACCGCTCGCTGCAGGTGGCGAGCCTCGATCACGCCATGTGGTTCCACCGCCCGCCCGTTCTCGACGACTGGCTGCTCTACAGCCAGGACAGCCCCTCGGCATTCGGCGGGCGCGGCATGACGCGCGGTGGAATTTTCACCCGCTCCGGCACGCTCATTGCCTCCGTCGCCCAGGAAGGGCTGATTCGGAAAAAGGCAACTGGCTAAAATTTACGCTTCTTCCAGTTAAGGGCTATTTTTTAGGCAATTGCTGTGGCCATTTTTTGCGCCGCAGCGCGATTTCCATTTTTATCCATTTTATTTCAATTGGTTAGATTGCGCGCTCGAATCTGGCACGCCCCTTGAATGTGTAGCTCCCAGTCGTTGTGGACATGTCGTTGCCAACGGCAAGGAGAGCGGCCCCGGCTGGGGACAAGCACGAAGGATGGGAAACCAGATGAAAATCGTAATGGCCATTATCAAGCCGTTCAAACTCGACGAGGTGCGCGAAGCCCTCACCGCCGTCGGCATCCAGGGCCTGACCGTGACCGAGGTGAAGGGTTACGGGCGCCAGAAGGGGCATACGGAAATCTATCGCGGCACCGAATATGCCGTCAGCTTCCTGCCGAAACTGAAGATCGAGATCGCCGTGCCCGTCGACGTCGCCGACAAGGCCGTCGAAGCGATCGCCTCGGCCGCCAAGACCGGCCAGATCGGCGACGGCAAGATCTTCGTCTACTCCATCGACCATGCCGTGCGCATCCGCACCGGCGAAACCGATTCCGAAGCCCTTTAAGCAAACGGCCTGTCAGGGAGCATTCTTAAATGTCGTCCAATTCGATCATCAACACACTTACCCGCGTCGGTATCGCTGCGACCGGCCTTTTGGCACCAGTGGCAGCCTTTGCCCAGGAAGCAACGGAAACGGCAACCGAGGCGGCACCGGCCGCAGCCGCGATCAATTCCGGCGATACGGCCTGGATGCTGACCTCCACCGTCCTCGTGCTCTTCATGATCCTGCCGGGCCTCGCGCTCTTCTATGGCGGCCTCGTGCGCAGCAAGAACATGCTGTCCGTCCTCATGCAGTGCCTCGTCGTCTCCGCCGCGATCATGATCGTCTGGGTCGTCTACGGCTACAGCCTCGCCTTCTCCAACGGCGGCGGCCTCAACACCTTCGTCGGCGGCTTCGAAAAGCTGTTCCTTGCCGGCGTGACGCCGGACAGCGTCTCCGGCTCCATCCCGGAATATGTCTTCATCGCCTTCCAGATGACCTTCGCCTGCATCACGCCGGCGCTGATCGTCGGCGCCTTCGCCGAGCGCATCAAGTTCTCGGCCGTCGTGCTCTTCTGCATCCTCTGGGTCACCTTCGTCTACTTCCCGATGGCCCACATGGTCTGGTCGGGTGACGGCGCCCTGATGTGGGACTGGGGTGCGATCGACTTCGCAGGCGGCACCGTGGTCCACATCAATGCCGGCGTGGCCGGTCTCGTCGGCGCGCTCATGGTCGGCAAGCGTACCGGCTTCGGCAAGGACATGATGGCCCCGCATTCCATGACGCTCACCATGGTCGGCGCGTCGATGCTCTGGGTCGGCTGGTACGGCTTCAACGCAGGTTCGGCCGCCGCCGCCAATGGCGTGGCCGGTCTCGCCATGATCAACACCTTCACCGCAACGGCCGGTGCGGTCGTCGCCTGGTGCATCATCGAAACCGTCGCCCGCGGCAAGGCCTCCATGCTGGGCGCGGCCTCCGGCGTCATTGCCGGCCTCGTCGCCGTCACGCCGGCTGCCGGCGCCGTCGGCCCGGTCGGCGCGATCGTCCTCGGCGCGATCGCCTCGGCGCTCTGCTACTTCTTCGTCTCCGTCGTGAAGAACAAGTTCGGCTATGACGACACCGCTGATGTCTTCGGCGTGCACGGCGTCGGCGGCATCGTCGGCGCTATCGGCTCGGGCATCTTCGCCGCGACCTCGCTGGGCGGCGTCGGCTATGCCGAAGGCATCACGATGGGCGCCCAGGTCTGGATCCAGATCAAGTCGGTCATCGTCACCATCCTGTGGTGCGGCATCGGCTCGGCGATCCTCTACAAGATCGTCGACATGATCATCGGCCTGCGCGTCACCGTCGAGGCCGAGCGCGAGGGTCTCGACCTCTCGTCCCACGGCGAAGCGGCCTACCACTCCTGAAGCGTTTCGCGGCGGCCCGGCGGGCCGCCGCACAACAGCCCGTCGCGGTCATGGGAAACCATGCCGCTCCTGGCCCGGACCTCGGTCCGGGCCCTTTTTCGTTTACCGGGCAGAAACGAGGGCGCGGCACCGCATGGTTAACATGCCATTAAGGCTTCCTTCGTAGGGTTCGCAGTCAGGCACATCCGCGAATCATGCGGGTCGTTGCGATTTCCTTGTGTGGGCACGGGCTGGAACCATGAGCAGAAGCATTTCGGCAGGGCTGGACAACCGTCACGACCGTTTCGTTCTGTCGGCATTCGTCTTGCGGCAGATACAGGTCCTCGTCGGTCTCGGCATTTTCCTCGCCATCGCACTCGCCATCGCCGCGCTCTCCACCTGGAACGTCTCCGACCCCAGCCTCTCCTATGCCTCCAGCGGCGAGCCGAAGAACATCCTCGGCTATCCGGGCGCCGTCTTCGCCGATCTCTTCATGCAGTTCTTCGGGCTTGCCAGCGTCATCGCGCTGCTGCCGGTCGTCGCCTGGGGCATCGCGATGATCAGCGGCCGGCGCTTCCACCGCATACCCCAGCGGGCCGCTGCCTGGCTCGGCGGCGCGATCCTCGCCTCCGCCGCGCTCGCCTGCGTGCCCGGCCCGGTGACCTGGCCACTGCCGACCGGCCTGGGCGGCGTCTTCGGCGACATGATCCTGCGCTTCCCCGCCCTCTTCACCGGCGCCTATCCCACCGGCATGTTCGCCACCGTCCTCGGCTGCATCATCGCGGTGCCCGCCGTCTGGCTGATGGTGTTCAGCGCCGGCCTCGTCGGCGCCGCCCCGGCCGATGACGAGGATGACTTCACGCCCGTGCAGGCGCAGAGCCGCAGCCGCGCCGTCGCCGGGGAAGACGAGGAGGACGAGGAGCGCGAAGGCCCGCTCACCGTGCTTGCCGGCGCTGCGGCCCATGCCTGGTACACCGGCCAGGCGCGTATTCGCCGCATCTTCGGCCTTTCGAACCAGCGCCGAAAGGCACGCGGCATCGAGCAGCCCTACGATTTCAACGAGGACGAGTTCGGCACGCTCAACGAACCGGTGCGTGCCCGCGCTGCAAACCGGACGGCCGAGCGCGTCGAGCCTTCCATGGACGGCCGCCGCGCCGTTTCCGCCCCGCCCATCGCGCTCGACGACGACGACCTTCCTTTCGACACGGACGACGGGCCGCTTGCCCGGCCGAGCGGCATCCTGCAGGACGAGGATGCCGACGACATCGCCGCCGACTGGGCGCCGCGCCATGCGCCGGCCCGCCAGGCGGCGCCCGCCCCCGGTGCCCGCGTCGTCGCGCCCGCCGCCCGGCCGAAGCCGGGACAGCGCGCTGACCGCGAGGCGCAGACCTCCTTCGTCGGTCCCGATGGCTTCCAGCTTCCGCCGATCCACCTGCTCACCGAGCCGAAGGGCCAGGTGCGCGATGCGACGCTTTCGGCCGACGCGCTGGAGCAGAACGCCCGCATGCTGGAAGGCGTGCTGGAGGATTTCGGCGTCAAGGGCGAGATCATCCATGTGCGCCCCGGCCCGGTCGTCACGCTCTACGAGCTGGAGCCGGCGCCCGGCATCAAGTCCTCCCGCGTCATCGGCCTTGCCGACGACATCGCCCGCTCGATGAGCGCGATCGCCGCCCGCGTCGCCGTCGTGCCGGGCCGCAACGCCATCGGCATCGAGCTGCCGAACCAGAGCCGCGAGACCGTCTTCCTGCGCGAGCTCATCGCCAGCCGCGATTTCGAGACCTCGAAGGCCCGCCTCGCCATGGCGCTCGGCAAGACGATCGGCGGCGAGCCGGTCATTACCGACATCGCCAAGATGCCCCACCTGCTCGTTGCCGGCACCACCGGCTCGGGCAAGTCGGTCGCCATCAACACCATGATCCTCTCGCTGCTCTACCGCCTCAAGCCGGAACAGTGCCGCCTGATCATGATCGACCCGAAGATGCTGGAACTCTCCGTCTATGACGGCATCCCGCATCTCCTCTCCCCCGTCGTCACCGATCCGAAGAAGGCCGTCGTCGCCCTCAAGTGGACGGTGCGCGAGATGGAGGAGCGCTACAAGAAGATGTCGAAGATCGGCGTGCGCAACATCGACGGCTTCAACAGCCGCGTCGAGCAGGCGCTCGCCAAGGGCGAGACGATCACCCGCACCGTGCAGACCGGCTTCGACCGCCAGACCGGCGAGGCGGTCTACGAGACGGAGGAATTCGACCTCCAGCCGATGCCCTATATCGTCGTCATCATCGACGAGATGGCCGACCTGATGATGGTCGCCGGCAAGGATATCGAAGGCGCCGTGCAGCGGCTCGCCCAGATGGCGCGCGCCGCCGGCATCCATGTCATCATGGCGACGCAGCGTCCCTCGGTCGACGTCATCACCGGCACGATCAAGGCGAACTTCCCGACGCGCATCTCCTTCCAGGTGACCTCGAAGATCGACAGCCGCACCATCCTCGGCGAGCAGGGGGCAGAACAGCTCCTCGGCATGGGCGACATGCTCTACATGGCCGGCGGCGGGCGGATCCAGCGTGTGCACGGGCCGTTCGTCTCCGACCACGAGGTCGAGGCCGTCGTGGCGCATCTGAAGACTCAAGGGTCGCCGCAATATCTCGACGCCATCACCGAGGACGACGACGAGGACGGCGAGGGCGGCGGCGGGCCGGCCGGCACCGCGAACCTCGACGATTCGGACGATCCCTACGACCAGGCGGTGGCCGTGGTGCTGCGCGACGGCAAGGCCTCCACCTCCTATATCCAGCGCCGCCTCGGCATCGGCTACAACCGCGCGGCCTCGCTGATCGAGCGCATGGAGAAGGAGGGCCTGATCGGCCCCGCCAACCACGCCGGCAAGCGCGAGATCCTCGTGCCGACGGAAGATGAAATTTCGGGACGATGACCGGGAACGCGCGGCCTTCTGCGGCGTTTCCGCCGGCAAGTCCCGCGCCAAATCTGCGGCCCGCGGCCCGCGCCATTATGGCGCCGCGTTTGGCTCGCATGACAAACGCATGAAGGAGACCGATATGACCCGATCCGCAAAAGGCCGCGCGACCGCCCCCATGACCCGCCGCGGCTTCACCAGCCTCGTGGCCGTCGCGCTCGCAGCCGGCCTTTCGGTGCTTTCGCCCGTCGAGGCTTCCGCGCAGGCGAGCGGCACCGCGCAGAAGATCGCAGACCATTTCGCCTCGGTGAAGACCATGATGGGCGAATTCGTGCAGTTCGGCCCGCGCGGCGAGCAGACCGGCGGCAAGTTCTACATCGACCGGCCCGGCAAGATCCGCTTCAACTACGAGGATCCCTCGCCGATGCGCGTGATCGCCGACGGCAAGTCGGTCGTCATCGGCAACCGCAAGCTCAAGACCTGGGACATCTACCCGCTCTCCAAGACGCCGCTGAACCTCCTGCTCGGCAACAGGATCGACCTTTCCACCAAGATGGTGCGCGGCGTGAAGGAGGAGGCGGACCTGACGACGATCGTGCTCGGCGACAAGAACATGTTCGGCGATTCGACCATCACCATGATGTTCGACCCCAAGACCTATGACCTGCGCCAGTGGACGATCACAGACGCGCAGGGCAAGGATACCTCCGTGATGATCTTCAACGTCAAGACCGGCGTGCCGCTTGACGACAAGGTCTTCGCGATCCCCTACGACGAGATCCGCAACCGCGGCGCCCGGTGATTCCAGCGCGCGTGCGCCTGGAAGCTTCCATTTTTCGCCCGCCGTTGCCGTAAAGCCGCTGCACGCTTTCGCGCAACGTGCTTTAAGACACCCCGGCCGGCCCGCATGACGGGCCGGGCGATTTTTCGGGGACTGGCATGGCACTTTCGATCGCGACCTGGAATATAAACTCCGTGCGGCTGCGCATGC
Source organism: Shinella sp. PSBB067 (assembly GCF_016839145.1). Classification (NCBI taxonomy): domain Bacteria; kingdom Pseudomonadati; phylum Pseudomonadota; class Alphaproteobacteria; order Hyphomicrobiales; family Rhizobiaceae; genus Shinella; species Shinella sp. PSBB067. The sequence continues at coordinate 3,585,434 of NZ_CP069303.1, read as the reverse complement.
CGCTCGTCGAGCATTTCCTCAAGACCTATTCGCCCGATGTCCTGTGCCTGCAGGAGACGAAGTGCCCGAACGACCAGTTTCCCTCCAAGCCGCTGAAGGCGCTCGGCTACGAACATATCGTCGTGCATGGCCAGAAGGGCTATCACGGCGTCGCCACCGTCTCCCGCCTGCCGCTGACCGAGCTGGTCGAGCGGCGGGACTATTGCGGCGTCGGCGACGCGCGGCATGTCTCGGTGGTCTTGCACCACCGCGGCAAATCGATCCGCCTGCACAATTTCTATGTGCCGGCCGGCGGCGACGAGCCGGATCGCGCGGTCAACCCGAAATTCGGCCACAAGCTCGATTTCATCGAGGAGATGAAACTGCTGCACGCGGAAGCGGAGGCCGGCATCTCCTCCATCCTCGTCGGCGACCTCAACATCGCGCCGCTGGAGCATGACGTCTGGTCGCACAAGCAGCTCCTGAAGATCGTCAGCCACACGCCCATCGAGACCGAAGGCCTGATCGACGTGATGACGAAGGGCGCCTGGGTGGACCTGATGCGCCGCAAGGTGCCGGCGGAGGAGAAGCTCTATACGTGGTGGAGCTACCGCTCGGCCGACTGGCAGGCCGCCAACAAGGGCCGCCGCCTCGACCACATCTGGTCCTCCGCCGACCTCGATCCGCACCTCACCGGCATTTCGGTGATCCGCGAGGCGCGTGGCTGGGAACGACCGTCCGACCATGTGCCGGTCATCGCGGAATTCGATTTCTGAGGGAGCTTGCGGGAGTAGCATCCTTGCCGCAACGATAGTCGCTTGCGGAAGTCGCCCCTCATCCGGACTGCCGGCCACCTTTTCCCCGCAAGCGGGGCGAAGGAGATATGCCGTGCCGTTTTCCCCAATCAGCAACCGTTCGTGGGGCACGTCCCCTCTCCCCGCTTGCGGGAGAGCGACTGTCTTGAGCTGCAAGCCAAGAAAGGGCTTAGGAATGAGGAGCTTGTTGAGAATTTCGGTGTCCCATCCTTGCGCATAGCGGGCTTGGTCCCCGGCCGGAGCTTGGCCCAAGCGGCTGTACGGGCTTGGGAAATCCTGGCGAGTGTCCCTTGCTCTCCCACGAACTTCAAGTTCTCAGAGTTATCGGGCTTGATCGCCAATCCCCCCGAACCGGCCAGTCCGGGAAGCAAAGTCCAAGTTACAAGGGTTAGGGTGAGGGGCCAATCCAGCCAGCTACGGAGTCTCAGGCAAACCGCCCCGCCAGCCCCCTCATCCGGGTGATCATCGCCGCAAGGTTCTCGCGGATGCGCGCATCGACCAGCACGGCGACGTCCGGATATTCCTCCAGCATGCGGCGGAAGAGCGGGCGGTTGATGCGGATGACCTCGCTGTCCTCCAGCGCCACCGCCGTATATTTCCGCTCGACGGCGGAGATCATCGCGAGTTCCGAGAGCAGCGTGCCGGCCGTGGCCGTTCCCTCCTCGCGCATCGTGCCGTCGCGAAGCGTCGCGGTCAGCAGGAAAGACCCGTCGGCGACGACGAAGCCGCAGTCGGCCGAGGTGCCTTCGCGAAACAGCGTCTGCCCCTCCACCAGCCGCCGGCGCTCGGCGCCGAAGGCCATCAGCCGTAGCTTGTCGTCGGAAAGGCCGGCGAAGAGCGGCACGCGGGAGAGAAGGGCGATGTCGTCGCTGAGAGCCACGTCGGGCGCTCCTTACTGATTACGGTACGATCTTGTACCCGCCGTTCTCTGTCACGAGAATCTCCGCATTGGAAGGGTCCCGCTCGATCTTCTGGCGAAGACGGTAGACATGGGTTTCCAGCGTATGGGTCGTGACGCCGGAATTGTAGCCCCAGACCTCTTCGAGAAGCACGTCGCGCGTCACCACCTTCTGGTCGGCGCGGTAGAGATAGCGGATGATCGCCGCCTCCTTCTCGGTGAGGCGGATCTTCTGGCCGTTTTCCAGCGTCAGCAGCTTCTGGCCGGGCTTGAACGTATAGGGGCCGACGGTGAAGGTGGCGTCCTCGCTGCTCTCGTGCTGGCGGAGTTGCGCGCGGATGCGCGCGAGCAGCACGGCGAAGCGGAAGGGCTTCGTCACATAGTCGTTGGCGCCGGCTTCCAGGCCAAGGATCGTGTCCGAATCGGTGTCGTGGCCCGTCAGCATGATGATCGGCGCCTTGAAGCCGCCCTTGCGCAAGAGCTTCACCGCCTCGCGGCCATCCATGTCGGGCAGGCCGACATCCATGATGAGGAGGTCGATCTGGCCCGCGCGCGCCGTCTGGATGCCCTTGCCGGCCGTCGTTTCCTCGAGCGTCGCGAATTCCTCGTAGAGCGAAAGCTGCTCGACGAGCGTCTCGCGAAGGTCGTTGTCGTCGTCGACAAGAAGGATGGTGCGGGATGTCATGCTTTACCTCTCGGCATTCCTCTGGAAAGTAAGGGAACTGGCGCTTTTGGCAAGCCCGCCTGTGGCTTAGCCGATCAGGTTGCCGCATGGCGCGAATATGGCGGACGGAAATGAACCGGATCACATCTCCTGAACATTGCGTGAAGACAATCCTCGTGCGCGCCGCGCCGGGCAGCAAGACCCGCGCCATCGTGCAGGTGGGGCCGCTGCGCATTCCCGCCGCCATCGGCCGCTCGGGCCGCACGAGCCGCAAGCGCGAGGGGGACGGCGCGACCCCCATTGCGGCGATGCCGCTCCTTTCCGGCTTTACGCGCGGCGACCGCCGGTCCCTGCCGAGGACCGCGCTTCCGATGAAGCGCATCCGCCCGTCCATGCTCTGGTGCGATGAACCGAAGCATCCGAGCTACAACAGGCCCGTCGACGCACCCTTCAGGCCGAGCCACGAGGAACTGGCGCGCAAGGACGAACTCTACGACATCTGCCTCGTGCTCGACTGGAACGTGACCGCGCGCAGGCGCAATGCCGGTTCGGCGATCTTCTTCCACCTCATCCGCCCCGGCTACGAGCCGACGGCGGGGTGCGTCGCCATCGCCCGGCGCGACATGCTGCGCATCCTTCCCTATCTCCGGCGGGGAACCGTCCTCCGCGTTCTTTGAAATGACGTATGGCGCGCCTATATCAGCCTCGACCGTCGCCGGGCTGCAAGGCGCCACGGGAAGCCCTTCGGGTTCAAGCACCCCATCCCTTTTCATGGAGACATTCTGATGAGCGATCAACCGACAATCCTGTTTCACGACGGCAACAGCATTCCCCAGGTCGGCCTCGGCGTCTGGCAGACCCCGAACGAGACGGCCGTGACTGCCGTCAAGGCGGCGCTCGCCACCGGCTATCGCCATGTCGACACGGCGGCGATCTACGAGAACGAGGAAGGCGTCGGCGAGGGCATCCGCGCCTCCGGCGTCGCCCGCTCCGAAATCTTCCTCACGACGAAGCTCTGGAATTCCGATCAGGGCCACGACGCGACGCTGAAGGCCTTCGATGCCAGCCTCAAGCGCCTCGGCACCGACTATGTCGACCTCTACCTCATCCACTGGCCGGCGCCGAAGCGCGACCAGTATGTGGCGACCTGGAAGGCCTTCATCCAGCTCCAGAAGGAAGGCCGCGCCCGCTCCATCGGCGTCTCCAACTTCTATCCCGAGCACCTTCAGCGCTTGATCGACGAAACGGGCGTGACCCCCGTCATCAACCAGATCGAGCTGCATCCGGACTTCCCGCAGAAGGAGGCCCGCGCCTATCATGACAAGCACCGCATCGTCACCCAGTCCTGGAGCCCGCTCGGCCAGGGCACCCTGCTGGAAAACCCGGTCGTCGCCAGGGTCGCGGCAAAACACGGCCGCACGCCCGCGCAGGTCATCACCCGCTGGCACATCGACAACGGGCTGGTGGTCATCCCGAAATCGGTGACGCCCTCGCGTATCGCCGAGAACTTCAAGGTCTTCGACTTCAAGCTCGACGACGAGGACATGGCAACCTTCGCGGCGCTGGAAAAGGACGGCAGGCGCATCGGGCCGGACCCGATGACGGCGAAATTCTGAGGCGGCAAAAGGAGAGACCTTGGCCACTCTTCAGACTGCTGACAAAGTGTGAAAACCTCTCTTCCGTCATGCTCAGGCCTGTCCCGAGCATCTGCAACGTCTCGATTTTTCAATGCGTTGGCGGATCCTCGGCACAAGGCCGAGGATGACGGCGGCGGGTGACGCGAGGTTTGTAAACAAGCTGAAGGTGGCCTTGGCCAATCTTTCCATCATGCCTGAGACGGCCGTGTCTCTTACGGGAGCGTCTTCGGCGTGATGAGGGATTCGAGGCGGCCTTTGCCGGGTCCGGCTTCGACCCAGCGCTCGATGTCCAGTGCAATCACGGCAAGACCAGCCGTTGGGAATTTCATCATTAGCCGGCTAATCGCATCAGCATCCCCGAAAGGCGCAAGCAGCCTCGCCAGTTCTTCGAAGCCGGGATTGTGGCCGATGACGAGCAGCCGTTCGCTTTCCGCCGATGCGTCATGGATCGCCGCGAGGATGGCCTCGGGCTCGGCCTCGTAAATCGACGGCACCGTGCGGGCGGGGCATGGCTTTGCGAGCGCCGGTTCCACCAGCGCCCATGTTTCCTGCGTGCGCCGTGCGGAGGAGATCAACGCGAAATCCGGCTGGAGGCCCGCTGCGGCCATGTAGGCGCCCATGCGGGGAGCGTCCCGGCGGCCGCGGTCGGCGAGGGGACGGTCGTGGTCGGGGATGCCGTCCGGCCAGGCGGACTTGGCGTGGCGGAGCAGGAGAAGTTGCTTCATGGGTATCTCCTCAAAGGAAAAGGCCGGGAGCACGCTCCCGGCCTCAGACTGCTGACCAGTGTGAAACCCTCTCTTCCGTCATGCTCGGGCCTGTCCCGAGCATCCACAACGTCTCGATTTCCAATACGTTCGCGGATCCTCGGCACAAGGCCGAGGATGACGGCGGTGGGTGAGGCGAGGTTTGTCAACAAACTGACGCCGGGAGCGTACTCCCGGCCTTCCAGCATATCGGCAAACGCCTGGGCTTACTGCCAGTCGCGGATATCCACGAAATGACCGGCAATGGCGGCGGCGGCGGCCATGGCGGGGGAGACGAGATGGGTGCGGCCCTTGAAGCCCTGGCGGCCCTCGAAGTTGCGGTTCGAGGTGGAAGCGCAGCGCTCGCCCGGCTTCAGGCGGTCGTCGTTCATGGCAAGGCACATGGAGCAGCCCGGCTCGCGCCAGTCGAAGCCGGCTTCCTTGAAGATCCTGTCGAGGCCTTCCCGCTCGGCCTGCTCCTTCACGAGGCCGGAGCCCGGGACGATCATGGCGCTGACGGTGGAGGCGACCTTCCGGCCCTCGACGACGGCGGCGACGGCGCGCAGGTCCTCGATGCGGCCGTTGGTGCACGAGCCGATGAAGACGCGGTCGATGGCGATGTCGGTGATCTTCGTGCCCGGCTTCAGGCCCATATAGTCAAGGGCGCGCCACTTGGACGAGCGTTTGGTCTCGTCCTCGATATCATCAGGGTTCGGCACGACGCCCTCGACGGAGACGACGTCTTCCGGCGAGGAGCCCCAGGAGACGATCGGCGGCAGGTTGGCGGCGTCGAGCACGACGACGCGGTCGAAATGCGCACCGTCTTCCGTGTAGAGCGTCTTCCAGTATTCGAGCGCCATTTCCAGCGCCTTGCCCTTCGGCGCGCGCGGCTTGTCCTTGATGTATTCGAAGGTCGTCTCGTCCGGCGCGATGAGGCCGGCGCGGGCGCCGCCTTCGATCGTCATGTTGCAGATCGTCATGCGGCCTTCCATCGACAGCGAGCGGATGGCTTCGCCGGCGAACTCGATGACGTGGCCGGTGCCGCCGGCCGTGCCGATCTCGCCGATGATGGCGAGGATGATGTCCTTGGCGGTCACGCCTTCGGGAAGCTTCCCGTCGACGCGCACCAGCATGTTCTTCGCCTTCTTCTGGATCAGCGTCTGGGTGGCGAGGACGTGCTCCACTTCGGACGTGCCGATCCCATGCGCCAGCGCGCCGAAGGCGCCGTGCGTGGAGGTGTGGCTGTCGCCGCAGACGATGGTCATGCCGGGCAGGGTAAAGCCCTGCTCGGGGCCGACGATGTGCACGATGCCCTGGCGGACATCCTTTTCCGAATAATATTCGACGCCGAATTCCGCGGCGTTGTTGGCGAGCGCCTCAACCTGGATGCGGCTCTCCTCGTTCTTGATGCCCTGGTGGCGATCCGGCGAGGTGGGGACGTTATGGTCGACGACGGCGAGCGTCTTCTCCGGCGCGCGGACCTTGCGGCCGGCCATGCGCAGGCCCTCGAAAGCCTGGGGGCTCGTCACTTCGTGAACGAGGTGACGGTCGATGTAGAGAAGACAGGTGCCGTCTTCCTGGCGGCTGACGATGTGGTCGTCGAAAATCTTGTCGTAGAGGGTACGGGGTGCGCTCATGGCTCTTCATCCGCTGGCATGTTGATGGGGTCTGGAACTCCGCAGCGCGTGGCTGGCGGGACCGCGTGTATCAGAACAGGCGATCAGGATAGGCGGCTGATGAGCGCCCCGAAGACACGCGCAAAGAAGCGTGCCGGCAGGCGTTTGTGATCCTGCAGCACGACGACATGCTTTTCCGTGCATCCGAACTTGGATTCCATGAACCCGCATATAGCGATTTTTGCGCGTTTCGGCAATTGCGAAGAATCAAGGCGCGATGCCGCGCCGCAGCCGCTTTTCCAGCGCCCGGAGCGCCAGCGAAAGGCCGATGGTCAGGAAGAGATAGACATAGGCGACGATGGAATAGGTCTCGAAGAAGCGGAAGGAGCCGGAGGCGTAGACCTTGCCCATCTGGGTGATGTCGGCGACGCCGAGCACGGAGACGAGCGACGAGTCCTTCACCATCGCCACGAAGTCGTTGCCGAGCGGCGGCAGGATGACGCGGATCGCCTGCGGGAAGACGACGAGGCGGAAGCGCTGGAAGCGCGAGAGGCCGAGGGCCTTGGCCGCCTCGACCTGCCCCTTGTCCACCGACTGGATGCCCGCACGAAAAACCTCGGCGATGAAGGCGGAATAGCCGATCATCAGCGCGATGATCGCCCGCCACATCAGGGAGAGGTCGCGCACCTGCATGGGTTCCATGAAGCTGGCGGAAACCAGCGGACCGACGATGAAATTGATGATCGCCACGAGCGCCGGGGCGCCGACGAAGGCGATATAGAACAGGAGCACGAGGATCGGCACGCCACGGATCACCTCCGTGTAGAAGCGCGCGACCTGGCGCAGCACCTTGCTTTCGGAGAGCGCCATCAGCGCGACGCCAAGGCCGAGCAGGGTGGCAAGCAGGAAGGCGACGAGGGTCACGAAGATCGTGACCCACAATCCCTTCAGCACCACGCCGAAGACCTGGCGATAAAGATCGTTCGCAACGATGACGCCCGCAAGCGCCAGCGCGATTGCAGCGAGCGCGACCAGCCACCAGGGATAGTCGCCCTTCGCCGCACCGGGGGGAACGGGAGCCATGGCCGCCCGTTACTCTCCCATCTTGTAGTCGAGGAACCACTTCTTATCGAGCGCCTCCAGCGTACCGTCGGCCTTCAGCGCGGCGATCGCCGCATTGACCGGGGCGACGAGGTCGGAGCCCTTCGGGAAGATGAAGCCGAAATCCTCCGTGCCGAGCGGTTCGCCGACCACCTTGAGCTTGCCGCCCGAGGCATCGACATAGCCCTTGGCCGCGACGCTGTCGGTCAGGACGAGGTCGACGTCGCCGGCCTGCAATGCCTGCACCGTCGCGCCGAAGGTCTCGAACAGCTTGATGCGCGGGTTCTGCTCGTTGCCGTCGAGGATCTCATAGACAGCGGTGTAGAAGGGCGAGGTGCCGGGCTGGGCGGCGATCAGGCCGTCTTCGAACGCGCCGAAGGACTTGGCGTCCGTGAAGCGGCTCTCGTCGGCGCGCACCAGCATGAACTGCTGCGAGCGCATGTAGGGATCGGAGAAGTCGACCTTCTCCTTCCGGTCGTCCTTGATGGTGATGCCGGTCATGCCGATATTGTACTGGTTGTCGGAGACGGCCTGGATCATCGCGTCCCAGGAGGTGTTCTGGTACTCGACCTTGAAGTTGAGGCGCTTGGCGATCTCGTTCATCGCGTCATATTCCCAGCCGATCTGCTCGCCGCTCTTGGGATCGACGAATTGCAGCGGCGGATAGGCGTTTTCCGTGACGACCACGACGGTCTTGCCGCCGAGGTCGGGAAGATCAGAGGCAAAGGCGATGGCGGGCATGAGGGCGGCGGCGGCAAGGCCTGCAAGAACGGCGCGGCGGGAAAACATCGAAATATGCTCCTGGATTGTGGCGGCGAAACACTGTCACAGGTGCAGGGCGGCAGGCAAGCATGCCGCTTGCGCGCAAAGGCTTTTCCGTAAAACAAAAAGCCGCCGGCAGATGCCGACGGCTTTCATGACTTGATGCGCGGCCGGATTATTCGGCGGCGGCTTCCGCAGCCTTTGCGGCTTCGGCGGCTTCAGCGGCGGCCTTCTCGGCGGCGAGCGCCTGGGCGGCTGCGACCTTCTCGGCTTCCAGACGTGCCTTTTCCTCGGCGATTGCCTGGCGCTCGGCGTCGTTCAGCTTGCGGGCGCGCGTGCCGGTGTTCTCGACGATACGGGCCGACTTGCCGCGACGATCGCGCAGGTAGTAGAGCTTGGCGCGACGGACCTTGCCGCGGCGCACGACGTCGACGCTTTCGACGAGCGGCGAGTAGATCGGGAAGACGCGCTCGACGCCTTCGCCGTAGGAAATCTTGCGAACGGTGAAGCTCTCGTTGATGCCGCCGCCGGAACGGGCGATGCAGACGCCTTCATAGGCCTGCACGCGGGTACGGGTGCCTTCCGTGACGCGCACGTTGACGCGGACGGTGTCGCCCGGGGAGAATTCCGGGAGCTGGCGCTTGGCTTCGATCTTCGCGGCCTGTTCGGCTTCGAGCTGCTGGATGATGTTCATCGGTCTAACCTTCGGTTCTTCTGAAACAGCCAGAGCGCTCGACGGTGGCCTTCGAGGTCAATGCCTCTCGGGTTGGTCCGTTGCCGGACGGAGCGGATTCGCCATTCTTTGCTTGCAGGTCGGCTGGGTAATCCCAAATCCGTGCGGGCCAATACATCAAACGAGGCGGCTTGTCATCCCCTGCGGCCAAAGAATCGACCGCAGGACGGCGACCGCCGACCCTCCGACACGCTGCTGATGCCACGGTGAAGGAGGTGCGCGCGACCTGACCGGCGCGTCAGGTACCCCGGGGCGGTCCGTGGTCCCTCGGTTGCGGTCTGTTACTTCGTGTCCGGCTGATCGGAGAGCAGATCCGGCCGGCGCTCGCGCGTCAGCGTCTCGGCCTCCTCGCGGCGCCATCTGTCGATGGCCGCGTGGTTGCCGGAGGTCAGCACGCCGGGGATCTCCATGCCTTCGAAGACCTGCGGGCGCGTATAGTGCGGGTGCTCCAGCAGCCCGCCCTCGAAGCTCTCGTGCTCGCCGGACAGCGCATTGCCCATGACGCCGGGCAGGATGCGCACGACGGCGTCGATGAGGATCATCGCCGCCGGCTCGCCGCCGGAGAGGATATAGTCGCCGATGGAGACCTCCTCGAGCTGCCGCCCGTCGATGACGCGCTGGTCGACGCCCTCGAAACGGCCGCAGACGATGATCGCGCCCTCACCGGCCGCAAGTTCGCGCACGCGCTTCTGCGTCAGCGGTTTCCCGCGCGGGCTCATCAATAGGCGCGGTCGGTCGTCGCCCGCGGAGGCATGGTCGATGGCTTTGGCCAGCACGTCCGGCTTCAGCACCATGCCCGCCCCGCCGCCGGCCGGCGTGTCGTCGACGGTGCGGTGGCGGTCGGTGGTGAAATCGCGGATCTGCACGCAGTCGAGCGACCAGTCGCCGCGCGCCAGCGCCTTGCCGGAGAGGGACTGGCCGAGAAAGCCCGGAAACATCTCCGGATAGAGCGTCAGGACGGTGGCGCGGAAAACCACGTCACTCTCCCTCGCCCTGCGGGGGGCGGCGACGGCGGCTGCCGGGACCTTCGTTGCCCTCGTCCTCAAGGCCGGCGGCGACGGCGTCGATCAAGAGGCGCCCGCCTTCGACGTCGATCTCCAGCACGGCGGCCTCGGAGAAGGGAATGAGCACGGGGCGCTTGCCCGGCCCCTTGAGTTCGAGCAGATCGCCCGCGCCGAAATCGAAGATGCCGGTGACGGTGCCGTGGCTGCGGCCGGCCGTATCGACGGCCTCCAGCCCTTCGAGGTCGGCATAGAAGAATTCGTCCTCGTCCAGCTCCTCGTCCGGCAGGTTGTCGCGCTCGATATAGAGGTCGAGGCCGTTCAGCGCCTCGGCGGCGTTGCGGTCGTTGATGCCGCGGAAGCGCACGACGACGACGTTCTTCGCCTCGCGCACCTCCAGCACCTCGAAGGACCGGCCGTCCTCGGTGTGCAGGTGCCCGTAATCGCCGATGGCGGTCGGGTCGATGGTGTAGGATTTCACGCGGACCTCGCCGCGCAGGCCCTGCGCCGCGCCGACGCTGCCCATGAGGACGGGATTTTCCAGTTTCGCCATGGTTCGGTTCCGTGTGGTCTTGCAAAGCCTCTTACGACGTTCGCGCCGGTGGGCCAAACGAAAACGGGCGGCATGAAGCACGCCGCCCGTCTCCATAAAAAGTCGCGGCAGATTATTCGCCGGCGGCGGCAGCAGCGGCGTCTTCTTCCTTCTGCTTCTTCTCGGCGGCGCGCTCGAGAGCCTTCTTGCCCGGCTTTGCCTTGTCCGGGTTGCTGCGGGCTTCGCGCTTCAGGACGCCGGCTTCGTCGAGGAAGCGGGCGACGCGGTCGGTCGGCTGGGCGCCCTTGGCGAGCCATTCCTTGGCGCGGTCCGCGTCGATCTGGACGCGGTTGGCGTCGTCCTTGCCGAGCATCGGGTTCCAGGCGCCGAGCTTCTCCAGGAAGCGGCCGTCACGCGGCGAACGGGCGTCGGCGACGACGATCTGGTAGTAGGGGCGCTTCTTGGAACCGCCGCGGGCGAGACGAATCTTCAGGGACATGTCATTTCTCCTTGGGTAGATGGGCCGCTTTTCAAGCGGTGTGGTTTGCGCCGCCATGTTCGGCGGCAATGGCTTCATGATGCCGGATCACCTCGCGGATGATGAAGTTCAGGAACTTCTCCGCGAAATCCGGATCCAGATTGGCATCCTTCGCCAGGCGGCGAAGGCGTTCGATCTGGTATTCCTCGCGCGCCGGATCGGCCGGCGGCAGTTCATGCGTCGCCTTCAGCACGCCCACCGCCTTGGTGCAGCGGAAGCGCTCGGCGAGCATATGCACAAGGGCAGCGTCGATATTGTCGATCGACTGCCGGTATTCCCCCAGTTGCTGCCTGACCTTCGGATCGATCGTCATGCGGCGTTCCTCACTTCTTTTTCGGCAGGCCGGGCAGGCCCGGAAGGCCGCCGCCGAGACCGGGCAGGCGAAGACCGCCGCTGCCGCCGAGGCCCGGCAGGCTGCCCGGCTTGATGCCGGCCGCTTCCGCCTGCTTGGCGAGCGCTTCGAGTTGCTTGGGGTCCATGCTGGAAAGATCGGGCATGCCGCCGCCAAGGCCGCCGAGGCCCATCTTGCCGGCAAGGCCGCCCATCATCTGCTTCATCATGCCGCCCTTCTTGCCGCCCATCATCTTCATCATGTCCGCCATCTGGCGATGCATCTTCAGAAGCTTGTTGATGTCGGAGGCGTCGGTGCCGGAGCCGGCGGCGATGCGCTTCTTGCGGGAGTGCTTGAGCATGTCCGGATTGGCGCGCTCGGCCCTGGTCATCGAGTTGATGATGGCGATCTGGCGGCCGAAGAGCTTGTCGTCGAGGCCGGCGGCGGACATCTTGTCCTTCATGCCGGCCATGCCGGGCATCATGCCCATGATGCCGCCCATGCCGCCCATCTTCTGCATCTGGCGAAGCTGGTCGGCGAGGTCGTTGAGGTCGAACTTGCCCTTGGCCATCTTGGCGGCCATGGCGGCCGCCTTCTCGGCGTCGATGTTCTCCGCCGCCTTCTCGACGAGCGAGACGATGTCGCCCATGCCGAGGATGCGGTCGGCGACGCGGCGGGGATGGAATTCCTCCAGCTCGCCCATCTTCTCGCCGACGCCGATCAACTTGATCGGCTTGCCGGTGACGGCGCGCATGGAAAGGGCCGCGCCGCCGCGGCCGTCGCCGTCCATGCGGGTGAGCACGAGGCCGGTGATGCCGACGCGATCGTCGAAGTTGCGGGCGAGGTTGACGGCGTCCTGACCGGTCAGCGCGTCGGCGACGAGCAGGATCTCGTGCGGATCGGACTTCCGCTTGATCTCCGCCATCTCGATCATCAGCGGTTCGTCGATATGGGTGCGGCCGGCGGTGTCGAGGATGACGACGTCATGGCCGCCGAGCTTGGCGGCCTGCACGGCGCGGGCGGCGATATCGGTCGGCGACTGGCCGGCGATGATCGGCAGCGTGTCGATGCCGGTCTGCACGCCGAGCTGGCGAAGCTGCTCCTGCGCGGCCGGGCGGCGCGTGTCGAGCGAGGCCATCAGGACCTTCTTCTTCTCGCGCGTCTTCAGCCGGTTGGCGATCTTGCCCGACGTCGTGGTCTTGCCCGAGCCCTGGAGACCCACCATCATGATGACGACGGGGGCGGCGGCGTTGAGGTCGATGGAAACGCCCTCGGAGCCGAGCATGGATACCAGCTCGTCATGGACGAGCTTGACGACCATCTGGCCGGGCTTGATGGACTTCAGGATTTCCGCGCCGACGGCCTTTTCGCGCACCGCATCCGTGAAGGAGCGCACCACTTCCAGCGCCACGTCCGCTTCCAGCAGCGCACGGCGGACCTCGCGCAGCGCCGCCGAGACATCGGCCTCGGAAAGCGCGCCACGGCCTGTCAGTCCATTCAGAATGGAGCCAAGGCGGTCCTGGAGTGTTTCAAACATCACGTCTTCCTTCTTGTTTCCGCTTCACGCGGAAACGTCGGTGCAATCGGCGTCAAAAACAAGACGCAAAGCCAAAAAGCACCCGAGGGCGCATCGCGCTGTCGGGTGTTGACCTCCGGGATCTGTTTATACCGCAATGGGTCCCGGTCGGCGGCTTCAAGCAGTCTCACTTGTCGCAGATGCGCGGCTTAAACAGGAACAAGGCCGGAAAGTCAAGGATTGGAGTCTCGCGAATCCTTCGCGCGCCATGGATTCGACGGAAACGCAGGAAGGATTCAAAGACTCCGTCTGGTAATCGAGGCCTGTTTGCGCCATATACGCGCAGGAAAATGAAGGACTCCGTGACGAGTCCTTACAGGAACATCCGACATGGCCGCTGAAGTGCAATTCGCCCGTATGAACGGACTGGGAAACATGATCCTCGTCGTGGACATGCGCGGCCGCGCCGATGCCGTGACGCCGGCGGCGGCCATTGCGCTGAATGCCGACCCGGCCACCCGCTTCGACCAGATCATGGCGATCCACGATCCGAAGACGGCGGGAACGGACGCCTTCATCGACATCATCAATTGCGACGGGTCCAAGGCGCAGGCCTGCGGCAACGGCACGCGCTGCGTCGTGCAGGCGCTCGCCGCCGAGACGGGCCGCAAGGCCTTCACCTTCCAGACGGTCGCCGGCATCCTCAACGCCACCGAGCATGCGGACGGCACGATCTCCGTCGACATGGGCAAGCCCGTCTTCGAATGGAACCGTATTCCGCTTGCCGAAGAGTTCTTCGACACGAGCCGCATCGAATTGCAGATCGGGCCGATCGACGCGCCGATCCTGCATTCGCCCGCCGCCATGTCGATGGGCAATCCCCATGCCGTCTTCTGGGTCGACCGCGATCCGATGAGCTTCGATCTCGACCGCTTCGGCCCGCTGCTCGAAAACCATCCGATGTTCCCGGAAAAGGCCAATATCACGCTGGCGCAGGTCACCTCGCCGTCCTCGATGACGACGCGGACCTGGGAGCGCGGCGCGGGCCTGACGCTCGCCTGCGGCTCGGCCGCCTGCTCGGCCGGCGTTTCCGGCGCGCGCACCGGCCGGACGGGCCGAAAGGTTGCGATCACGGTCGCCAGCAGCCCGAACCGCGGCACGCTGACCATCGAGTGGCGCGAGGACGACCATGTCGTGATGACGGGGCCTGCCGAATGGGAATGGTCGGGCACGCTCGATCCCTCGACCGGCGCCTTCCGCCGCGACGAGACCGGGGCGGCCGCCCTTTGAGCGGGGTCGAAGTCATAACCTTCGGCTGTCGGCTCAACACCTATGAATCGGAAGTGATGCGCGCCGAGGCCGAGAAGGCGGGGCTGAACAATGCCGTGCTGGTGAACACCTGCGCCGTCACCGGCGAGGCCGTGCGCCAGGCCCGGCAGGCGATCCGCCGCGCCCGGCGCGACAATCCCCATGCCCGCATCATCGTCACCGGCTGCGCGGCGCAGACGGAAAGCGCCACCTTTGCCGGCATGCCGGAGGTGGACGCCGTGCTCGGCAACGAGGAGAAGCTGAAAAGCGCCTCCTACCTGGCGCTGCCGGATTTCGGCGTCTCGGCGGAGGAGAAGCTTCGCGTCAACGACATCATGAGCGTGCGTGAGACCGCGCCGCAGATGGTGAAGCTGATCGACGGCCATGTGCGCGCCTTCGTGCAGGTGCAGAACGGCTGCGACCACCGCTGCACCTTCTGCATCATCCCCTATGGCCGCGGCAGTTCCCGCTCCGTGCCGATGGGCGCGGTGGTCGACCAGGCGCGAAAACTCGTCGAGGGCGGCTACTGCGAGATCGTCCTGACGGGCGTCGATGCGACGAGCTACGGCGCGGACCTGCCCGGCAAGCCGAGCCTCGGCCTGCTCGCCAAGACGCTTTTGAAACAGGTGCCGGAAATCCGGCGCCTCAGGCTCTCCTCCATCGACAGCATCGAGGCGGACGACCATCTCTGGGATCTCATCGCCGACGAGCCGCGCTTCATGCCGCACCTGCATCTTTCCCTTCAGCACGGCGACGATCTGATCCTCAAGCGCATGAAGCGCCGCCATTCGAGCGCCGATGCGCGGGATTTTTGCGCGCGGGTGCGGACGGTGCGGCCGGATGCCAGTTTCGGCGCGGACATGATCGCCGGCTTTCCGACGGAGACGGAGGAGATGTTCGCCAATGCGGCGCGGCTCGCGGAAGACTGCGGCATCGCCCATCTCCATGTCTTTCCCTACAGCCCGCGCCCCGGCACGCCGGCCGCGCGCATGCCGCAGCTCGACCGCGCCCTCGTCAAGGACCGAGCGGCCCGGCTGCGGGAGACTGGAAAACGGCTGCACGAGACCCATCTCGTTTCGATGATTGGACGGGAGGAAACGATCCTCGTGGAGAACAACGGCCTCGCCCATACGGAAAACTTCACGCTCGTCTATGCCGCGGGGCTGAGGCCGCGCGACCTTGTGCCGGTAACGATCACCGGACACAATGGAAAACACCTGACGATGCGGCCCCTTATCGCGGCTGGCGCCGCCTCCCTTCGCAACTAGCGGATACCTTCATGGCTCTCGGCTTCATCAAGAAGATCTTCACTTTCGGAAAAGACACCGCCACTGAGCCGAAGCCGGAGGCGGAAGCGCCCGTTGCCGAGCAGCAGGTGGTAGAGACGCCTGCCGCCGAGCTGGACGTCATCGACCAGTCGGCCGTCGAGCCCGCGCCAGAAGAGACCGCATCGGAGGAAACCTCGGAAATCCCCGCCGCCCCTGCCGAGGAGGACGAGGACCGCGACCCGCTGCTCGACGAGGCGGAGGCCGTCAATCCGGAAGCGGACTACCATATTCCGGAAGACGTCGAGCCCGAAATCTATCCCCTTCCGCACGCACCGACCGCGCCGGTCGCTGAAGAGCCGGCCGAAGCGGAGCCCGTGAGCGAAGCGGCCGAAGAGATCGTCGCGGAGCCGGAGGCCGAGGCGGCAGAAGAGACCGTCGAGGAGGAACCGGCCGCGCCGGTGGAAGAATTCGTCACAGCCGAAGAAGAGATCGCCGAAGCGGAATCGGAAGAAGATACGTCGGACGAGATCGAGGATCCCGTTCTCGAAGAGGCCCTCCGCGCTGAAAAGCCGGCCGACACGCCTGCCTTGCCGAAGGGCTTTGCCACGACCGCGAAGACGCCCGTCGAGGAGGCCGCGCCCGTGGCGCAGCCGAAGCGCACCTGGTTCCAGCGCCTGCGCGAGGGCCTTGCCCGCACCTCCTCGCAGCTCACCGGCCAGATCACCAGCCTCTTCACCAAGCGCAAGCTCGACGACGACACGCTGCAGGACCTCGAGGACCTGCTGATCCAGGCCGACCTCGGTGTGGAGACGGCGCTGCGCATCACCGACACGCTCGCCTCCGAGCGCTACGGCAAGGACGTGACCGGCGCGGACGTCTCGCGCATCATGTCGGCGGAGATCACCAAGGTTCTCGAACCCGTGGCGAAACCGCTGGAGCTCGACCTCAGCCACAAGCCGCATGTCATCCTCGTCGTCGGGGTCAACGGCACCGGCAAGACGACGACCATCGGCAAGCTCGCCGCCAAGCTTTCCGGCGCGGGCCTCAAGGTGATGCTGGCGGCCGGTGACACGTTCCGCGCCGCCGCCATCGAGCAGCTCAAGATCTGGGCGGATCGCACCGGCTCCGACATCGTTTCCTCCAAGCTCGGCGCCGATGCGGCGGGGCTTGCCTATGAGGCCTACGAGCAGGCCAAGCTGAAGAAGAGCGACGTCCTCATCGTCGACACCGCCGGCCGCCTCCAGAACAAGGCCGAACTGATGGCGGAGCTGGAGAAGATCGTGCGCGTCCTCGGCAAGCTCGATCCCGACGCGCCGCACACCGTGCTCCAGACGCTCGACGCCACCACCGGCCAGAACGCGATGAACCAGGTCGAGATTTTCCGCAACGTTGCGGGCGTCTCGGGCCTCATCATGACAAAATTGGACGGTACGGCCCGCGGCGGCATCCTTGTGGCGATTGCCGCCAAGCACAAGCTGCCGGTCTATTTCATCGGTGTCGGCGAAGGGATCGACGATCTCGAACCCTTCGAGGCCAAGGATTTCGCGGAAGCGATTGCAGGAGTTGGAGCATGAGCAAGGCAACGCTGGACGCACCGGCCAAGAGCGAGGAGAAGGTCAGTCCCCTCCTCAAGATGGTGCTTGAGCTCGGACCGCTCGTCGTCTTTTTCTTCGCCAATTCGCGCGGCGAATGGCTGGCCTCGCATTTTCCGGTGCTGGCCGAGATGGGCGGGCCGATCTTCATCGCGACCGGCCTCTTCATGGCCGCGACGGCCATCGCGCTCGTCGTCTCGTGGATCCTGACGCGCACCCTGCCGATGATGCCGCTGATCTCGGGCATCGTCGTCTTCGTCTTCGGCGCGCTGACGCTCTGGCTGCAGAACGACACCTTCATCAAGATGAAGCCGACCATCGTCAACACGCTGTTCGGCGCGATCCTGCTTGGCGGGTTGCTGTTCGGCAAGTCGCTTCTCGGCTACGTCTTCCACGCCGCCTTCAAGCTGACGGACGAGGGCTGGCGCAAGCTGACGCTGCGCTGGGGCCTGTTCTTCCTCTTCCTTGCGGTGATGAACGAAGTGGTCTGGCGCTCGTTCTCGACGGACTTCTGGGTGGCCTTCAAGGTCTGGGGCACGATGCCCATCACCATCCTCTTCACGCTCTCGCAGATGCCGCTGATCATGCGCCATTCGGCCGAGCCGACGGAAGAGGGCAGGGCGCCCTGATCCTCATGCGTGGGCAAAATCCATCGTCTTGCTGATCAGCACGGCCTTCAGCTTTTCCAGCGCCCGATTCTCGATCTGGCGGACGCGTTCCTTGGAGATGCCGAGGAGCGTGCCGAGCTCTTCGAGCGTGGCGCCGTTCTCGGCAAGGCGGCGGGCGCGGATGATCTTCATCTCGCGCTCGTTGAGCTGGTCGAGCGCCGAATGAAGCCAATGGCGCCGCCGCTCGCCGTCGATGCTGCCTTCGGCCTGCTCGTCGGGGAGGGGAGCGTCGCTGGTGAGGAATTCGAGGCGGTTCGAGCCCTCGCCGTCGGCGGAGGAGATGGGGGCCTGGAGCGAGATGTCGGAGGAGGAGAGGCGGGCGTCCATGGTGCGCACATCGGCGGTGCTGACGCCGATCGCGGCGGCGATTTCCTGGTGCATGGCCTCGCTCGTCAGGTATGTATCGCCGCGGGCAAGCCGGGCGCGCAGGCGGCGCAGGTTGAAGAACAGCGCCTTCTGGGCCGAACTGGTGCCGCCGCGCACGATCGACCAGTTGCGCAGCACGTAATCCTGGATCGAGGCGCGGATCCACCAGCTTGCATAGGTGGAGAAGCGGACCTGCCGTTCCGGCTCGAAGCGGGCGGCAGCTTCCAGAAGGCCTATATAGCCCTCCTGCACGAGATCGCCGAGCGGCAGGCCGAAGTTGCGGAACTTGCCGGCCATCGAGACGACGAGGCGCATATGGGCCATGGCGATGCGGTTGCGGGCTTCCTGATCCTTGTCGTCCTTCCACGCGTGGGCGAGTGCCTGTTCCTCCTCCCGTTCGAGATAGGGAGCGGACATTGCGAGCTTGATCATGCGGCGGTCTGCGGTCGTCGTAGCCATGGCGGGTCTCTCCACGTAAGCCGAACCGGCGCAGGGGATGTCCTGCGCCCCTGAGAACGACGCGATCCTTCGGACCGGGCCGTGCTTGCCTTCCACGGTCGTTCCCGCAAAGCCGCAAGGCACTTTGCGCGACCCGTGTCGACGATGACGTTTCAGGAGAGCCTACGGATCGCTCGAAAGCCGCTTTCGAGAAAATAAAGTGGCTGCGCCACCCGTCGCCGCCCGGAGCCGGTCGTCTTCGGGGTGCGAAACGGTTGCGCTGCAAAAAAGTTCCACAAAAAAACCCGGCCGTCGCCGGCCGGGCTTTAAATTTCGACGGTGCGCCCTAGATCAGGCGGCTTCGTCCTGGGACTCGTCTTCGTCGATGGCCTTGCCGCGCTTGGGACCCTTGGCAAGGTTCGTCTCGACGAGGCGGACAGCCTCGGTTTCCGACATCTTGTTGACGGCGGCGATTTCGCGGGCCATCCGGTCGAGGGCGGCTTCGTAAAGCTGGCGCTCGGAATAGGACTGTTCCGGCTGGTTCTCGGCGCGGTAGAGGTCACGGACCACTTCGGCGATCGAGATCAGGTCGCCCGAATTGATCTTGGCATCGTATTCCTGTGCGCGGCGCGACCACATGGTGCGCTTCACGCGGGCCTTGCCCTGGACAACCTTCAGCGCGCGTTCGACGAAATCGGTCTCCGACAGTTTGCGCATGCCGATGGAAACGGCCTTGGCAACCGGCACCTTGAGGCGCATCTTGTCCTTCTCGAAGTCGATGACAAAGAGCTCGAGCTTCATGCCGGCAACTTCCTGCTCCTCGATGGCGACGATCTGGCCGACACCGTGAGCGGGGTAGACGATCGACTCGCCGGTCTTGAAGCCCTGGCGCGTGGAAGATTTCTTCTGCTGGGTCGTCATTCTATTCAAATACTCCCTGTTACGCTCCCGGCGACAGCCGGGGTGGGTCGGGGACCCGGGAAAGACGGGGGCACCTTGAGGTGTCACCACTCTGGTCCGTCCGCCATGCGCAAAAATGCCCCCTTGCGACGCAATCACTTTTCGAGCAACCGGAGTTGCCTATGGGAGGTGAGCGACGTTGAGGGATCGTTTGCTTTCGTGGTGGTGCTCGGGCATGCGAAATGCCGCGATTTGGATCAGTATCCAGACCCTATCACAAAAAAGTGCCGAAATCAATAATTTGCTTCGCATGGGTCATCAAGCCTGTCCCATCGCCTTTCGGCGGGAGCACGCTTTTTTCCCCAGCTTCGCCTGCCGCCTTCGCGCGGCGGGGGCGGTGTCCGGACGTCACGGCCCGACCGCAGACGCCTCAGTCGCCCTGGCCGGGATTGGGCGAGAAGTACTGTTCGTACTTGCCTTCCACGCCGTCCATTTCCTTGGCTTCCGGCATTGCATCGCGCTTGACCGTGATGTTCGGCCAGATCGACGCGAAGTCCGAATTGATCTTCAGCCACTTGTCGAGCCCCGGCTCGGTATCGGGCTTGATCGCCTCGGCAGGACATTCCGGTTCGCAGACGCCGCAGTCGATGCATTCGTCGGGGTGGATGACGAGGAAGTTCTCGCCCTCGTAGAAGCAGTCGACGGGGCAAACTTCCACACAGTCCGTGTACTTGCAGCGGATGCAGTTGTCGGTCACGACATACGTCATGATTCACTCCAGAATCGTCATAAGGCGGCGGAGACGGGGCCGTCCGGCGCCGCAGGACCTGTCACGCAGTCGGCTGCCGGAAGGAAGAGGGCCGCGCTCGCGCAGGCTGTCCGGTGGCTGAGGTAAAGGCTTTGCGGGCGCTTTGCAAGCGTAATACATGCGCCGGCGGATGCGCGCGAGGTATAGAATTCTAATCCTCGGCGTCGCCGGGAAAACCGTGCAGCCGATCGGTTTCCCGCCGTTGCCGCTTCGTCGGGCGCCCGGCGCCGCGTTCGCGCGTCGCCTGCGCAAAAAGATTGCGTTCCTCGCGGGGCGGTGGGGGCGGCGTCATGTCGCGGTAGAGAAGCCGTGCTTCCTCATAGGGGCCGCGGCGTTCGCCGGGCTGGAGCACCTGAACGACCATGTCGTGCCGGTCGAGCGAGAGGACGACGACGTCGCCGGCACGCACGGCATGGGAAGGCTGGCGGATACTCACGCCGTTGACGCTGACATCGCCTGATACGACCGACCTTGCCGCCAGCGAGCGCGACTTGAGCAGCCGCGCGAAGAACAGCCACTTGTCGATGCGCTGTCGCGCCTGACCTGCCGGCTGTTCCTCGTCGCGCGCCATCAGCCTACTTTTTCATCTGCTCCTTGAGCGCCGCGAGCTTGGCGAAGGGCGAATCCGGGTCGATCGGCTTTTCCTTGCGGGGCGGCCGGGCCTCGAACTTCGCCTGCTGCGGCTTGCCGCCGCGCTCGTTGCGCTCGCCGCGGTCCGGGCGGTTGCCGCCCTGCGGCTTTCCGTCGCGGCCCTTCTGGTCCGGACGGCCGCCACGGCCGCCTTCGCGCCGTTCGCCGCGCTCGCCGGCCTGCTGGCCGCGATTGCGTTCACCGCCGCGGCGTTCGCCCTGGCCCTGACGGTCACCCTGGCGCTCGCCGCCATGGCGGTGGCCCTGGCGCTGGTTGTCATGGCGCGAACCCGGGCGCCAGAGAAGGACCGGCTTGGCTTCCGCCGGTTCGCCATCGGCAGCCGCTTCGGCGGCGGCCGGTGCCTCGGCAACGGGTACTGCGGCCTCTGCCGGCTCGGCGACCGGGACCTGTTCGGCGGCAGCGGCGGGCGCCTCGGCCTCGCCTTCCGCCGCATCGGCATCGTGCTCGTCGGACGTTTCCGTTGGCGTCTCGGCCGGGGTTTCGGAGCCGGCCGCGGCCGCGGCCGGTGCCTGCGCGGCGAGGAAGGCGGCGGCCTCCTCGGCCTTCACGCTGTCGGCGCGGTAGCCGAGGCCCTTGAGGATCTCTTCCATGTCGTCAGGCGTCGCGCCGAGGATGGAGAGCATGGCGGTGGTCGCCGTGAAGCGGCGGCCGTCATAGGCGCCGTCCGGGCGCGGCGTGCCGGGCTTCCACTGCAGGAGCGGACGGATGAGGTCGGCGAGACGCTCGAGGATGTCGATGCGCACGGCGCGCTTGCCGAGGAAGCGGAAGCCGGCGAGCTTGTAGAAGGCGCGCTCGAAGGCCGGATCGGTGACGACCGAGGTGCGGCCGGCGGCCAGCACCGGAATGAGGTCGCCGTAGCCCGGCTTGTCGAGGCCGTCGTTCTTCAGCGCCCAGAGCAGCGTGATGAGTTCGGCCGGGGCGGGCTTCAACAGCGCCGGCATGAAGATGTGGTAGGCGCCGAAGCGGATGCCGTGCTTGCGCATGGAGGCGCGGGCGTCCTGGTCGAGCGCCTTGACGTCGTCGGCGACGTCGCGGCGGAAGAGCACGCCGAGGTTCTCGACGAGCTGGAAGGCGAGGCCCTTGGCAAGGCCCTGCAGGTCTTCGGCGCGCGAGAGATCGTCGAGCGGCTTGAGCACGGTCGCGATGTGGTGATTGACGAAGCGCTCGACGCGGGCGGCGACGTGGTCGCGGGCGTTGCCCGTCAGTTGCTCGTCGGAGAGCAGGATGACGCGTGGGCGCATGACGTGGTCGGAGGCGGCGAGGCGCGCGACGGGATCGCCGAGCCAGCGCACGGTGCCGTCCGAGCCGAGGGCGAGATCGGCATTGCCGGCTGCATGCAGGCGCGCGGCACGGGCTTCGAACTCCAGCGCGAGCGCCTTCTGCGCGGCCGCCTGCACGGCCTTCGCGTCGGGTCCTTCCGTTCCGGCGACGAGCGTGAACCGGAAACCGGCCAACTGCCCGACATGATGTCCTTCCACGAAGACATCGCCATTCACACTGATTTCAGCTTCCAGCATCGCATTCTCTCTCAGGCGCTTCATGAGCACAGATGTCCTGCGATCAACAAAGCGTTTCGTCAACCGTTCATGTAGCGCATCGGACAATCGGTCTTCGATTTCCCGCGTCTTTTCCTGCCAGTGTGTCGGATCGGCAAGCCATCCGGGCCGATTCGACACATAGGTCCAGGTCCTTATCTGCGCGATTCGTGCCGAAAGCGTGTCGATTTCGCCGTCGGTCCGGTCGGCGCGGCGGACCTGGTCCGCCATGAAGTCCTCGTTGACCGTGCCGCGCTTGACGAGGTCCGCATAGAGCGTCGAGATGAGGTCGGCGTGCTGGGCGGGGGCGATGCGGCGATAGTCGGGAAGCGCGCAGGCCTCCCAGAGCTTTTCGACCCGCTCCGGCGTGGTGGCCAGCTCGCGGATGTCGGGGTAGCGCGACAGATGCTCCAGTGCCTGCTGGTCGACCGCCGGCAGCGCCCGCGTCAGGCCACCGATGGGCGGCGGCGCGTCGAGCGACTGGCGGAGCGATTGCAGCGAGGCATAGTCGAAGCGGGGGGTGCGCCATTGCAGCACCCTGACGGGATCGAAGTGATGCGTCTCGATGCGCTGGACCAGTTCGTCGTCGAAGGGATCGACGCGGCCGGTCACGCCGAAGGTGCCGTCGCGCATGTGCCGGCCCGCGCGACCGGCGATCTGGGCGAGTTCCGCCGGGTTCAGGTTGCGGAACTGGTAGCCGTCGAACTTGCGGTCCTGCGCGAAGGCGACGTGGTCCACGTCGAGATTGAGGCCCATGCCGATGGCGTCGGTGGCGACGAGATATTCGACGTCGCCCTCCTGGTAGAGCGCGACCTGCGCGTTGCGGGTGCGCGGCGAGAGCGCGCCGAGCACGACCGCGGCCCCGCCGCGCTGGCGGCGGATGAGCTCGGCGATGGCATAGACCTCGTCGGCCGAGAAGGCGACGATGGCGGTGCGCTGCGGCAGGCGGGTGATCTTCTTCGAGCCGGAGTAGAAGAGCTGCGACAGGCGCGGCCGCTCGATGACATGGATGCCGGGCAGGAGCTGCTCGAGGATCGGCTTCATGGTGGCGGCGCCGAGCAGCAGCGTCTCGTCGCGGCCCCTCAGATGCAGAACCCGGTCGGTGAAGATGTGGCCGCGTTCGAGGTCGCCGGCAAGCTGCACCTCGTCGATGGCGACGAAGGAAGCCCGCGTCTCGCGCGGCATCGCCTCCACCGTGCAGACGGAGAAGCGCGCCATATGCGGCGTGATCTTCTCCTCGCCGGTGACGAGCGCGACATTGTGCTGGCCGACCTTCTCGACAAGGCGCGTATAGACCTCGCGCGCGAGAAGGCGCAGAGGCAGGCCGATGATGCCCGTCTCATGTGCCACCATGCGCTCGATTGCGTAGTGGGTCTTGCCCGTATTGGTCGGGCCGAGCACCGCGGTCACGCCGCGGCCGCTCAGGATCATGGGTGCTTGCGACAAGACATGCCCCGGCAGGTTTCAGTTTCGGCTCACAGATGCCCATCGGGGCGGCCGATGGCAAGGGGGGAGGCGAAATAGGACGGTTTTCCCGGTGCTTTCCCCACCGCCGGGAACAGGGCGCGAACGAAACGGAGACGAATCGATGACTCGGAGTGATTCAGGTTTTGTTCTCAGCAAGGAATTGACGAGGTGCCCGTGGGGGTCACGAAATACCGAATCGCAACAAGGGCGTAAGCGTTTTGCACAAGCTTTACTACAAAAGCTGGCGATCAAGATTCCGCCGACGGAAGAGGGGTGAATTGCTCAACCCTGCGCGGCGAAAGGAGCAGGGCACGGAGATGCAATATCCAAAGAGCGAAGCCGGCTTCCCAGAGAGGAGTGAACTGAATGATGGGTCTTCGCATGGTTATAGTCACCGGCTCGGCGCTTCCTCCGCAATCTCCTGTAATAGTCTGGAGAACGGATACTTCCCAAAGATATCGTCCTATGTCGAAAATAATCGGCAAGAGGGCAGCCGCTGTCAGAAGCGTGACGATCCAATTCCAAGGCGCGGTACCGAGGTGCAAGTCGAAGATATCCGCACCGGCAACGCGCTTACGCACAATCAGAAATACGGGGATCGCCGGAATCACCACGGAAATCAATGTCCATGGGATCAGGCCTTCCTGCAGCCATAAGATCGGAACGCCGAGGCTATCGCATTGCGGGTTTGGAGCGAACCATTTTGGTTCGATGAGAATATCCAAGATGCCGATCGGAAACATTAGCCATAGCAATAGAGCGCCTGCGAGCCAGTAAACGATACGGCTGTTACCCGTCGATCGAATTGCGGCAATGCGCACCGGTTATGCTCCGCATTCTTACCTCGGGAGGTTCAGCGATCAAACGAGATGGTCGTGCAAATCCGCCCCGTCCCAGCCGCCGCCCGTCTCATAAAGCGGAAACACTTCTTCCGTCAGATACGGCCCGCCGCCGACCGATTCCTTCGAGGACATCAGCACGAAGCGGTTCACGGTGAAGGGGGCGGTGTGGAAGTTGCCGCGGCCGGAGAGGTAGTGGGCGACATCCTCGGTGCGGGCGTTGCGCAGGCGGGCGAGCGTAACGTGCGGGGTGAACTTGCGCGGATCGGCGGGAAGGCCGAGGCGCTGGCAGATGCGCTCGATCTCGCCCTGCAGCGCGTACATTTCGGGCGCCTGCGTGACCCCGGCGAAGACCGAATGCGGTTTCTTCGAGCCGAAGGAGCCCAGGCCGGAAAGCGCGAGCTGGAATTCCGGGCGCTCGATGCGGTCGAGCCGGTCGACCACCTCGTCGGCGGTGCGGCCGTCGATGTCACCGATGAAGCGCAGGGTGATGTGGAAATTCTCGACATCGATCCAGCGGGCTCCGGGAAGTCCGCCTCTCAGGAGCGAGAGGCTCATCGCCGCGTTGCGCGGCACTTCGAGGGCGACGAAAAGTCTCGGCATGGCGACTTCTCCCTGCTGGAATGTAGCATCAGCGAATCACGCAACCGGTTTTTGCGCAACCCTAATTTCGCACCCACGATAACTACTCCCCTGTCTTGATCGACCCGAGGAAGGTCTCGACCGCGGGCAGAATGGACCGGACCATGGCGTCCACGCCCTCGGTATTCGGATGCATGCCGTCGTCGAGCTGGAGATCCGCCTTCGTCACGACCCCTTCGAGGAAGAAGGGATAAAGGGGAACGCCGTGCTTTTCCGACAGGCGCCTGTAGATGCCGTTGAAGCGCTCGGCATAGTCCGCGCCCATGTTCGGCGGGGCCAGCATGCCGGCGAGAAGCACCGCGATGCCGCGCTCCTTGAGGCGCGTCAGCATCGCGTCGAGGTTCTTTTCCGTCTGGTCCGGCGGAATGCCGCGCAGCGCATCGTTGGCGCCGAGTTCGAGGATGACGCCCTGCGTTCCCTCGGGGATCGACCAGTCGAGGCGGGCAAGGCCGCCCGACGTCGTGTCGCCGGAAACGCCGGCATTGGCGATCTCGACTGCATGGCCCTTCGCCCTGAGGGCCGCCTCCAGCTTCACCGGAAAGGCATCGGCGGCGGGAAGCTGGTAGCCGGCCATCAGGCTGTCGCCGAAGCCCACGAGCCGCACCGGTTCGGCCCGGGCGATGCCGGCGGATAACAAAGCTGTGATTGCAAGTGAGGCGAAAAATCCGAGCGCCGCTTTAAACGACATGATGCTGATCCTAGATTGCTGACATTCCAGTCTTTTCCTTACATATAGGGCAGAATTCCTTGGCCAAAACCATCATCGATCTCAAAAAAGCCGATCTCACCCTCGGCCGGGCGGCCGCCTCCGTGCATGTGCTGAAGGGGATCGACCTTGTCATCGATGCGGGTGAATCGATCGGCATCGTCGGGCCGTCGGGCTCCGGCAAGTCGACGCTGCTGATGGTTCTGG
This sequence comes from Shinella sp. PSBB067, assembly GCF_016839145.1. Lineage (NCBI taxonomy): Bacteria > Pseudomonadati > Pseudomonadota > Alphaproteobacteria > Hyphomicrobiales > Rhizobiaceae > Shinella > Shinella sp. PSBB067. Next base: position 3,559,173 of record NZ_CP069303.1, on the reverse strand, counting down.
CCGGCCTCGAGCGGCTGGACGGCGGCGAGATCCATATCGACGGGGCCGCCCTGCACGCGATGAACGAGGACCGGGTGGCCGATTTCCGCGGCCGCAATATCGGCATCGTCTTCCAGTCCTTCCACCTCATTCCCAACATGACGGCGCTGGAAAACGTGGCGGTGCCGCTGGAACTCGCCAATGTGCGGGACGCGTTCGACATCGCGCGGCGCGAGCTGGAGGCCGTCGGGCTCGGCGAGCGCCTGTCGCACTATCCGGGCCAGCTCTCGGGCGGCGAGCAGCAGCGCGTCGCCATCGCCCGGGCGCTCGCGCCGTCGCCGAAGCTCCTGATCGCCGACGAACCGACCGGCAACCTCGACACGGAGACGGGTCGCCAGATCGCCGACCTCCTCTTCTCAAAACAGGCCGAGCGCGGCACGACGCTGGTGCTGGTGACGCACGACCCGGCGCTCGCCGCCCGCTGCGGCCGGCAGGTCGCCATGCGTTCCGGCGAGATCGTCTCGGGCGCCGCGCCGCTTCGCGCGCCTGCCGAAGCGGTGCCGGCATGAGGGTCGGCGCGATCCTCCGGCAGGTTCCGCTCGCCCTTCGCCTTGCGCTGCGCGAGATGCGCGGCGGCCTGAAGGGATTCTACATCTTCCTCGCCTGCATCGCGCTCGGCACGGCGGCGATCGCCGGCGTCAACTCGGTGTCGAGCGCCATCACCGAAGCGATCGCCTCGCAGGGCCAGACGCTGCTGGCCGGCGACGTGCGCTTCGAGTTGCGCAACCGTTTCGCGACGCCCGAGGAGCTGAAATATTTCGAGGGCCTCGGTGACGTCTCGCTGTCGACGGGGCTGCGCTCCATGGTGCGCCTGCCCGACGGTTCCGACCAGACGCTGGTGGAGGCCAAGGGCGTCGACGGCGCCTATCCGCTCTACGGCACGCTGGAGACCGAGCCGCAAAAGCCGGCCGCGGCACTCTTCGCCAGGGAGGGCGATGCCTATGGCGCCGTCGTCGCGCCGCTGCTGCTCGACCGGCTCGGCGTTGCCGTCGGCGACGAAATCCTGCTCGGCACGGCGAAGATCCGGATAGCGGCGACGCTGACGCGCGAGCCGGATGCCGTTTCGGAAGGCTTCGGTTTCGCCCCGCGCCTGCTTCTGTCGGAAGAGGCCCTGAAAGCGAGCGGCCTCGTGCAGACAGGCAGCCTCGTCGAAAACGCCTACCGCATCCGTATATCCGATCCCGGCATCCTGCCCGCGACGATCCGGGCGGATGCGAACAAGGCCTTCCCCGCCGCCGGCTGGTCGATCCGCACCGCCGACAGCGCGGCGCCGGCGCTTACCGCCAACATCACCCGCTTCTCGCAGTTCCTGACGCTGGTCGGCCTGACGGCGCTGATCGTCGGCGGTGTGGGCGTTGCCAATGCCGTGCGGGCCTATCTCGATTCCAAGCGCGCCGTGATCGCCACCTTCAAGTGCCTCGGGGCGCCCGCCTCGCTGGTGGCCCTCGTCTATCTCGGGCAGATCGCGCTGATCGCAGCGGTCGGCATCGCCATCGGGCTCGCCTTCGGCGCGCTGATGCCCGTCGTGGCGATGCGGTTCCTGGATGGCGTCCTGCCGGTGCCGGCCGAGGCGGCGGTCTATCCGTCCGCCCTGCTGCTCGCCGCCGTCTTCGGCCTGCTGACCGCGCTCGCCTTCGCCATCATGCCGCTCGGCCATGCCCGCGAGGTGCCGGCGACGGCGCTCTTCCGCGAGCAGGGCTTCGAGGCGGGCCGCCTGCCGGGCTGGCCCTATGTGCTGGGTGCGGCGGTGTTCCTCGCGGCGCTCGCGGGACTTGCCGTCTACACAGCCTATGACCGCTATATCGCGCTCGTCTTCCTCGGGGCCATCGCCTTCGCCTTCGTCGTGCTGCGCGCCGTCGCCATGCTGATCACGGCGCTCGCGAAGCGCAGCCCGCGGGTCAATTCGCCGGCGCTCAGGCTCGCCGTCGGCAATATCCACCGGCCGGGGGCCTTGACCTCCTCCGTCGTGCTGTCGCTCGGCCTCGGCCTTGCGCTCCTCGTCACGCTGACGCTGATCGACGGGAACCTGCGCCGAGAACTGACCGGCAACCTGCCGGAGCGGGCGCCGAATTTCTTCTTCGTCGACATCCAGGGCAGCGAGCTCGACGGCTTCCGCGACGTGCTGAAGGCGAACATGCCGGAGGGCAAGATCATCGAGGTGCCGATGCTGCGCGGCCGGGTGATGGAGCTCAACGGCGTGGACGTGGCGAAGGTCGCGGTGCCGCCGGAAGGCCAGTGGGTGCTGCGCGGCGACCGCGGCATCACCTATGCCAGGAACGTGCCGGAAAATTCGACGCTTTCGGAAGGTGCGTGGTGGCCGGAGGACTATTCCGGCGAGCCGCTCGTCTCCTTCTCGGCGGAGGAAGGCCGCGAGCTCGGCCTCATGATCGGCGACACGGTGACCGTCAACGTGCTCGGCCGCAACACCACCGCGCGCATCGCCAATTTCCGCAATGTCGAGTGGGAATCGCTGTCGATCAACTTCGTCATGGTGTTCTCGCCCAACACCTTTGCCGGCGCGCCGCATGCCTGGCTCGCCACGGTCATCGACCCGTCCGCGACGGCGCCGCAGGAGGCGGCGACGCTCAAGGCCATCACCAATGCCTATCCGACCGTCACCAGCGTGCGCGTCAAGGATGCGCTCGACGTCATCAACGAACTCGTCGGCCAGCTCGCCACCGCGATCCGCGCGGCCGCGGCGGTGGCGCTCGTCGCCTCGATCCTCGTGCTTGCCGGGGCGCTCGCCGCCGGCAACCGGGCGCGCGTGCACGACGCTGTCGTGCTGAAGACGCTCGGCGCGACGCGGACGACGCTGATCCGGGCCTTCAGCTACGAATACCTGATGCTGGGGCTGGCGACTGCGGTCTTCGCGCTCTTTGCCGGGGGCATGGCCGCCTGGTTCGTAGTGAGCCGCATCATGAAGCTGCCGTCGAGCTTCCTGCCCGACGTCGCCGTCATGACCGTCGCGACCGCGCTCGTCATGACCGTCGGCATCGGCCTTGCCGGCACCTGGCGCATCCTGGGGCAGAAGGCCGCGCCCGTGCTGCGCGAGCTTTGAAAAACGGCAGGCCCGCCGCCTCGCCGGGGTTGCGGGTCTTGTGCGAACCACAATTCATGCTCATATTTACGTCAGGCAAGCTGGAGCCCCGCAGCGGCTGCCCGGACCCGTCACGCCCGAAGGATCGGCGCGGACAGACGGGTGCCCGACACCGTATACTCCAGGGGGCTTGAACCAAGAGGACAACATGGCTGATCTCCGCAACTACCAGACCCGGACGGCGAATACCGGCACCCAGGCCGGCGCCGTCATAGACGAGGGCCTGCGCGCCTACATGCTCCGGGTCTACAACCTGATGGCGCTGGGTCTTGCGATCACCGGCCTCGTGGCGTTCTTCGCCTCCCAGGCCGCGTTTTCCGGCGGCCAGCTCACGGCCTTCGGGCAGGCGATCTATCTCAGCCCGCTGAAATGGGTCGTGATGCTCGCGCCGCTCGCGCTGGTCTTCTTCCTGAGCTTCCGCATCCACACGATGAGCGTATCGGCCGCGCAGGCGACCTTCTGGGTCTATGCGGGCCTGATGGGCCTGTCGCTGTCGTCGATCTTCCTGATCTACACCGGCGCCAGCATCGCGCAGACCTTCTTCGTCTCGGCCGCCGCCTTCGGCGCGCTGTCGCTCTACGGCTACACGACGAAGCGTAACCTCTCCGCGATCGGCTCGTTCCTGATCATGGGCCTCTTCGGCCTGATCATCGCCTCGCTCGTCAACCTGTTCCTGCAGTCCTCGGCGCTCGACTTCGCGATCTCCGCGATCGGTGTCCTGGTCTTTGCAGGCCTGACGGCCTGGGATACGCAGAAGATCAAGGAAATGTACTTCGAAGCCGATGACGTCGCCGTGGCCGGCCGCAAGGCCATCATGGGCGCGCTGACGCTCTACCTCGACTTCATCAACCTCTTCCTGTTCCTGCTGCGCTTCCTCGGCAACCGCGATTGACGTGAAAGCAGGGCCGGATGGCTCGATTGCAAGGACCCCGCCGGAGACGGCGGGGTTTTTGTTTTGCGGCGTGCCGGCATGCTTTCCCCTTCATTGACGTTCTTGCCCATTCATGCGCATTGTCGCGCAATCATGCATGATTTGGCTTTCAAGGTGTCGGGACAGGATCTTCTTCTCGGGGAGCGGCAGGCGCTCATCCGCGCGCGGCTCGACCGTTCGGGGCGGGTCATCGCGGCGGAACTGGCGCAGGCCTTCGGCGTGTCGGAAGATACGATCCGGCGGGACCTGCGCGAGATGGCAGCGTCCGGCCTCTGCCGCCGGGTCTATGGCGGGGCGCTCCGGCTTTCCCCGGCGCCGGCCTCAATCGGCGAGCGCATGGCCGTGGGCGGCGAGCGCAAGGCGGCGCTGGCGCGGGCAGCCGCGACGCTCGTTCCGCCGGGCGCCACCGTCTTTCTCGACGCCGGCAGCACCAGCCTCGCGCTCGCCTATGCGTTGCCCGCCGGCGGCGGCCTGACCGTCGCCACCAATGCGCCGGCCATCGCGGCGGCCCTTCTGGAGCGCGACATCGCGACGATCCAGCTCGGCGGGCTGATCGATGCCCGCCTGGGCGCGGTGATCGGCGCCAAGGCGCTGCGCGATGCCGAGGCCCTGCGCCCCGATGTCCTCGTGCTCGGCGCCTGCGGCATCGATCCCGAGGCAGGCGTGACCGCCGAGCGCTTCGAGGATGCCGAATTCAAGCGCTTCATCGCCTCGCGCAGCCGCACCGTCATGGCGGTGGCGACCAACGACAGGCTTTCCACCGCCGCTCCCTATTCGGTCGTGCCGCTCTCCCGCGTGGCACATGCCGTGATCGAAGCGGACGCGGACGAAGCGGCGGCCGCGGCGCTGGCAGCGGCCGGCATCCGAATCCTGCAGGCCGGCTGAGCCCGCGCATCTTTCAACGGATCTCCCATGACGACGCCTGAAAACGCCCTTGCCGGCAAATCCTTCGCCCGGACCGGCTTCCCGCCGACGCGGCTCGCCGTGTCCGGCCTCTTCCTCCTGAACGGCACCTTCGCCGGCGCCTGGGCGCCGAAGATCCCGGAATTCGCAGCCCGCCTCGGGCTGACGGAGGCCGGCCTCGGCCTGATGATCATGTGCTTCGGCATCGGCTCGCTCGTCCTGATGCCGATCGCCGGCGTGCTGATCGCCCATTTCGGCACGACGCGCACGGTCAAGGGCGCGACGATCCTCTTCCTCACCACCATGCTGCTGCTGTCGGTCGCGCCGACGATCCCGCTCGGCGCCATCGCCATCTTCCTCTTCGGCGGGCTGATGGGCGGCATGGACGTCGCCATGAACGGCAATGCCGTGGAGGTGGAGAAATCCATGCGCCGGGCGATCATGTCGTCCTGCCATGCCTTCTGGAGCCTCGGCGCCTTCATCGGCGCGACGACCGGCGGCTTCCTCATGGAGGCGCTCGGGGTGACGGGCCATGCCGTGCTGCTCACCCTCGCGGGGGCGGCGATACTGGTGCCCATCTGGCCGCGCATCCTGCACGATGCGCCCCATCCGAGCGAGGAGCGCCGGAAGGTGCGCCTGCCGCTGACGCCGCTGCCCTGGCTGATCGGCCTGATGGCGCTGTTCTGCATGGTGCCGGAAGGGGCGATCCTCGACTGGGGCGCGCTCTACATGCGCAACGAGCTCGGCGCGTCGCTGGCCCTTTCGGGCTTCGCCTTCGGCACCTTCTCGCTGACCATGGCCGTCATGCGCTTTGCCGGCGACCATGTGCGCGACCGTTTAGGCGCGGTGAAGACGCTGCGCTTGTGCACGGTCATGGCGATCCTCGGCATGGTGGTGGCCGGCACGGCGCCGAATGCCTATGTGGCGATGGCGGGTTTCGCGCTCTGCGGTGTCGGCATTTCCAACATGGTGCCCATTGCCTTCTCGGCCGCCGGCAACCTGCCGGGCTATGCGCAGGGCGTGGCGCTGTCGGTCGCGACGGTCATGGGCTATTCCGGCTCGCTCTTCGCGCCCTCGGTCATCGGCTTCATTGCCGAGCATGTGGGTTTCGCGATGATCTTCACGCTCCTGCCGGTCCTCTTCATCGTCGTGCTGGCGCTCTCGCACCATGCGGTGCATGCGGACGTGCGCGAGCGGCACTGAAATCGCCCTGCCGGTTGACAAGCCACATTTCCTGATCCACCTGAGGGCAAAGACCGCGCCCGCGCGGCCGCTTTCGAGCAAGAGGCTCCAAAATGTCCTTTTCCTTCGATTTTGAACCGAAGCCGCGGCGCGTGTCCGTCGGCGTCGATGTCGGCGGCGTGCTCGTCGGCGGCGGCGCCCCCGTCGTCGTGCAGTCGATGACCAATACGGACACGGCCGATGTCGATGCGACGGTGGCGCAGGTCGCGGCCCTCCATAGGGCCGGTTCCGAGATCGTGCGCATCACGGTCGATCGCGACGAGAGCGCGGCGGCGGTGCCGAAGATCCGCGAGCGGCTGCTGAGACTCGGCCTGGACGTGCCGCTCGTCGGCGACTTCCACTATATCGGCCACAAGCTGCTCGCCGATCACCCGGCCTGCGCCGAGGCGCTGGCGAAATACCGCATCAATCCCGGCAATGTCGGCTTCAAGGACAAGAAGGACCGCCAGTTCGCCGCCATCGTCGAGACGGCGATCCGCCACGACAAGCCGGTGCGCATCGGCGTCAACTGGGGCTCGCTCGACCAGGAGCTTTTGACCCGGCTGATGGACGAGAACCAGGACAGGGGTTTCCCGCTCACCGCCCAGCAGGTGATGCGCGAGGCGATCTGCCAGTCGGCACTGCTTTCGGCCGAGCTTGCCGAGGAGATCGGCCTTGCGCGCGACCATATCATCCTGTCGGCCAAGGTCTCCAACGTGCAGGACCTCATCGCGGTCTATGCGATGCTGTCGGCCCGCTCCGACCATGCGCTGCATCTCGGCCTGACGGAGGCCGGCATGGGCACCAAGGGCGTCGTCGCCTCGTCGGCCTCGCTCGGCATCCTCATGCAGCAGGGCATCGGCGACACGATCCGCATCTCGCTGACGCCCGAACCCGGCGGCGACCGCACCCGCGAGGTGCAGGTGGCGCAGGAGTTGCTGCAGGTCATGGGCTTCCGCCAGTTCATTCCCGTCGTCGCCGCATGTCCCGGCTGCGGGCGCACGACCTCGACGGTCTTCCAGGAACTGGCGCAGAAGATCCAGGACGACATCCGCAAGAACATGCCGGTGTGGCGTGAGAAATATCCGGGTGTCGAGGGCCTCAAGGTCGCCGTCATGGGCTGCATCGTCAACGGGCCGGGCGAGAGCAAGCATGCCGATATCGGCATCTCGCTGCCGGGCACGGGCGAGCTTCCCATCGCCCCCGTCTATGTCGACGGCAAGAAGGCGATGACGCTGCGCGGCACCGATATCGCCGGCGAGTTCGAAACGCTGGTCAACGACTATATCGAGAAGCGCTACGGCACGGGGCAGGCGGCGGCGGAATAGCTACAGGCGTGTCGTCAGCAGCTTGAAGCCGGCAAAGGCGAAGAAGGCGGCCATCACGCCCTCGATGCCGCGGCGTGCCTTCAGGTAGGCGCGATGGACCGGGCCGAGCGAGAAGACCAGCGCGAAGCCGAGGAAGACGCAGATCCCGATCGCCATGCAGCCGGCGATGAACGTTGCCATGACGCCGCCCGGCGCGCCCGGCGGCATGCCGAGCGACGTGAGCATGATCCAGGCGAAGATCGCCTTGGGGTTGGTCAGGTGGATGCCGAGGCCCTTGAGATAATACCGCCGCGGCGACAGCGCCGGCATGGCGACCATGCGGGCGTGGTGGCTTTCGTCGCTCCGGCACGCGGAACGCCAGGCATTCCATGCCAGCCACAGCAGATAGCAGCCGCCGACGATCTTCAGCACGACAATCGCCTCGCCATAGGTGCGGATGAGGGCCGAAAGTCCCGACGCGGTCAGGATCGCCCAGATATAGGAGCCCGTCAGCACGCCGAAGGCGAGAGCGACGCCCGCCTGCCTGCCGCGGCTGACCGAGGTCGCGATGATGGCGAGGATCGCCGGGCCGGGTGAGGCCGTCGCGATGAGATAGGCCGTCCAGGCGACGGCGAGCTGGGGCAGGTAGGGCGTGAGATCGGTCATGGGGCCACCGGTGAGCGTCGGTGGACGATAGCCGAAGGCTTTTTCCGCTCCAAGCGGGAGAATTGCACCACATGTCCCCCTCATCCGGCCCCTTCGGGGCCACCTTCTCCCCGAGGGGAGAAGGGAAGGTGTGGGGCGCTCTTGCCTTTACGCCGACGACGAGGGGAGGAAAGAGGGCGCGGCCATCCCTTCTCCCCACGGGAAGACGGTCCCGGCTGGGAGATGAGGGCGAAGCTCCGAAGCCTCAGACGATCTCTTCGAGCGCCGCGACCAGCCGGTCGCATTCCTCCGGCGTGCCGATGGTGATGCGCAGGAAATCCGAGATGCGGGGCTTTGCGAAGTGGCGCACCAGCACGGCGCGCTCGCGCAGGCCCTTTGCCAGCGCCTCGCCGCTATGCCCCGGGTGGCGGGCGAAGACGAAGTTCGCCTGCGAGGGCAGGACCTCGAAACCGCGCTGGCGCAACGCGCCCGTCACGCGCTCGCGCTGCTCGATCACCTTGCCGCGCGTTGCGTCGAACCATTCCCGGTCGTCGATCGCCGCGGTCGCGCCGGCCTGGGCGACGCGGTCGAGCGGATAGGAGTTGAAGCTGTCCTTGACGCGCTCCAGCGCATCGATCAGCGGGCGCTGGCCGATGGCGTAGCCGACGCGCAGGCCCGCCAGCGAGCGGGACTTGGAGAGCGTGTGGACGACGAGGAGGTTGTCGTATTTCTTCGTCAGCGGGATCGCGCTCTCGCCGCCGAAGTCGATATAGGCCTCGTCGATCACCACCGGCTGGTCCGGATGCGCGGCGACGAGTTTTTCGATGGCGCCGAGCGGCAGGCCGACGCCGGTCGGGGCGTTCGGGTTCGGCAGGATGATCGCGCCGGCGGGACGGTCGTAGTCCGCAAGATCGATGGTGAAATCGTCCTTCAGGGGGATTTCCTCCGACGTGATGCCGAAGAGGCGGCAATAGGTTGGGTAGAAGCTGTAGGTGATGTCGGGATAGAGCAGCGGCTTCTCATGCTTGAGAAGGGCGACGAAGGCATGCGCCAGCACCTCGTCCGAGCCGTTGCCGACGAAGACCTCGCCCGCTTCCACGCCGTAAAAGCGGGCGATGGACTGGCGCAGCGCCAGTGCGCCCGGATCGGGGTAGAGCTTCAGGCTGTCGGCGACGGCGCCCCTCATGGCGGCGATGGCTTTCGGCGAGGGGCCGTAGGGGTTTTCGTTGGTGTTGAGCTTGGTGAGGTTTTGGATGCGCGGCTGCTCGCCTGCGACATAGGGCTTGAGCGTGGCGACGATCGGCGACCAGAATTTGCTCATAACGTCAGTTCCTGCGATTGGCGATGAAATGGGCGGTCTCGATAAGGATACCGGCCCGATGGCTGAACGGCGCAAGAAGCGCCTCGGCCTCCGTCACGAGTTCCTTCAGGCGATGTTCCGCCCATGCCTGGCCGCGGCGGGAGACGAGCGTCGCCTTGCCGCGCTCGGCGTCCTTGCCGGTCGCCTTGCCCATGGTCTGCGCATCGGCGGTGAGGTCGAGCAGGTCGTCGGCGATCTGGAAGGCGAGGCCTACCGTCTCGCCGTAGCGGCGCAGCGTGGCGCGGTCCTCCGCCGGGGCGCCGGCGACGATGGCGCCGGCCTCGCAGGCAAAGCGCAGCAGCGCCCCGGTCTTCATCGCCTGCAGCGTGACGATGCCGTCCTCGTCGGGAGCCTCTTTCTCGGCCGCGAGGTCGAGTCCCTGGCCGCCCACCATGCCGCCGATGCCGGCGGCGCGCGATAGCGCCAGCACCAGCGCCGTCCTGGTGGCGTCGGGCAGGCGCGTCTCGGGCGCGGCGACGATGTCGAAGGCGAGCGTCAGCAGGCCGTCGCCGGCAAGGATGGCGGCGGCCTCGTCGAAGGCGATGTGCACGGTCGGCTGGCCTCGGCGCAGGTCGTCGTCGTCCATCGCCGGCAGGTCGTCGTGCACGAGCGAGTAGCAGTGGATGCATTCGAGCGCTGCCCCGACGCGCAGCGCCGCTTCGCGCTCCACGTTCGGAAAGAGCGCGGCCGTCTCGATGACGAGGAAGGGACGCAGCCGCTTGCCGCCGTTGAGCACGCCGTGGCGCATGGCGGCCAGCAGCCGTTCGGGACGCGCGATCTCATCCGTCCGGACGTCGGCCGAAAGCAGGCTGGCGAGCAGAGCTTCCACCGCCTCGGCATTGCTTTTCAGAAGGGTCTGGAATTCAAGGTGACGTTCGCTCATGGCCGCTCTTTGGCATGGGCTCCCCGCCGAAGCAACGGGAATGCCGGGACGGCGGCAAAGAATCGCGGCGCGGCGCTGGTTTTTGAAGAGCCGGAACGGTATGAAGGCGCAACGACGGAAGGATGGGCGCCGGCTCTTGGACATCGTACCGGAAACACGGACAGACATGGAGGTCGAGACCGGCGGGAGGGGCGGCTGGATGAGCCGGCTTCGCCGGAACTGGCGGCGTCTCGTTCTCGCCGTGCTGGCCTTCCTGGCGCTGCCTTATGCGCTGATCCTCGTCTATACGGCCGGGTTCGTCCACCCGGTTTCCACGCTGATGCTGCGCGACCTCGTGCTTTTGCGCGGCTACGATCGGCAATGGGTGGCGTTCGAGGATATTTCGCCCAATCTGGTGCAGGCGGTGATGATGTCCGAGGACGGGCAGTTCTGCCGCCATTCCGGCGTCGACTGGGGCGAGATGCGGGCCGTCGTCAACGAGGCGCTGGCCGGCGAGCAGACGCGCGGGGCGAGTACCATCCCCATGCAGACGGCCAAGAACCTCTTCCTGTGGAACGGCCGCTCCTTCCTGCGCAAGGCGATGGAGGTGCCGCTGGCGGTGACCGCGGATTTCGTCTGGAGCAAGCGGCGGCTGATGGAGATCTATCTCAACATCGCCGAATGGGGACCGGGCATCTACGGCATCGAGGCGGCGGCGCAGCATCATTTCAACGTGCCGGCAGCAAAGCTCTCGCGCCGGCAGGCCTCGCTTCTGGCCGTCTCGCTGCCCAATCCCTACGAGCGCAATGCCGGCAAGCCGGGGCGCGGCCTGCAGCGGCTGGCGCATCTGATCGAGCGGCGTTCGAGCCGCTCCGGCGAATATATCAGATGCCTTTATGAGTGAGTTCAGACCTTTTCATTGGCGCTTTTCGCTGTGAGCACCTAGGGTCCGGCTCCCCGCACGGAGCATCCGCATGTCAGACCTCATCCTCTATGTCGGCAACAAGAACTATTCCTCCTGGTCGTTCCGGCCATGGATCGCCATGGCGGCGGCCGGCGTCCCGTTCACGGACCGGGTGATCCCCTTCGATTTTGCCGCCGGCAACCCGGAAATCCGCAAGGTCTCGCCGACCGGCCGGGTGCCGCTGCTGCAGCACGGCGACGTCAGGGTATGGGAATCGCTCGCCATCATCGAATATGTCGCCGAGCTCTTTCCCGATGCCGGCCTCTGGCCGAAGGACCGCGCGGCACGCGCCGAGGCGCGGGCGATCTCGATGGAGATGCTCTCGGGCTTCCGGGCGCTGCGCAACGCCTGCCCGATGAACATCCGCCGCAAGCCGGGCGGGATCGACCTGCCCGAGGGCGTGACCGACGACGTCGCACGTATCGAGGCGATCTGGAAATCGGCGCTTGCGCGCTCCGGCGGACCGTTCCTGTTCGGCGGCTTCTCGGCGGCGGACGCCATGTATGCGCCTGTCGTCAACCGCCTGGAGATCTATTGCCTGACCGGGGACGACACGGTACGAGGCTACATGGAACGCATGAAAGCGCATCCGGCCTGGCAGGAATGGCAGGCGGCCGCCCTTGCCGAACCGTGGATCGTACCGGAAGACGAGGCCTGAGTGGCGGAATCGAAAAAATCCGGCCGGGGACTGGTCAAGCAGGGTTTTGCCATGTATAAGCCCGCCAAATTTCCGAGATAAAGACATGTCTTTGTCGGCCATTCGGTGGCCTCGCGGATGTGTTCGCCCGATAAGTGGAGTTAGTCAAATGGCTGTACCGAAAAGAAAAACGACCCCGTCCAAGCGCGGTATGCGCCGTTCCGCAGACGCTCTGAAGGGTTCGACCTACATCGAAGACAAGAACTCGGGCGAACTGCGCCGTCCGCACCACATCGACCTGAAGACCGGCATGTATCGCGGTCGCCAGGTCCTGACGCCGAAGGAAAGCGCATAAGCGCTTCGGCATCGGTGAAGATCAGGGGCCGGCTTGTCCGGCCCTTTTCTTTGCGGGCCTGCCTCCCGTCCGGCCCCGCGGCGTTTTCTTGCGCCGATTCTTCGGCTAAGACGGCGGGAACGCCGTTTTTCGCGGTTCAAGGGAGCTTGCCCATGCTTTTGGCCATACCGCTGCTGATCATCCCCTTCGCCCTCTACAACCTCGCCATGACGGGGCTGTTCGGCGATGGAGGCGTCGCTGTGCTCGACAGCGAGGTGATGGCGGTCAACATGCTGTCCGGCACGACCTGGACCATGGCCTTCGGCGACCTGCTCATCCTGGTCGCGCTGGTGCTGCTCTTCGTGGAAATCCTGAAGGCCACGCGGCCGGGCTCGCGGGCGCTCCTCGACCACATGCTCTCGATGGTGCTGTTCGTGGTGTTCCTGGTCGAGTTCCTGCTGGTGCAGGGCGCGGCGACGCAGATCTTCTTCATCCTGATGACGATCTGCTTCATCGACGTCATCGCCGGGTTCGCCGTCTCGATCCGCACGGCAAGCCGCGACCTTTCGATCGGGCTCTAAGGTCCCTCGCGGGAGATCGCCCCGCCGACCCGCTTCGTCAGCTCAGGTTGTCGAGCTTGGTCTGGAGTGCGCGCAACTGCTCCTTCAGTTCGTCGAGATCCTTCGCCTCGGCCTTGCGGGGCTCCTTCGCGGGCGCGGCGTTCGCGAAGGGCGAGAACATCTTCATCGCCTGCTGGAACATCTCCGTATTGCGGCGCACCGTCTCCTCGACGAGTTGCATCGGCACCTGCAGGTTCTTGCCGAGCGGGGTGTCGCCGAAGGTCTTGTCGATCTGTTCGCGCATCTGGGCCTGCTGTTCGGTGAAGGCCTGCATCGAATGCTCGAGATAGCTCGGCACGACCATCTGCATCTGGTCGCCGTAATAGGAGATGAGCTGGCGCAGGAAGGAGATGGGCAGCAGCGTGTTGCCGGTCTTGGATTCCTGCTCGAAGATGATCTGCGTCAGCACCGAATGGGTGATGTCCTCGCCGGACTTGGCGTCCTGCACGGTGAAGTCCTCGCCCTTCTTCACCATGACCGCGAGATCGTCGAGTGTGACATAGGTGCTCGTGCCGGTGTTGTAGAGGCGGCGGTTCGCGTATTTCTTGATGACGATCTGACCGTCGTTCCTGGCCATTAGGGTCTCCTCATCCCCGTGTTCCTGTTTCTTTTTTGGTTCCGGGGAGTATCGGCAAAAAGCAGCGCGCTGACAATCGAATTGTGCGATGCGGCGGGTGATGCTGCGCAACATGGATTTTCATGCTGCACGCCCCGTCGATGAAATTTTAGCGGCACCGGATATCCCGTTTGACTCTCCTGCCTCGCTTTGCCAGTTTTGATTTCGGGAGAACCGCCGGGCTCGCGCCGTTCGTGCGCCGGACCCGGTTCCAAGGCCGGCCGTCAGGCCGTCAGAACTGAGGAATCATACCATGAGCACCCCGTCCATCGTCATCGCCAGCGCCGCCCGCACCGCGGTCGGCTCCTTCAACGGAGCCTTCGCCAACACGCCCGCCCACGAACTCGGGGCGGCGGTCATCTCGGCGGCTCTGGAGCGCGCGGGTGTTGCGGCGGGCGAGGTGAACGAGGTGATCCTCGGCCAGGTGCTGCCGGCCGGCGAGGGCCAGAACCCGGCCCGCCAGGCCGCCATGAAGGCCGGCCTGCCGCAGGAAGCCACCGCCTGGGGCATGAACCAGCTCTGCGGTTCGGGCCTGCGCGCCGTCGCGCTCGGCATGCAGCAGATCGCCACCGGGGATGCGAACATCATCGTCGCCGGCGGCATGGAATCCATGTCCATGGCGCCGCATTGCGCGAATCTTCGCGGCGGCGTGAAGATGGGCGACTTCAAGATGATCGACACGATGATCAAGGACGGCCTGACGGACGCCTTCTACGGCTACCACATGGGCATCACCGCCGAGAACGTCGCCAAGCAGTGGCAGCTTTCGCGCGAGGAGCAGGACACCTTCGCCGTTTCCTCGCAGAACAAGGCCGAGGCCGCCCAGAAGGAAGGCCGCTTCAGGGACGAGATCGTTCCCTTCATCGTCAAGACCCGCAAGGGCGACGTGACGGTCGATGCCGACGAATATATCCGCCACGGCGCGACGCTGGATTCCATGGCCAAGCTGCGACCGGCCTTCGACAAGGAAGGCACGGTCACGGCGGCGAACGCCTCCGGTCTCAACGACGGCGCGGCCGCCGCCCTCCTCATGAGCGAAGCGGAAGCCTCGCGCCGGGGTATCCAGCCGCTCGCCCGCATCGTCTCCTGGGCGACGGCCGGCGTCGATCCGAAGATCATGGGAACGGGCCCGATCCCGGCCTCCCGCAAGGCGCTCGAAAGGGCCGGCTGGAAGATCGGCGATCTCGACCTCGTGGAGGCCAACGAAGCCTTCGCGGCCCAGGCCTGCGCCGTCAACAAGGATCTCGGCTGGGATCCTTCGATCGTCAACGTCAACGGGGGCGCCATCGCCATCGGTCATCCGATCGGCGCGTCCGGTGCGCGCATCCTCAACACGCTCCTCTTCGAGATGAAGCGCCGCGGCGCCTCGAAGGGCCTTGCCACGCTCTGCATCGGCGGCGGCATGGGCGTGGCGATGTGCGTCGAGCGCATGTAAGCATCGTCTTGCAAGCTGCTTTGCCATGACCTGCCGCCCGGCAGGGCGACGGGTCGACTCGAAAACAATAGCGAGGGGAGTGAGCCACATGAGCAGGGTAGCATTGGTAACGGGAGGATCGCGGGGCATCGGCGCAGCCATTTCGGTTGCGCTGAAGGCCGCCGGATACAAGGTCGCCGCGAACTATGCCGGCAACGACGAGGCCGCCAACGCCTTCAAGGCGGAAACCGGCATCCCGGTCTACAAATGGGACGTCTCGAGCTACGAGTCCTGTGTCGAAGGCATCGGCCGTGTGGAGGCGGATCTCGGGCCGGTCGATATTCTCGTCAACAACGCGGGCATCACCCGTGACGCGATGTTCCACAAGATGACGCCGGACCAATGGGGCGCGGTGATCAACACCAACCTCACCGGCCTCTTCAACATGACCCATCCGGTCTGGTCGGGCATGCGCGACCGCAGCTTCGGCCGTGTCGTCAACATCTCCTCGATCAACGGGCAGAAGGGCCAGATGGGCCAGGCGAACTATTCTGCCGCCAAGGCCGGCGACCTCGGCTTCACCAAGGCGCTCGCCCAGGAGGGGGCGGCCAAGGGCATCACGGTCAACGCCATCTGCCCGGGCTATATCGGCACGGAAATGGTGCGCGCCATTCCCGAAAAGGTGCTGAACGAGCGGATCATACCGCAGATCCCTGTCGGGCGCCTCGGCGAGCCGGAGGAGATCGCCCGCATCGTGGTCTTCCTCGCCTCCGACGACGCCGGCTTCATCACAGGATCGACCATCTCGGCGAACGGCGGCCAGTTCTTCGTGTGAGGCGGAAGCGCAAAACGGAACACGGCGCCTCCGGGCGCCGTTTCCATGTCTGTGAGAAGGAGAGGGCGCCATGAAACAGGAAAAACTGGGCGAGGAGGCGATCCGCGAGGCTCTGGCAGCCCTCGACGGCTGGAGCCGTTCGCAGGACGGCATCGCCATCGAGAAAAGCTACAGGTTCAAGTCCTTCCGCGAGGCGTTCGGCTTCATGACCGAGGGCGCGCTCGCGGCGGAGAAGTTCAACCATCATCCCGAATGGTTCAACGTCTACAACCGCGTCGACGTGCGGCTGACCAATCACGATGCGGGCGGGCTGACCGCGCTCGACGTCAAGCTGGCGGGTGCGATGGAGGCGGCGGCGGCCTTTCGCACGAAGAGTTGAAGGGATTTGAAGGCATTCCCATATGAATTGCGCCGGGCTGTGCCGGCGTCGCCACCCGAGGGAGGCCCCTGAATGGACGATGTGAAGATCGGTGAAATCCTTCTGCCCGGAGACGAGGCCGAACAGGAGCGCCAGAGCGCGCGCGTGAAGAAGCGGTTCTGGCCGGTTCTTCGGCGTGCGATGCGCTATGTGCCGTTCTCCCGCGATCTCGTCGCATCCTACTATTGCGCGCTCGATCCGCGCACGCCGACCAGGGTTCGCGGCATCCTGCTGGCGGCGCTCGCCTATTTCGTGCTGCCGCTCGACGGCATCCCGGATTTCTTCGTGCTGGTCGGCTTTTCCGACGACATCGCCGTGCTGACGGCGGCTTTCGCGGCGATCCGCGGCCATATCCGCCCCGACCATTATGCCGCCGCCGACAAGGCGCTTGCGGAGGAGCCGGACCTGCAACCCGCCGGTTGAGCGGGCCGGCGCGGATTCGGGTCAAATTCTTGCCCTATTCCTTGTGCCTTTAGGCATTTCGACGGGTTCTATCTCACCAAGCGGGAACCGGGCACGCCCGCCTTTGCACGATTTCAGCAGAGTTGCGCAACGGTTTGCGTATGGAGTTGCGCCGGCAACGGAACGGGCATTTTCGCGGCTGATTGAAAGGCCGCGGAAGGCAGCGGCGGATTTCGGCGCGGTCCTGTCCCGGTGAGGCGCGGAAGACCCACGGAAAATGCGTATATGTTGACGGTTTGGTAACCTGAATTAAGTCAAAATAAATCAAATCATCATCATGCATGGCCGAAACCGGCGTGGCAGGCACCTGCCTTCGGCCGGCAAATCACTGGCAAGACAACCGGCAGGAAAACATGTTCGTAAGAAAGCTCGCAACCGCACTCGCCCTCGTCTTCGCGACCGCAGGCGTTGCCTCGGCGCAGACGCCGACGCGCATTCAGCAGTTCAATGCCTGGGGCGCCTATTCCTACCAGGCGAACGGCGGCAAGGTCTGCTACGTCCTTTCCGTTCCCAAGGAGAAGAACCCCGCCGGCGTCGACCATGGCGACGTGTTCTTCCTCGTCTCGCAGCGCCCGGGGCAGAATATCAGCTACGAGCCGCAGGCGATGATGGGCTATCCGCTGCAGGAAAACTCCAAGGTCAATGTCGTGATCGACAACCGCACCTTCGTCATGTTCACCAAGGGCAATTCGGCCTGGGTGGAGAACGCCGCCGAGGAGCCGGCGCTCGTCGCGGCCATGAAGGGCGGCAAGTCCATGACGGTGCAGGCCAAGTCGCGCCGCGGCACCGGCACCTCCTATTCCTATTCGCTCTCCGGCATCTCGGCGGCGCTGAAGCAGATCGAGGGCTGCCGCTGAGGCATCCCAGCCAATCGCTGCAAAAGGGCCGGCATCACGCCGGCCCTTTTCGTTTGCCGGCCTTCAGGCCGCATTTCGCCTGAGGCCGAGGGCCGCAAGAACGAGCGCCGCCAGCACCAGGACAGCGGCGACCGCGAAGGTTGCCTGCATGCCTGCGGCGACGGCTGCGGCGCTGGCGACCGTCGTATCCTTCGTTCCGGCGGCCAGCGCGAAGATCGCCCCCATCAGCGATGCGCCGGTGATGAGGCCGAGATTGCGCGACAGATTGAGCAGGCCCGAGGTGACGCCGCGCCGGTCCGCCGGAACACCCGTCATGACCGCCGCATTGTTGGCGGCCTGGAAAAGCTGGTAGCCCGGCGTGAGCACGACGATGGCGGCGATATAGCCCGCAAGGCCGAAAAGGGCGGACAGCAGGGAAAGGCCCATGGCGCCCGCCGTCATCGCGGCAAGGCCGGCGAGGGCCATCGGCGCTGCGCCAAGCCGGTCCACCATGCGCCCGGCGATAACGCCGCTCGCCATCGAAACGAAGGGGCCGATGGCCATGACGAGGCCGACGCCCGCCGGGCCGAGGCCGACGGCGCGGGCAAGATAGAACGGGCCGACGACCAGCGTCGCCATCATCACCGTCGCGACCAGCACGTTGGCGGCGAGGCTGGCGCGAAAGCCGTGGCGTCTCAGGGCGGCGGGGCGGATCAGCGGGAAGGCGGCCTTGCGCTGCCGGATGACGAAGAGCACGCCGCCAATGGCAGCGGCGGCCAGCAGGGCGGCATTCTGCGGGTCGAGCGTTTCCTGCCCCGAGGTCATGGCCAGCGCATAGGCCGTCAGGCTTGCGGCGAGCAGCCCCGCGCCCGGGAGATCGAACCGGCCGGCCTTCGTCGCCGTGCTGTCCATCGGCAGGAACCGGTGGACGAGGGCGAAGGCGGCAAGGCCGAAGGGGACGGCGACCAGGAACGCCGCCGGCCAGCCGAAGCCGGCGATCAGCAGGCCGCCGAGCGAGGGGCCGAGCGCTGTGCCCACGGCCGACATGGTGCCGAAGAGGCCCATGACGCTGCCGATCCGCTCCCTCGGCACGGTCTCGCTGGCGAAGGCCATGGCGAGCGCCATCATGGCGGCGGCGCCGAGGCCCTGCGCGGCGCGGGCGGCGACGAGGAAGGGCAACGAGGGCGCAAGACCGCAAAGCGCGGAGGCGGCGGTGAAGAGCGCCAGCCCGGCAAGCAGCAGCCGGCGGCGGCCGAGAATGTCGCCGAGCCCGCCGATGCCGACAATCAGCACCGTGCTTGCCAGGAGATAGGCGAGCACCACCCACTGGACCTCGCGGAAGGGCGCGGAAAAGGCCTCCGCCAGGGTCGGCAGGGCGACATTGGCGATGCTGGTGCCGAGCGAGGAAAGCAGCAGCGAGAGCGAGAGGCCGGCAAGCGCTCCGGCCGTGTGCCGCTTGACTGTCAGGGTTTGTGCATCGGCCATGGCCTGCTCCTCGGTTCGGGTTCGTTCTTCCCGGCAGATAATCCTTCGGCAGGCATGGCGGAATGCGCATCGCTTGCACTTCATTCGTGCGTTCGACGTCATGTCATCTTCTCGCGGGCGTGGTAGGATCGCGCCATGACCCGGCCCGATCTCAACCTCCTCGTCACGCTCGACGTGCTTCTAGCCGAAGGCAGCGTCGCGCGTGCGGCGCGGCGGCTGCGGCTCAGCCCTTCGGCGATGAGCCGGGCGCTCGCCCGCCTTCGCGAGGTGACCGGAGACCCGTTGCTGGTGCGCGCCGGGCGCGGTCTCGTGCCGACGCCGCGGGCCGTGGAACTGCGGCGGGAGGCCGGGCGGGTCGTGGAAGAGGCGCAAGCCCTGCTCCGCCCGGCCGAAGGGCTCGACCTGAAAGGCCTCGTGCGGACCTTCACCCTGCGCAACCGGGAGGGCTTCGTCGAAACCTTCGGCGTGGCGCTGCTGGCGCGCATCGCGCGGGAAGCGCCCGGCGTGCGGCTGCGTTTCGTGCCCAAGCCCGACAAGGAGAGCACGCCGCTGCGCGATGGGGCGGTGGACCTGGAAACCGGCGTGATCGGCGGCGCGACGGGACCGGAGGTGCGGGCGCAGGCGCTGTTCCGCGACTGCTTCGTCGGCGTCGTGCGGCCGGGGCATCCGCTTCTCGATGCGCCGCTGACGCCGGAGCGGTATGCCGGTGGCGAGCATGTACTGGTGTCCCGGCGCGGGCGCAATGCGGGTCCCGTGGATGCGGCGCTGGAGCGGATCGGGCTGAAGCGCGCTATCGCCGTCACCGTTTCGAGCTTTTCCGAGGCGCTGGTTCTGGCGCGGAATTCCGACCTGATCGCCGAGGTGCCGGAGCGCTATACGATGCGGCTTGCGCAGGGCATGGCGCGTTTTGCCCTGCCGGTCGAGCTGCCGGAGCACACGGTTTCCCTGCTCTGGCACCCGCGCATGGACGCCGATCCGGCGCATCGCTGGCTGAGGGCCTGCGTGCGGGAGGTCTGCGCGGAGCGGCAAGGCAGGTGACTTTGCGCCGGAACAATGCTAAAGGGCCCGCAACTGGGCCTCCGCCGCACCTGTCGGCGCCGAAGGCCCCGCTGAACTTCAGTCGAGCATGGACCGCTTGCGGCGCAGGAAGCCTGCGCGGGCGCTTCCTGTTCTTGAGGATGACCCGATGGCAAGCATGGACTTTCTCAACACGGCCGCGCCCGTCAAGGCGCCGGTCGTCCGCAACATCCCGGCCGCCGAAAAGCCGACGCTGATCGGCCTTTCGCGCGAGGAGATGGGCCGCGCGCTCGTCGAAAAGGGCGTCGCCGAGCGGCAGGTCAAGATGCGCGTCAGCCAGCTCTGGCACTGGCTCTATGTGCGCGGCGTCTCCGATTTCGACGACATGACGAATGTCTCCAAGGACATGCGCGAGATGCTGAAGACGCATTTCACCATCGCCCGTCCCGAGATCGTCGACGAGCAGATCTCCAGCGACGGCACGCGCAAGTGGCTGCTGCGCTTTCCCGCGCGCGGCGCCGGACGCCCGGTCGAGATCGAGACGGTCTACATTCCCGAAGAGGGGCGCGGCACGCTCTGCATCTCCAGCCAGGTCGGCTGCACGCTCACCTGTTCCTTCTGCCACACCGGCACGCAGAAGCTCGTGCGCAACCTTACGGCCGAGGAAATCCTCTCGCAGCTGCTGCTCGCCCGCGACCGGCTCGGCGATTTCCCGGACCGCGACACGCCGGCCGGCGCCATCGTGCCGGCCGAGGGGCGCAAGGTCTCCAATATCGTCATGATGGGCATGGGCGAGCCGCTTTACAATTTCGAGAGCGTCAAGACGGCGCTCCTCATCGCCACCGACGGCGACGGCCTGTCGCTCTCCAAGCGGCGCGTCACGCTGTCGACCTCCGGCATCGTGCCGGAAATCTACCGCACCGGCTCGGAGATCGGCGTCATGCTGGCGATCTCGCTGCATGCGGTGCGCGACGAGCTGCGCGACATGCTGGTGCCGATCAACAAGAAATATCCGCTGAAGGAACTGCTCGAGGCCTGCCGCGCCTATCCGAGCCTGTCGAACGCGCGGCGCATCACCTTCGAATATGTGATGCTGAAGGACGTCAACGACACGCTGGAGGACGCCAAGCTGCTGGTGCAGCTCCTGAAGGGCATTCCGGCGAAGATCAACCTCATCCCCTTCAATCCCTGGCCGGGCACGAACTACCAGTGTTCGGACTGGGAGCAGATCGAGCGCTTCGCCGACTTCATCAACCAGGCCGGCTATGCCTCGCCGATCCGCACCCCGCGCGGCCGCGACATCCTCGCCGCCTGCGGCCAGCTGAAGTCC
Source organism: Shinella sp. PSBB067 (assembly GCF_016839145.1). NCBI lineage: Bacteria > Pseudomonadati > Pseudomonadota > Alphaproteobacteria > Hyphomicrobiales > Rhizobiaceae > Shinella > Shinella sp. PSBB067. The sequence goes on along the minus strand of NZ_CP069303.1, from coordinate 3,537,840 downwards.
GAATCCGAGCGCATGCGCAAGGTCGAGCGCATGGCCTTCGAGGCCATGATGATCGTCGGGCACGGCGAGGACGACTGAGGGCGCAACCCCTCATCCGCCTGCCGGCACCTTCTCCCCGGAGAAGGGGGATTGCGGCGGCGGTGGTTTTCCTTTTCCCCTCGGGGAGAAGGTGGTCCGAAAGGGCCGGATGAGGGGGTTATGCCTCCCCGGCTCGGCCCTGAGCGCACCCTCCATCAGAAAATATGATCGGCCCAACCGATTCCGAGAATTGATTTGAACGGCCGTTTTGCCTAGAAACGGCGTAAAATCATTCTAGGGAGGACCCTTCATGCGCCATATCCTGCTCGCCGCCGCTGCAACGCTCGCGCTTGCGCTGCCCGCCAAGGCCGAAGACGTCACGGTTGCCGTCACCGCCATCGTCGAACATCCCGCGCTCGACGCCGCCCGCGACGGCGTGAAGGAAGCGCTGGAGGCCGCCGGCTACAAGGAAGGCGAGAACCTCAAGTTCATCTACGAGTCGGCGCAGGGCAACCCCGCGACCGCCGCGCAGATCGCCCGCCAGTTCGTCGGCGAAAACCCCAGCGTCATCGTGCCGATCTCCACGCCCTCGGCCCAGGCCGTCGTTTCCGCGACGAAGGACATCCCGGTCGTCTTCACCGCCGTTTCCGATCCGCTCGGCGCGCAGCTCGTCAAGGACATGGACAAGCCGGGCGGCAACGTCACCGGCCTTTCCGACATGTCGCCGGTCGCCGAGCACCTGGCGCTGATCAAGGAAATCCTGCCCGAGGCCAAGACCATCGGCTTCCTCTACAATTCGGGTGAGGCGAACTCCGTCTCGCTGCTCGCCGTCCTGAAGGAAGAAGCCGGGAAGGCCGGCCTGACGGTCGTCGAATCCGCTGCCACCAAGTCCGCCGAAGTGCAGGGCGCCGCCCGCGCGCTCGTCGGCCGCGCCGATGCGATCTACATCCCGACGGACAACACGATCATCTCCGCCCTCGAAGGCGCGGTCGCCGTTGCCGTGGAGGCCAAGCTGCCGCTCTTCACCGCCGACACGGATTCCGTCTCGCGCGGCGCCATCGCGGCGCTCGGCTTCAACTACAAGGATGTCGGCCGCCAGACGGGTGAAGTGGTCGTGCGCATCCTCAAGGGCGAAAACCCCGGCGACATCGCCGTGAAGGTCGCCGCCGGCACCGACCTCGTCGTCAACAAGGGCGCCGCCGCCAAGATGGGCGTCACCCTTCCGGAAGCCGTCGTCGGCCGCGCGACCCGCGTGATCGACTGATCCGGGGTTCCCGGAACATCGCCAACCGGAATCAACCGCTGCCGGACGCCTGGCAGCGGTTGATCCGTTAGAAAGGCCCATCCGCGCGAGGCGGAAGGGGAACAAGGAAAGCCGAGAGCCGTGAGCCTGATTGCCTTCTGGGGTGCCGTCGAACTGGGGCTGGTCTATGCCTTCGTCGCGATCGGCGTTTACCTTGCCTTCCGCGTGCTGGATTTTCCGGACCTCACCGTGGACGGGTCGTTTCCGCTGGGCGCGGCCGTCACGGCCGTGCTGATCATCGCCGGCCTCAACCCCTGGCTCGCCGCCGCCGTCGCCATGGTGGCGGGCGCGGTCGCCGGCCTCGTTACGGCCATGCTGAACGTGCGCTTCCGCATCCTCAACCTGCTCGCTTCGATCCTCACCATGATCGCGCTCTTCTCGGTGAACCTGCGCGTCATGGGCAAGCCGAATGTCGCGCTTATCAATGCCGACACGATGATCAGCCCGTTCTTCGGCCTCGGCCTCAGGGACTTCTACGTGCGCCCGCTCTTCGTCGGCATCCTCGTCGTCGTCGCCGTCATCGTCGTCTGGCGGTTCCTCGAAAGCGATGCCGGCCTTTCCATGCGCGCGACGGGGGCGAATGCCCGCATGGCCCGCGCGCAGGGCGTCAACACCAACAAGCAGATCTATCTCGGCATCGCGCTCTCCAACGCGCTGGTCGCCCTCGGCGGCGCGCTCTTCGCGCAGACCAACGGCTTTGCCGACGTCACGTCCGGCGTCGGCACCATCGTCGTCGGCCTTGCCGCCGTCATCATCGGCGAGACGCTGTTTGGCGCACGCGGGATATTGATGGCGCTGATCGGCTGCGTCATCGGCTCGATCCTCTACCGCATCGCCATCCAGCTCGCGCTCTCCTCGGACGTGCTCGGCCTGCAGGCCTCGGACCTCAACTTCGTGACGGCCCTGCTCGTCACAGTGGCGCTCGTGCTGCCGCGCCTTCGCCGCGGGGGAGCCGCCTGATGATCTCCGTTTCCGATATCAAGGTCGTCTTCGGCAAGGGCACGCCGCTGCAGAAGCAGGCGCTGAACGGCGTCAGCCTCACCATCGAGCAAGGCCAGTTCGTCACCGTCATCGGCTCGAACGGTGCCGGCAAGTCGACGCTGCTCGGGGTTCTGGCCGGCGACGTCATCGCCAGCGAAGGCCAGGTGAAGATCGGCACGACGGACGTCACCCGGCAGGGCACCGCCGCGCGCGCCGGCCGCGTCGCCCGCGTCTTCCAGGACCCGCTGACCGGCAGTTGCGGCGCGCTCTCCATCGAGGAGAACCTTGCGCTCGCCGCCCGGCGTGGCGAACGGCGCGGCCTCGCTTCGGCGCTTGGGCCGCAGCGCCGCGCGCATTTCCGCGAGCGCATCGCCGAGCTCAATCTCGGGCTCGAGAACCGCATGCGCGACCGGATGGACCTTCTGTCCGGCGGCCAGCGGCAGGCGGTCTCGCTCGTCATGGCGACGCTCGCCGGCTCCGACGTGCTGCTGCTTGACGAGCACACCGCCGCGCTCGATCCGGGCATGGCCGAATTCATCATGACCCTCACCCAGAAGATCGTTTCCGAGCGCAAGCTGACGACGCTGATGGTGACACATTCGATGCGCCAGGCGCTCGACTACGGCCACCGCACCGTCATGCTGCACGGCGGCGAGATCGTGCTCGACGTCGCCGGCGACAATCGCAAGACCCTCCAGGTCGAGGACCTGATCGCCATGTTCCGCAAGATGCGCGGCCAGACGCTCGACGACGACGCCTTGCTGATCGGCTGACCCGGGGCTTAGCGCGCCTGCGTGAGGAAGATCTTGACGGCGAAGACCGAGAAGACACCCGCGAAGGTGTAGTCGAGGCCGCGCAGCGCCTTCGGGTTCCGCTGCAGCCAGCCGGCGAGCCGGTCGGCGGCAAGGATCACCGCGACGTTGACGGGTATGCCGACGGCGATGAAGAACAGGCCGAGGAAGACCAGCTTGCCCGTGACATGGGGATCGCCGGCGCTGACGAACTGCGGCAGGAACGTCACGAAGAAGATGACGACCTTCGGATTGAGCAGGTTCACCCAGAAGCCGGTGGAGATGCTGGCGAGCGCGGTGCCGCGCGGGCTGCTGGCCGCCTTGATCGTCAGGCTGGTGCCGTGGCGGATGGCCTGTATGGCAAGCCACAGCAGATAGGCCGCGCCGCCGCTCTTCAGGATGGTGAAGGTCGTCGGCGAGGCGGCGATGAGGGCCGAGACGCCGAAGGCGACGAGCAGCGTGTGCACGAGAATGCCGAGGCAGGTGCCGAGCACCACGTAGAGCGCCGGGCCGCGGCCCTGCGAGAGGGCGCGGCTGATCGAGAGTGTCATGTCCGGCCCGGGCGTGGCGGCCAGAAGCAGCGTCGCCGCCGCGAAGGTGATGAGCGTCGCAAGCGCGGGCACGAAGTCCATGGCGATCCTCTGAAGGGCGGAAAGAGGCGACTCTTATCCGCCTTTCGGAAAATTGCCAGCCGAAACGCTCTCAGGGACGTTCGGCGAAGGCCTTGAACGTCTCCGCATAATCCGGATGCCAGCGCGAGAGCGGCGGGCGGTTCTCGATGATGTCGCCCATCGCCCAAGCCATGCGGCGTTCGTCGAGGGCGCGGGCGACGTCGTTGTCCGGGCAAAGAATATAGAAGTCGCCGCGCGCAAGGCTTTCCAGCATGAAGTCGACGGTCTGGGCCGGCGTCCAGGCGGCGTCGGGCTTTTCCGTGCGCTCGCCCCGCGTCAGGGCGGTGAAGACGAAGCCGGGGATCAGCAGATGGGCGGAGATCCTCGCCCCCGCCGTGTTGCGCAATTCGTGCTGGAGGGCTTCGGTGAAGGCCTTCACGCCGGCTTTCGAGACATTGTAGGCCGGATTGCCGGGCGGTGTGGTGATGCCCTGCTTGGAGCCGGTATTGATGATGAGGCCCGGCTCGCCATGGGCCAGCATGTTCGGGCCGAAGACCTGCGTGCCGTGGATGACGCCCATCAGGTTGACCGCGAGGATATGGTCCCAGTTGGCCTCGGCGCTGAAGATGGAGGTGTCCGGCTGGATGCCGGCATTGTTCATCAGCACATGCACGCGGCCGAAGCGCTGGAGGATCGCGCGTTCCAGCGCTTCCAGCTCGTGCCGATGGGCGACGTCGGTCTCGACGGCCATGACATTCGCCTCGCCGGCGATGGCTTCGAGCTCGGCGCGCGCCTCGCCGAGCTGGTCGGGATTGCGGTCGGCGAGCGCCACGCACATGCCGGCCTCGGCGAAGCGCCTTGCGGCGGCAAGGCCGATGCCGGAGGCGCCGCCGGTGACGACCGCGACATTGGCGGCCTTGATGATGTCCTTGAGATCGGTCATGGGATCACCCCTTCATGGTCCACAGAGGCCGAATATGGGGTCTCCTGCGGCCGGATCAAACCCGGCGTGCGGCACGATGCGTCGGGGCCCACCCTTGCGCCGCGCGCCAATCTCGCTAAAAGTGCCGCGACACCGGGCTTTCGCGGGTTTGCCGCAGCCCTTCATGCAACGGACCTCATCATCATGGCATCACATAAAGACGTGAAGAAAGTCGTGCTCGCCTATTCCGGCGGCCTCGATACCTCGATCATCCTGAAGTGGCTTCAGACGGAACTCGGCGCAGAGGTCGTGACCTTCACGGCCGACCTCGGCCAGGGCGAGGAGCTGGAGCCGGCCCGCAGGAAGGCCGAGATGCTCGGCATCAAGGAGATCTTCATCGAGGACGTGCGCGAGGAATTCGTGCGCGATTTCGTCTTCCCGATGTTCCGCGCCAATGCGGTCTATGAAGGCGTCTACCTGCTCGGCACCTCGATTGCCCGCCCGCTGATCTCCAAGCATCTCATCGAGATCGCCGCCAAGACCGGCGCCGACGCCATCGCGCATGGCGCGACCGGCAAGGGCAACGACCAGGTCCGCTTCGAGCTTTCCGCCTATGCGCTGAACCCCGACATCAAGATCATCGCGCCGTGGCGCGACTGGTCGTTCAAGAGCCGCACGCATCTGCTCGAATTCGCCGAGCAGCACCAGATCCCGGTCGCCAAGGACAAGAAGGGCGAAGCGCCGTTCTCGGTCGATGCGAACCTCCTGCACTCCTCCTCCGAGGGCAAGGTGCTGGAAGACCCGGCCGTCGAGGCGCCCGAATACGTGCATATGCGCACCATCTCGCCGGAAACGGCGCCCGACAAGGCGACCGTCATCAAGGTCGGCTTCGAGCGGGGCGATGCCGTCTCGATCAACGGCGTGCGCATGTCGCCGGCGACGATCCTGGCGACGCTCAACAATTACGGCCGCGACAACGGCATCGGCCGCCTCGACCTGGTGGAAAACCGCTTCGTCGGCATGAAGTCGCGCGGCGTCTACGAGACGCCCGGCGGCACGATCCTGCTCGCCGCGCACCGCGCCATCGAGAGCATCACGCTCGACCGCGGCGCCGCCCACCTCAAGGACGAGCTGATGCCGCGCTATGCCGAGCTCATCTATTACGGCTTCTGGTTCTCGCCGGAGCGCGAGATGCTGCAGGCCGCGATCGACCGGAGCCAGGAGCATGTCGAGGGCGAGGTGACGCTGAAGCTCTACAAGGGCAATGTCATGGTCACCGGCCGCGAATCGCCGAAGTCGCTCTATTCCGACAAGCTGGTCACCTTCGAGGACGACCAGGGCGCCTACGACCAGAAGGACGCGGCCGGCTTCATCAAGCTGAACGCGCTGCGCCTGCGCACGCTCGCCGCCCGCAACAAGCGCGGCTGAGCGATCCGCACCCGGATGAAAAGCCCGCTGCCGGAAACGGCGGCGGGTTTTTTGCGTCCGCCTATTCCGCCGGCTCCGTCACGAGCTGCGCGTCGCGGCTGCAGATCGCGCGATACCAGGCGTAGGAGAGGATCGCGATGAGGCCCATCGAGGGGATGATGGTGCCGAAGGCGAAGAGGGGCAGGCCGATGGCGGCGGCGATCAGGCCGGCGAGGAAGCCGGCGCCCATCTGGATGAAGCCCATGGCGGCGGAGGCCGAGCCGGCGATGTGCGGGAAGGGTTCCAGGGCTGCCGTCATCATGTAGGGCATGACGAAGGCGATGCCGAAGGCATAGACGCCGACGGGACCCATGACGCTGAGGAAGGTCGGCGGGACGAGGTGCGAGGCGAGCGCGATCAGTATGCTGGCGATGCCGATGAAGGCAAGGCCCGGCAGGACGATGCGGGCCGGCGCCATCCGGCGCATCAGCAGGCGCACGACGACGGTTCCCGCGAAGAAGAAGCCCGACTGCATGAGCATGCCGACGCCGAACTGGGTGGGCGTCAGGCCGACCCTGTCGATCAGCACGAAGGGCAGCATGGTCGCCTGGCCGTAGAGCGCACCGACGGCCCCGGCCATGACAAGCGTGGCGGAGACGAAGCGGCTGCTGGCCGCAAGCGCGCCGTAGCCGCGCAGGATGGGGTCGACATGCCCCTTGGCGGGGTCCGGCTTGGTCGTCTCGGCCATGCAGAAATAGACCGTGCCGCAGGCGGCGAGCGCGAAGCCGACCATCAGGAAGAAGATCGACTGCCAGCCGAACAGGCCGAGGAAGAAGCCGCCAAGCGTCGGCGAGACGGCGGGGCCGATGGCGAGCATCATGCCCACCATGTTCATGATCCGCGCGGCCTCGGTGCCGGTGATCTGGTCGCGCACGATGGCGCGCGAGACCGTCATGCCGACGGAGGCGCCGATGCCCTGCACGAGCCGGCCGGCCAGCAGCATGCCGACGCTCGGCGCGAAGGCGGCCATCAGGCTGCCGGCGAGGTAGACGGTCATGAAGATCAGCGTCGTCCGGCGCCGCCCGAGCACGTCCGACATGGTGCCGGAGACGAGCTGGGCGAGGGCGAAGCCCGCGAAATAGAGCGAGAGCGTCAGCTTGATCGCCGATTCCGTCGAGGAGAAGGCGTTGACGAGCTGCGGCATGGCGGGCGTGTAGAGCGCCATGGAGATCGGGCCGAGGGCGACGAGGAAGGCGCTGATGATGCTCGTGCGGCGCTCGCTCATGCGCGGGCGCGTCATCGGCCGGCCTCCTTGGCGAGCGCGAGGGCGGCGCTGTCTTCCTCCAGGGCGGCAAGGTTGGCGCGCAGCCGCTTCATGCGCTCGCGCATCAGGGCGAGGTCTTCCTCGCCGATGCCGCTCGTGACCAGTTGCATCAGTTCGATCTGTTCGATGCGGATACTGGTGATGATGTCGGCGGCCGCCGGTGTCGTATGGATCAGCTTGGCGCGGCGGTCGGCCGGATCCGGGCGGCGCTCGATGAAGCCGAGGCTCTGGAGGCGGTCGAGATAGGTGGAGAGCGTCATCGGCTCGATGCCCATATGCTGGGCGATCTCGAGCTGGCGGCTGCCCTCCAGCGTGGCGATGCGCACGAGCGTGCGGGCCTCGCCCGGCGTGAGGCCAAGACCGGCGGTGGCGATGCGCCGCTCGAAGGCGCTGCGCAACATGCGGGCAACGTCGATGAGGACGAAGCCGAGGGCATCGGGATCGGGGCGGAGGGACATGATCGCTTTCTACATTATCGTAAGTCTAGCTTACTATGGCGGGCGAGAATGGACAACCGTCAAGCGCGGCGGCAATGCGCGGCCGGACTGCGACGCCAAAAAAATGCCTGCGGCTCCACCTTGACGATAGCGGCCGCGCGGACTGAAACTCGCCGCACGTTTCACGGGGATTTCAGATGACCGGTTCCATGCTCTTCGGCGCCTTCATGGCGGCCCTGCTCTATGTGCTCATCCCCGGCCCGGCGTTCCTCGCCCTGCTCGGCATCGGCGCCGGGCAGGGGCGCAAGGCGGGCGCGCTCTTTCTCGGCGGGCATCTTGCCGGCGACATGGTGTGGTCGACCCTCGCGCTCGTCGCCATCGTCGGGGCCAAGACCATCGGCACCACGGTGTTCGACGTCCTGGGCCTCTTCTGCGGCTTCTATCTCGCCTGGCTCGGCTGGTCGGCGCTGAGGGCGGGCAAGCGCTCGGACGGTTCGGCCATGCTGGCGGTCGAGCGGCCGCTGCGCCGCGGCCTGATCTTCGGCCTCACCAATCCCAAGGGCTATCCGGTGGCGCTCGCGACCTTCACGGCGCTGCTCGCGAGCTCCTCGAACGCGCTGGACTTCGAGGCGCTGCCCTTCCTGCTCAGCGCCTCGCTCGTCGGCTTCCTGCTGGCGGATGCGGTTCTCGTCGTGATCATCGGCGCGAGCCTGGTGCGCCGGTTCTACCGCCGCCACGAGCTTGCCATCGTGCGCATGTCGGGCCTTCTCTTCATGGGCTTTGCCGTGCAGGCCATCTGGCATGCCGCGCCCGGCCTCCTCGGCTGGCGCAAGCCCTAGCCGGCGGCGGGGAAGCGGATCGCCACGCGAAGCCCGCGGCCGGCCGGGCCGCTTTCCAGCGTCATCGCCGCGTCGAACAGCGCGGCGATCTCCTCGACGATGGGCAGGCCGAGGCCCATGCCGGGCGCATCGCGATGCTCGCCGCGTGAAAATCGCTGGCGCGCGAGCGTGCGGCGGCCCGGCGGGATGCCGGGGCCGTTGTCCTCGACCGTCAGGCGCACCGCATCCCTTCCCTGCCGCACGCTCACCGTCACCTCCGCGCCGCGGCCGGCATAGGCGATGGCGTTCTCCACGAGGTTGCGCAGCAATTCGCCGAAGAGCAGCGGCTCGACGCGGGCGAAGGCCGGGCCGTCGCCTTCGTAGCCGAGGTCGATGCCGGCCTCTGCGGCGGCGGGCACGCGGTCGGCGGTGAGCTGCTGGGCGAGCGCGGCGATGTCGACGGCGGCGAGTTTCTGCGGTTCGTTGGAGCCGGCGGCGTCGATCTTCGCCATCAGCAGGAGCTGGGCGAGGATGCGCTCGGCATGGGCGACGGCGGCATCGCCCTTGCGCGCGGCCTCCTGTGCCTCCTCCAGCGTCGCCGCGCGGCCCGCCAGCGCGAGCTGGGTGCGGATGATGGCGAGCGGCGTGCGGAGCTGATGGCTGGCATTGCCGGAGAAGTGACGCAGCGCATCCAGCGCCGATTGCAGGCGCACCATGAAGGAATTGACCGTGTCGACGAGGCCCTGCACCTCGCTCGGCGCGCGCTGCTCGATGGGGTGCAGGTCGTTCGGGCTGCGCTCGGCGATGGCGTCGCCGAGCCTGTAGAGCGGGCGCAGCGAGACGGTGACGGCGATCCAGACGATCGCGGCCGCGCCGGCGATCATCATGGCAAGGCGCAGCGCCGAGCGCAGGAGGATCGTCTGCGTCAGCTGGCGGCGGGCGATGGTGGTTTCGGCGACGGTCACGGCGAAGGGCACGGAATTGATGCCGGTGGAGGCGGAGCGCTGGAGCACGGCGATGCGGATCGGCTCGCCGCGGAAGGTCGCATCCGCAAAACCGATCGACCGGCCGCCCATCTCGGCGATGGTCGGCAGGGTCTGGTAGCCGGTGATGAAGCGGCCGGGCGGGCCGTCGACGCGGTAGAAGACGCGGTCCTGCGCCGCCGAGGTCAGCATTTCCAGCGCGACATAGGGGATGTCGACCTCCAGCGCGCCGTTTTCCGTCACCACCACCCGTTCGGCAATGGCGAGCGCCGAGCCGGCCAGCACGCGGTCGGAGACGTTGTTCGCCGTCGTCACCGCCTCGTTATAGGTGTCGACGAGGGCGACGACGCCGATCACCGCCGTCGAGACGAGCAGCCAGAGGAGGCGGCGGCGGCGGAGCGAGGCGGCGGGAAGGAGCGTCAAGCGGCCGTCGCCTTGTCGAGATAGTAGCCGATGCCGCGGGCGGTGCGCACGGTGAGGCCGTGCGGGGCGAGGCGCTTCCTGAGCCGGCTGACATATTGTTCGATGGCATTGGCCGACAGGTCGTCGTCGAAGGCGGCGAGCGACTGCATGATGGCTTCCTTGGCGACCACCTTGCCGGCGCGCATGAAAAGGATTTCGAGGAGGCCGAGCTCGCGGGCGGGAATGTCGAGCGGCACGCCCTCGGCCGAGAAGGTGCGGGAATTGAGGTCGAGCGCGATGCCGCCGAAGGCGATGGCGGAGGAGCGCAGCCCCGCCTGCCGGCGCAGCAGCATGCGCACGCGCGCCTCGAATTAGGAGATGTCGAAAGGCTTGATCATGTAGTCGTCGGCGCCGAGATCGAGGCCGCGCACCCGCTCTTCCGGTGCGCCGCGCGCCGTCAGGATCAGGACGGCCGCCTTGCTGGAGCGGGCGCGCATGGCGCGCAGCACGTCGAGCCCGTCCATTTCCGGCAGCGTCAGGTCGAGGATGACGAGGTCGAAATTCTCCGATGCGATGGCCGCGTCGGCGGAGGCGCCGTCGCGCACCACGTCCACGGCATGGCCGGTGCCCTTGAGGATGGCGGAAAGGCCGTCCGCCAGGGCTTCGTTGTCCTCGACCAGTAGAATGCGCACGTCTTCGTCCTCCCAGGGCGAATTTAGCGGCGGCGGGCGCTCTTGTGAACGGGCGTCCGCTTTGGCAAGGTCATGCGATGCGTCTTGTCCTCATCCTTCTTGCGCTTCTGGCGGCCTCTTCGCCCGCCCTTGCCGAGCCGGTCTTCTTCGCGGCGCGCGACGGAAATGCGGACGCGCCCGTCCTCGTCGTCTATTCCTCGCTCGACGAGCCGCTCGCCCGGCCGATGATCGAGGGTTTCCAGAAGGCCAATCCGGACGTGGCGGTGCGCTACGAGGAGATGCTGACCGGCGAGGTGCACGACCGCATCGTCAGCGAGACGGATGCCGGGCGGAAGACCGCCGATTTCGCCTTCTCCTCGGCGATGGACCTGCAGGTCAAGCTCAGCAACGACGGCTATGCGCAGCGCAGCGACCTGCCGATGAGCGAGCGCTGGCCGCAATGGGCCAATTGGCGCAACACCGCCTATGCGCTGACCTTCGAGCCCGCCGTCTTCGTCTATCACAAGCCGAGCTTCAAGGGTGAGAAGCCGCCGGCCTCGCGCGCCGAGTTCGTCGACTATCTCAAGCGGCAGGGCGAGAAGGTCCATGGCCGCATCGGCACCTACGACATCGAGCGCTCCGGCGTCGGCTTCCTCTTCATGGCGCGCGACCAGGAGCAGTTCGGCGATATCTGGACGGTGATCCAGGCGATGGGCGCGGCGGGCGTGAAGCTCTATTCGACCAGCTCGGCGATCCTGGAACGCGTTGCCGACGGGCGCTTCGTGCTCGGTTACAACATCCTCGGCTCCTATGCGGCGGACTGGGCCTCACGCCACCCGGATGTCGGGATCGTGCTGCCGAAGGACTATACCGTCGTCATGTCGCGCATCGGCCTCGTGCCGCAGGCGGCCGCCTCGCCGGAGCTCGGCCGGCGCTACCTCGCCTTCTTCATGTCGAAGGAGGGTCAGGAGATCCTGTCGCGCGAATTGCAGATCGCCGCCGTCAGCCCCGAGGTCTCGGGCTCCAACACGGCGCGCACGATGAACGCGCTGCTCGGCGCGCAGCTGAAGCCGGTGCCGGTCAGCCCCGGCCTGATGGTCTATCTCGACCAGGTCAAGCGCGCCCGGCTGATCGCGCGCTGGAACGAGGTGCTGCGCAACCAGTAGTCGGCCGCTCCGCCGCCATGTCAGGTAGATGACAGCTTTCTGTGGTCGCTTGGGGGTCTTCATCGTCCGTGGAGGCGGACGGAAGACCGGGAGGAGAATTCTGCCGCAGCCGCGCCCGCCGAAAGGTGGTTTGCGTCGTTATGGCGGCTCTGTCCTCCTGCCACAGGCAACGATGCGCGGGCGAGCCCGCGCCTGACGGAGGACAGACCCTTGAAACATTTCTTCCTGGCATCCCTGATCGCCGGCGCCATGGCGCTTCCGGCCTTCGCCGCGGATTATTCGATCATCGCGCCCGCCGGCCCCGGCGGCGGCTGGGACCAGACGGCCCGGTCGATCCAGACGGTCCTTCAGGACGAGAAGATCGCCGGCAGCGTGCAGGTGGTCAACGTTCCGGGCGCCGGCGGCACGATCGGCCTTGCCCAGTTCGCCAGCCAGAATTCCGGCAACCCGAACGCCCTCATCGTCGGCGGCTACGTGATGGTCGGTGCGATCCTCACCAACCAGTCGCCGGTCACCCTGAAGGACGTGACGCCCATCGCGCGGCTTACCGGCGAATACGAGGCGATCGTCGTTCCGGCGGCCTCGCCGATCCAGAACATGGAAGACCTCGTCACGGCGCTGAAGGCCGATCCCGGCGCGGTCTCCTGGGCGGGCGGCTCGGCCGGCGGCACGGACCACATCACGGCCGGCCTCATCGCCAAGGCGGCGGGCGTCGACCCGACCAGGATCAACTATGTCGCCTATGCCGGCGGCGGCGAGGCGCTTGCCGCGATCCTCGGCAACCAGGTGACGGCGGGCATTTCCGGCTACGGCGAGTTCGAGGCCCAGGTGAAGGCCGGCACGCTGCGCCTGATCGCCATTTCCAGCGGCGAGCGCATCGAGGGCATCGACGCGCCGACCATCAAGGAAAGCGGCCTCGACGTCGTGGTCGAGAACTGGCGCATGATCGCCGCCGCGCCCGGCCTTTCGGACGATGAGGTCGCCTCGATCGACGGCGACATCGAGAAGATGGTGACCTCCGCCGCCTGGAAGGACGTCCTGAAGACCAAGGGCTGGCAGGACACCTATCTCGCCGGCGATGCCTTCAAGGCGCAGCTCGACAAGGATGTCGCCGCGACGGAAAGCATCCTCAAGGACATCGGGCTCGTCAAATGAGCGAGGTTCCCTCCTCCCGCCAAACGCGTCGCCCCGACAGGGCGGCGCTGGTCATCGCTCCCGTCCTCCTCGTCCTTGCCGGCATCATCTGGTGGGATGCCGGGCGGCTTGCGGAGATGACCAACTATTCGCGCATCGGCCCCGCGACGGTGCCGCATGTCATCGCCCTCGGGCTGGCGCTGCTCGCCGTCTGGACGGGCTTCGAGGCCTGGCGCGGCGATTTCCCGGAGCGCGAGCCCGTCGAGGTGCAGCCGGTCGTCTGGATTATCGCGGGGCTTGCCGGGCAGATGCTGCTGCTCAAGACGGCGGGCTTTTCCATCGCCACGGGCGTGCTGTTCGCGCTGACCGCCTTCGGCTTCGGCCGGCGCAAGCTCTGGATCTCCCTGCCCGTCGGCATCGCCATCAGCTTCGTCGTCTTCATCATCTTCGGCCGCTTCCTGCAACTCTCGCTGCCCGCGGGGCTGCTCGAGCACCTGTTCTTCTGAGGAGCTGACGATGAATACATTCGAATTCCTGATGCAGGGCCTCGTCATCGCCGCCCAGCCGATGAACCTGCTCTATGCGCTGATCGGCGTCACGCTGGGCACGGCCGTCGGCGTACTGCCGGGCATCGGGCCGGCGCTCACCGTGGCGCTGCTCCTGCCCGTCACCTACAAGCTCGATCCGGCGGGCTCGCTCATCATGTTCGCCGGCATCTATTACGGCGGCATGTATGGCGGCTCGACGACCTCGATCCTGCTCAACACGCCGGGCGAAAGCGCCTCCGTCGTCACCGCGCTCGAAGGCAACAAGATGGCCCGGGCCGGGCGCGGCGGGCCGGCGCTCGCCACAGCCGCCATCGGCTCCTTCGTCGCCGGCCTCATCGCCACGCTTGGCCTTGCCTTCATCGCGCCCTTCGTCGTGAAGTTCGCGCTCTCCTTCGGCCCGCGGGAATATTTCGCGCTGATGGTGCTCGCCTTCGTGACCGTCTCGGCGGCCTTCGGCGATTCGACGCTGCGCGGGCTCACGGCGCTCTTCGTCGGCCTCGGCCTTGCCATCATCGGCATCGACCAGCAGACCGGGCAGGCGCGGCTTTCCTTCGGCATTCCCGACCTTCTCGACGGCATCGAGGTGACGACGCTCGCGGTCGCCATGTTCGCCATCGGCGAGACGCTCTACGTCGCCTGCCAGGGCGACCGCATCCCCGAGAAGGTGGAGGCGGTGAAGGGCTCGGTCTGGATGAACGCGCAGGACTGGGCGCGCTCGTGGAAGCCGTGGCTGCGCGGCACCGCCATCGGCTTTCCCATCGGCGCGATGCCGGCCGGCGGCGCCGACATCGCCAGCTTCCTCTCCTATTCGGCGGAAAAGCAGTTCTCCGCCCACAAGGACGAGTTCGGCAAGGGCGCCATCGAGGGCGTGGCGGGGCCGGAGGCGGCCAACAACGCGTCGGCCGCCGGCACGCTGGTGCCGCTGCTCTCGCTCGGCCTGCCGACGACGGCGACGGCGGCCATCATGCTCGCCGGCTTCCAGCAATACGGCCTCCAGCCGGGGCCGCTCCTGTTCGCCACCAATCCGCAGCTCGTCTGGGGCCTCATCGCCAGCCTGCTCATCGCCAATTTCATGCTGCTGGTGCTGAACCTGCCGCTGATCGGCCTGTGGGTGAAGCTGCTGACGATCCCCAAGCCCTGGCTCTATGCCGGCATCCTGCTGTTCGCGACGCTCGGCACCATCGGGGCCAATCCGTCGGTCTTCGAGCTCGGCATGCTGCTGGTCTTCGGCCTGCTGGGCTTTGCCATGCGGCTCTTCGGCTATCCGATCGCACCCGTCGTGGTGGGGCTCATCCTCGGGCCGATGGCGGAGCAGCAGCTGCGCCGGGCGCTCGCCATCAGCCAGGGCGACGTGACGGCGCTCTTCATGTCGCCCATCGCCGCCGTGCTGTTCGGCCTCGCCTTCCTCGCCGTCATCGTCCCGCTCATCCTGCGGGCGCGCGGCAAGGGCGAAGTCCTTTCGCAGTTCGCCGCCAACGAAGACTGACGTTCTTCTTCGACGATCGGAAATATTGCAGGCCGGAAACCTCGTTTCCGGCCTGCATGCGTTGCATGGCTGGGCTGAGATTCCGTCGCTTGTACTTTCGGGCCTGAAGCATCATCTTCCATCCGTAAGCTAGAACAGAAAGCGAGCATTCCAATGACCACCCTCCGCAACTCCTTCGCCCAGGGCTTCTTCGGCCGGGCCTTCGCCGTACTGAGCGCTGCCCACGCGGCCGCCGCGGCCGTAGAGGGGCACCGCCGCCCGAAGGAACGCGACCTGAAGACCCTCGGCATCAACCCCGCCGATTTCCCGCGCGTCTGACGCGGGAGAGAGAATTCCCTGAATGAAAAGGCCCGCCGGTCGGAAGATCGGCGGGCCTTCTGTATTTGGGATACCTTTGTCTTGAGAATAGCGAGCCGGCCGTTTTCGGCGGCCGGCCGCAGGCGTCAGGCGTTCTTGCCGAGGCCGCCCGCCACATGGTCGGCCTCGCGGCGTTCCAGCGCCTGTTCGCGCCGGTTGTGGCGGATCGAGGACCAGAGCGAGATGCCGATCAGCGTCGCGCCGCCAAGGCCGGTGATGACCTCGGGAATGTGCACCAGCGTCTGGCAGTACATCACCACCGACAGGATCAGGATCGCGTAGAACGCGCCGTGCTCCAGGTAGCGGTATTCGGCGAGCGTGCCCTTTTCCACCAGCATGATGGTCATCGAGCGCACATACATGGCGCCGATGCCGAGGCCGATGGCGATGATGAAAAGGTTCTGCGTCAGCGCGAAGGCGCCGATCACGCCGTCGAAGGAGAAGCTGGCATCGAGCACTTCGAGATAGATGAAGGCGCCGAGGCCGCCCTTGGCCGCTTCCGACATCGCCTTCTGCGAGGCGTCGAGCAGGCCGCCGACGACTTCCACCGCAAGGAAGGTGAGAAGGCCGTAGACCGCGGCATGCACGAAGGTATTGGCCGCCTCGCCCTCCAGCAGGTTGGAGAAGATCAGGATGAGCGCGAGGACGAAGGCGATCTCGATGCCCTTGACGGTCGCCGAGCGCGCCATGTGCTTCTCGATGAAGCCGATCCAGTGCACGTCCTTCTCATGGTTGAAAAAGTAGGTGAGGCCGACCATCATCAGGAAGGTGCCGCCGAAGGCCGCGATGGGCAGGTGCGCATCGTTCATGATGCGGGCATATTCCGCCGGCTCCCGGGCCGCCAGGACCAGGGCGTCGATCGGGCCGATGCCGGCGGCGATGACGACGATCAGGAGCGGGAAGACGATGCGCATGCCGAAGACGGCGATGACAATGCCCCAGGTCAGGAACCGGTGCTGCCAGGCCGGCGTCATGTCCTTGAGCTTGTTGGCATTCACGATCGCATTGTCGAAGGAAAGCGAGATTTCCAGCACCGCCAGGACCGCGCAGATGAAGAAGACGGTCGCCATGCCGGCGAGCGTGCCTTCCGTCTGCCAGCCGAGCCAGGCGCCGAGCGCGAGGCCGACGACGGTGAAGATGAAGGCCCATTTGAGATAGGAGAGGGTGGATTTGCCTTCGCCGTTGCCGATCATGACAGCGCCTCCATGCGGGTGGAGGTACGGGAAGTGAGATCGCGCGTGCCACGACGGGCATGCGGGTGAGGCATGGTCAGGATGTTCATGTGCGTATGAATCCGCCGGCTGATTGCTGGCGGTACCGACATCACGAGAGCGCCGTAAAAACTCTCGCCAGAGGGGCCCGGCACCAGGGTTCACCGCGGCTACCGATGTCAAAAGGCCGCGGGTACGGCATTGTTGTCTCCGAAGTCGCCGTCCGCGTCAAGTGGCAGCGTTGCCGCACCGGCCTGAACGCGGCTGCGCGCATCCGGTTCCCCTAATTTGCGACGGTGCCCTGTACCAAGGGGCATGTCCGTTCCTATATTCGCCGAACGTTGATTTGCTGGAAGGACGACCCATGACCGAAATGCGCATCGATCCTGCTCTTGTCGAGTGGAGCGGCCCGGGCGGCTTGCCGCGTTTCGACCTCGTCAGGGACGAGGCCTTCGCGGAAAGCTTCGATGCGGCACTGGCGGCCCACGAGGCCGAGATCGATGCGATCGCCAACGATCCGGAAGCCCCCACCTTCGAGAACACCGTCGTCGCGCTGGAGATCGCCGGCGATGCGCTGTCGCGCGTCTCGGCGCTCTTCTGGAGCCGCGCCGGCGCCAATACCAACGACACGATCCAGGCCCTGGAACGCGACATCGCGCCAAAAATGTCGCGGCATTATTCGAAGATCGGCACCAATGCCGCGCTCTTCAAGCGCATCGATGCGCTGTGGGCGAGCCGTGCCGGGCTGAACCTCTCGCTAGAGCAGGTGCGCGTCCTGGAGCGGCACTGGAAGGGCTTCGTGAAATCGGGCGCCAAGCTCGAAAAATCCGGGCAGGAACGGCTTTCGGCGATCAACGAGCGGCTCGCCGGCCTCGGCGCGAAATTCGGCCAGAACGTGCTTGCCGACGAGAAGAACTGGGCGCTCGTCCTCGACGAGGGTGAGGCGCTCGACGGTCTGCCGGACTTCTTGAAGGACGCCATGGCTGCGGCGGCGCGCGAGCGCGGCGAGGACGGGCGCTACGCCGTCACCCTGTCGCGCTCGATCATCGAGCCGTTCCTCACCTTCTCCACCCGCCGCGACCTGCGCGAGCAGGCGTTCCGGGCCTGGGTGGCGCGCGGCGAGAATGCGGGCGAGACGGACAACCGCGGCATCGTCAAGGAAACGCTGGCGCTCAGGGCCGAAAAGGCCGGGCTGCTCGGCTACGGGAATTTCGCGGCCCTGAAGCTCGACAACACCATGGCCAAGACGCCGGAGGCGGTGAACGGGCTCCTGATGCAGGTCTGGGAAAAGGCCGTGGCGCGGGCGCGCGAGGAGGAGGCGGAGCTTGCCGCGCTGATCGCCGGGGAGGGCCGCAACCACGAGGTCATGCCCTGGGACTGGCGCCACTATGCGGAAAAGCTGCGCGCGAAAAAATTCAATTTCTCCGAGGCGGAGCTGAAGCCCTATCTCCAGCTCGAAAAGGTCATCGAGGCCTGCTTCGACGTCGCCGAACGGCTCTTCGGCATCCGCGCCATCGAGCAGAAGGGCGTGCCGGTCTATCATCCCGACGTGCGGGTCTTCGAGATCCGCGACCGGGAAGACAGGCTGGTCGCCATGTTCCTCGGCGATTATTTCGCGCGCTCCTCCAAGCGTTCCGGCGCTTGGATGAGCTCCTACCAGAGCCAGCATCGCCTGCCGCTGCCGAACGGCACGGTCGGGGAGTTGCCGATCATCTACAATGTCTGCAATTTCGCCAAGCCCGCGGAAGGCAAGCCCGCGCTGCTGTCGCTCGACGATGCGCGCACGCTCTTCCACGAATTCGGCCATGCGCTGCACGGGATGCTCTCCAACGTCACCTATCCCTCCGTCTCGGGCACGGGCGTCTCGCGCGATTTCGTGGAATTGCCGTCGCAGCTCTACGAGCACTGGCTGACGGTGCCGGAAGTGCTGATGCGCTATGCCGTGCATTACCGGACGGGCGAGGCGATGCCGCAGGCGCTGCTCGACAAGGTGCTGGCCGCCCGCACCTTCAATTCGGGCTTCGCGACGGTGGAGTTCACCTCCTCGGCGCTGGTCGACATGGCGTTCCATACGCGCGGCGCCGTCGAGGACCCGATGGCGGTGCAGGCGGAGGTGCTGGAGACGATCGGCCTGCCGGCGTCCATCGTCATGCGCCACGCGACGCCGCACTTCCAGCATGTCTTCTCGGGCGACGGCTATTCGGCCGGCTACTATTCCTACATGTGGTCGGAAGTGCTCGACGCCGACGCCTTCTCCGCCTTCACGGAAACGGGCGACGCCTTCAATCCGGTCATGGCGGGGCGGCTGAAGACCTACATCTATTCCGTCGGCGGCTCGGTCGACCCGGAGGACGCCTACAAGGCTTTCCGCGGCAAGCTGCCGAGCCCGGAGGCCATGCTGGAGAAGAAGGGGCTGGCGGCCTGAGCCGGCGCCTGGCGCTCTGCCTTGCCCCTGCCCTTGCTCTGCCCTTAAACGACTTTTGCCGTGACCGTGCCTCCCCGCCGACATTATCCTCGGGCTTGACCCGAGGATCCGCGGCGGCACCCGAGCATGGATGGTCGGTTCAGGTCCGACCATGACGAAGGAGAGGGGGGAGCGGGCTGCGGATAGGCCGGATAGAGCGCGGCACGCATGAACACACCCCTCGTCATCCTCCCGTCACCAAAGCTTGGGTGAAACGTCATCGTCCCGTTACCGGACTGACATGCCGGAGACTCATGGTCTGCCCGTCTTTTCGCGGGCTGGGCCGGAGGTGGCATGGCGATCGTTCCCGAGGCGCTGACGCGGCGCTCGTTTCTGCTGACGGCGGGCGCCGGCGCGCTTGCGACGTCCTCGGCGCTGGCGGTTCCCTATTATGCGCGGCGCCATGGCAGCCCGGCCTTCTCGCATGGCGTCCAGTCCGGCGACGTGGATTGCTCGTCGGGCGTCGTCTGGGCGCGGGTCGACCGGCCGGCGGAGGTGACGCTTGAATATGCGACCACCGACAGCTTCATCGACGCGATGCGGGTGCCGTTGCAGAAGGCGACGGTGGCCTCGGACAATACGGTCAAGGCGATGCTGCAGGGGCTGCTGCCGGACCAGGACATCTTCTACCGCTTCACGGCGAGCGATCCCTATTCCAGCCATCTCGTCTCCGAGCCCATCGTCGGACGCTTCCGCACCGCGCCGATGCGCAGGCGGTCGGTGCGCTTCGTCTGGTCGGGCGATACGGCGGGGCAGGGCTGGGGCATCGACGATGTCGGCATGAAGACCTATTCGACCATGCTGCGCCACGAGCCGGATTTCTTCATCCATTCGGGCGACACGGTCTATGCAGACGGGCCGATCCCGGACGAGATCAGGCTGCGCGACGGCGGGGTCTGGAAGAACCGCATCGTGACCGACGAGAAGCGCGACGTGGCGCGCACGCTGGAGGAATTCCGCGGTCAGTGGAAATACAACCTCCTCGACGACCACCTGCTTTCCTTCAACACGCAATGCCCGACCTTCTTCCAGTGGGACGACCATGAGGTGCTGAACAACTGGTCGGCATCGAGCGATCTTTCGGGTGATCGGCGCTATCCGGAAAAGGAGATCGGTGTGTACGAGGCACGGGCGCGGCGGGCCTTCCACGAGATGACGCCGATCCGCTATTTTCCGACCGAACCCGGCCGCATCTTCCGAAAGGTCGCCTACGGGCCGTTGCTCGACGTATTCTTCGTGGACCTGCGCTCCTACCGCAGCCCCAACCGGGGCGGCATGGAAAACGGCCTCTTCGGCTGGCGCCAGGCGGACTGGCTGCGCCGGGAGCTTGCGGCCTCCCGCGCCGTTTGGAAGGTGATCGCCTGCGACATGCCGCTCGGTCTCGTCATCTGGGACGATTATGCCAACCGTCTCGGCTACGAGGGCGTGGCGGACGGGCTCAACGGGCCGCCGGCGGCGCGCGAGCGGGAGATCGCCGACCTCCTCTCCTTCATGCGCGACAATGCGGTCCACAATGTCGTCTGGCTGACGGCGGACGTGCATTACACGGCCGCCCATCACTACGATCCTTCCCGGGCGAAATTCCAGGAATTCGATCCGTTCTGGGAGTTCGTCTCCGGGCCGCTGCATTCCGGCACCTACGGGCCGCACCCGCTCGACATGACCTTCGGGCCGGAGGTTCGCTTCATCAAATCCGCCGCCGGGGGCGTCGACAGCAACCTGCCGCCCTCCGCCGGCCTGCAATTCTTCGGCCTCGTCGACATCAACGGGGCGAGCGAGGAGATGACCGTGCGGCTGATGGACCGGGAGGACCGGGAGCTCTGGCGCGTGGTGCTGCCGCCGGTCCGCTCGTCGTGAGGCAACAGAGTTGCGGCCCGCCCCTTTCGCATTTGCGGAAAAACATGTATGAGCCCGGCCATTGAAGACGGCGCCCTCGTTTTGCGCGCGCCCCTGAACCTCAGAGATTACAACCTATGTCCATCCGCAATATCGCGATCATCGCGCACGTCGACCATGGCAAGACCACGCTCGTCGACGAGCTTCTCAAGCAGTCCGGCTCGTTCCGTGAAAACCAGCGCGTCGCCGAACGCGTCATGGACTCCAACGACATCGAAAAGGAACGCGGCATCACCATCCTCGCCAAGGCCACTTCGGTCGAATGGAAGGGCGTGCGCATCAACATCGTCGACACGCCCGGCCACGCCGACTTCGGCGGCGAGGTGGAGCGCATCCTCTCGATGGTGGACGGCGCCATCGTTCTCGTCGATTCGTCGGAAGGCCCGATGCCGCAGACCAAGTTCGTGGTCGGCAAGGCGCTCAAGGTCGGCCTGAAGCCGATCGTCGCCATCAACAAGATCGACCGCCCGGACGGCCGCCACGAGGAAGTGCTGAACGAGGTCTTCGACCTCTTCGCCAATCTCGACGCCACGGACGAACAGCTCGACTTCCCGATCCTCTACGGTTCGGGCCGCAACGGCTGGATGAACGTCAACCCGGAAGGCCCGCAGGACGAGGGCATGGCCCCGCTGCTCGACCTCGTGCTCAAGCACGTGCCCGAGCCGACGGTCGCCGAAGGCCCGTTCCGCATGATCGGCACGATCCTTGAGGCCAACCCCTTCCTCGGCCGCATCATCACCGGTCGCATCTATTCCGGCTCGATCAAGCCGAACCAGTCCGTCAAGGTCCTCGGCCAGGACGGCCAGCTCATCGAGAACGGCCGTATCTCGAAGATCCTCGCCTTCCGCGGCATCGAGCGCACGGCGATCGAAGAGGCCCATGCGGGCGACATCGTCGCCATCGCGGGCCTGACCAAGGGCACCGTCGCCGACACGTTCTGCGATCCCTCGATCACCGAAGCCCTCAAGGCCCAGCCGATCGACCCGCCGACCGTCACCATGTCCTTCATCGTCAACGATTCGCCGCTCGCCGGCACCGAGGGCGACAAGGTCACGAGCCGCGTCATCCGCGACCGCCTGTTCAAGGAGGCCGAAGGCAACGTGGCGCTGAAGATCGAGGAATCGGGCGACAAGGATTCGTTCTTCGTCTCCGGCCGCGGCGAACTGCAGCTCGCCGTCCTCATCGAGACCATGCGCCGCGAAGGCTTCGAGCTTGCCGTGTCGCGTCCGCGCGTCGTCATGCACAAGGACGACAACGGCCAGCTCCTGGAGCCGATCGAGGAAGTCGTCATCGACGTGGATGAAGAGCATTCCGGCGTCGTCGTGCAGAAGATGTCCGAGCGCAAGGCCGAGATGGTCGAGCTGCGTCCGTCCGGCGGCAACCGCGTCCGCCTCGTCTTTTTCGCCCCGACCCGCGGCCTCATCGGCTACCAGTCGGAGCTTCTGACGGACACGCGCGGCACGGCGATCATGAACCGCCTGTTCCACGACTACCAGCCCTACAAGGGCGAGATCGGCGGCCGCGTCAACGGCGTGCTGCTGTCCAACGAAGCGGGCGAGGCCGTCGCCTACGCGCTCTTCAACCTGGAAGATCGCGGCCCGATGGTCATCGACGCCGGCGAGAAGGTCTATGCCGGCATGATCGTCGGCATCCACACGCGCGACAACGACCTCGAAGTGAATGTGCTGAAGGGCAAGAAGCTCACCAACATCCGCGCCGCCGGCAAGGACGAAGCCGTCCGCCTGACGCCGCCGATCAAGATGACGCTGGAGCGGGCGCTCTCCTGGATCCAGGACGACGAACTCGTCGAGGTGACGCCGAAGTCGATCCGCCTGCGCAAGCTCTATCTCGACCCGAACGACCGCAAGCGATTCGAAAAGCAGCGCTCCGCCGGCGCCGCGTAAACCGCGCCTCCCGATATGAGACAAAGTGCGACCCCGGCCCTGTGCCGGGGTTTTTCATGTGTGTGCCATCGTTTTACGGCTTGTGACGTTTGTTAAAAAAGCGTTAACTTTTCGAGGTGTCGTCTGGAACTCGCCTGTGGGCAAAGGAAGCCTCCGCCCGTTGCGGGATTCCGGTGGGATCGATGCCGGAATATGAGTCGTGTTATGAAGACACTGTCGATCGATGTGCGGCGCGCCGAGCCGCAGGACGCGCGGGCGATATCCGAGACGCATCGCGTGTCGTGGCTGCAGGCCTATGGCGGCCTCATCCCGCACAGGCCGCTCAACCAGATGGTCGACCGGCGGGACGAGACCTGGTGGCGCAAGGCGACGCGGGGTCCCGCGACGCTCCTGGTGGTCGACGTCGCCGGCACGGTGGCCGGCTATGCTACGCTCGGGCTCAACCGCGCCCGCGCGCTGCCGCAGGAAGGCGAGATTTACGAAATCTACCTGCGTCCCGAATACCAGGGCATCGGCCTCGGCCGCCTGCTCTTCGGCGAGGCGCGTCGCCTCCTCAAGTCGCTCGGCTGCAACGGCATGATCGTCTGGTGCCTCGAGGACAGCGAGCATGCCTACCGTTTCTTCCGCTCCTCCGGCGGATGCGACATTGCCGAGGGCATGGAGAATTTCGGCGAGAAGGAACTGAAGAAGATCGGCTTCGTCTGGCCCTGAGGGCTATTCCTTCGCGGCTTGCGGCAGGTGGCGCATCGGTTCGCCTGCCAGCGCGCCGCGCTCTCCCTGCCATTGCGGCTCGTCCTTGCCGCAGCTGAAGGAAGCGGCCTTCCCGTCGGCGAGCGTGCGGGCGAGCGCGTTGGCGCCCCCGTTCTCCAGTGCGTCGACATAGCCGACGACACAGCTCGTCGGGTTCCCCGCGGTCGCCACCGTCGAGACGACGAGGATCTGGCCGTAGCGCGTATCGGTATCGGATGTCGTCTCCTGATCGGAAACGAACCAGCGCACGATGGTCGCGAAGGGCGCGCCGGCTGCATCGAGCCGCCATTCGATCTTCGCGCTGGTGTGGTTGAAGGGGCCGAAGCTTTCGAAGGCCTCGTCGAGCCAGGCCTTGCCGATCGGGCCATAGGTCTGGCTCTGGCGCAGGTCGCTCTCCTTGAAATAGACCGCGAAATCCTTGTAGCCGGCGCATTCCAGCGTCACGCTCGCGCCTTCCTCCTGCTGCAGGAGCGTTTTGCAGGCATCGAGATCGCGGTCGCTATAGGTGCTCTCGTTGGCCTGCGCGGGCGCGGCGGCGGTAAAGGCGGCGAGGCTGGCGATGAAAAGGCAACGGCTCGGGTGCATGGTCATCCTCCGGTCAAGATGTAGACGGCATATGCCGGCGGTCTATTCGGGTGAGGCGAAAGTCATGTTGCGCTGCAACGGGATTCGCATTAGGACACCCGCAAATCAACCCATTGCATTTCAAGGGGACACCCATGCGTATCGATGCGATTTCCGTTGGCAAGAACCCGCCTGATGACGTGAATGTCATTGTCGAGGTGCCCGTCGGCGGCCACCCGATCAAGTACGAGATGGACAAGGAGGCCGGCGCGCTCGTCGTCGACCGCTTCCTCTATACGCCGATGACCTATCCGGGCAATTACGGCTTCGTGCCGCACACGCTCTCGGAAGACGGCGACCCGATCGACGTCCTCATCGCCAACACCCGCCCGCTCGTTCCGGGCTGCGTCATCAACGTGCGCCCGATCGGCGTCATGGTGATGGAAGACGACGGCGGCAAGGACGAGAAGATCATCGCCGTGCCGGTGCCGAAGCTGACGCGCCGCTACGACAAGATCGAGAACTATACGGACCTGCCGGACATCACGCTGAAGCAGATCGAGCACTTCTTCGAGCACTACAAGGATCTGGAGCCCGGCAAGTGGGTGAAGATCGCCGGCTGGCAGGATGTCACCGTCGCCAAGAGGATGATCCTCGAGGCGGTCGAGCGCTACAACAAGTCCAAATAACCGGATGGAGCGTTTCCGCTTTTCTTCGAATCGCGAAAACGCTCCATCCTTTTGTTTCTACGCAATTCCGGACGCAAAACCGCTGCGCACTTCTGCTGGAATTGCTCTAGCGCGGCACCGCGCTTTCGAGCCTTGAAACGATATCCTCCGGGTCGCCCTCGATCCGGAGGATTTTCTTTCTCTGGGTATCGCCGGAAACGAGGCTGACGGCGGACCTGGCGACGCCGGCCGCCCTGGCGACCAGCACGATCAGCGCCTTGTTGGCCTTGCCCTTGTCCGGCGGATCGCTGACGCGTGCCTTCAGGTGGCTTGCGCCGTCCGCGCCCGTTTCCCATCCGTCGATGTTATCGCGCCCGCCGTTCGGCGTCAGCCGCACGGTCAGGCGCACATGGTCGCCATGGCGGGTGAGCGCCGGCGTCACGGCGCCAGGAGCGCGGGTGCCACCACGGTGCGGACGATCTGCTCGAGGAAGAACAGGATGACGAGCACGACGAGCGGCGACAGGTCGACGCCGCCGAAGTTCGGCAGGACGCGGCGGATCGGGCGATAGATCGGTTCGGTCAACTGGTAGAGCGAGCGGCCGATGGTGGCGATGACCTGATTGTTCGCGTTGATGACGTTGAAGGCGTAGAGCCAGGAGAAGATCGCCGAGGCGATCACCAGGAACCACGCGATATTGATGATGAACAACAGGGTGTTGATGACCGCTATCATGGACGACTCCAATTGGTTTCGTGCTGACATGTAGCCATTGCATGCCCAGCCAGCAAGGCCGCGCGCCTTGCGGTGCCGCAACATGTTTAATGCGGGCGCGCGTTCATGTCTCGTGGAAGATGCGGTCGAGGAAGGATGTCATCCACATCCTGAGCGCCGCATCGTGCAGGAGGCGGCCGTCGAGATGGAGGCGGCCGGCCTGCGCGCCGGGCAGTTCGAAGCGATGCGCGCCGCGCACGACCCAGCGGTGCATCATGGCGAGCGTCAGCTCCCCGTGGAACTGGATGCCCCAGGCGTTGTCGCCATAGCGAAAGGCCTGGTTCTCGTAATGCTGGCCGGTGGCGAGCAGGGTCGCGCCGGAGGGAAGGTCGAAGCCCTCGCGGTGGAACTGGTAGACCATGTCCGGCCAGGCCATCAGTGTCGCGCCCGCCTCGGTCGCCCGCAGCGGATACCAGCCGATCTCCGCCCAGCCGTCCGCATGGCCGGTGACCGTGCCGCCGAGGGTCTTCACCAGCATCTGCGCGCCGAGGCAGATGCCGAGGAAGGGCCGGTTCTCCCCGAGCGGCACCGAAAGCCAGTCGATCTCCCGGCGTATGTAGGGCTCGTCGTCGTTGGCGCTCATCGGCCCGCCGAAGACGACAGCGCCGGCGTGATGCTCGAGCGTGTCGGGCAGCGGATCGCCGAGCACCGGGCGGCGGATGTCCAGCGCAAGGCCCATCGCCTGAAGGATCTGGCCGACGCGCCCGGGGCTGGACGTTTCCTGGTGCAGCACGACGAGGACGGGACGCGGGCGGTGCGGCTTTGGGGAAAGGTCCAGCATGGCTCAGCCTTCGTCGGGTTCCTCGCGGTTCGTCGCCGCGCCGACCCTCTCGGCCACCTCCTGCCGCTTCATGATGCGCTCGCGGCCCGAGACGCCGAGAAGGTCGGCGATGCGCCAGATGGCGTGATCCTCCATCTCGCTGCGCTCGCCGTCGGCATAGACGATCTCCCAGAGAAGGCCGATGAGGGCGATGCGCTGGTCTTCCGAAAGCTGTCGCTTCAGCTCCGAGGTGAAGCGGAAGAAGTCGATCGCCTCGCTCTCGGCATCGGTGCCGGCGGCGACGAGCGCGTCGAGTTCGGCCTCGTCCACGCCGTAGAACTCCTTGAAGCGGGCGCGCAGCGCCTTCTTCTCGACATCCAGCACCTTGCCGTCCGCCTCCATCACCTGGATGCAGAGCGCCATGACGACGACCCGCGGGTCATCGGCGGCAAAGGTCGGCCGGTCGCCGCCGGAAAGGCTCGCAAGAAAGTGCTGCAAGCGTTCGAACATAGATTCTCGCCCCGTTTCCCGAACTCAGAACAATCGGAAACCGCTCGTGCCGTCGCGCTTGGCGACGGCGTCTTCCTTGACGCCCGGATCGTCAGGCAGGCCGTAGAAGGGGCGTTCCTCCTCCTTCTGGCTTGCGGCGTCCGCCTTCGCCTGCTCCGGCATCGTCGCGATCTTGACCGGTGCGGGCTCGGTCACCGCGGCCACCACGACCGGCCTTGCGGCCTCCGCCTTCTCTTCCTTGACGACCTGCTCGGCCCTGGCGGGCTTCGTCGCGATGGCGAGCGGCGGCAGGGTGCGGATGGCCTCGTCGACGGCGCCGGCCGAGCCGTCCTCGATCGGCCCCTGCAACTCGCTGACAGGGGTCTTCCATTCGAAGGCGTCGAGACGACCGGTGACGGGCGAGACGGCGCGCCATTCCGGCGCGGTGATGCCGTCGGCCGTCCAGGCGGGATCGCGCGGGGCCTTCAGCGCCTGGTTCATCCAGTGGCGGATGCGGCCCTGGTCGCCGGTCTCGGCGTCCTCGATGTCGGCCAGCAGCAGGAAGGCGCTTTCGCGCGGGGAAAGGCGGGCGGCCGCCTCGGCCTTGGCGCGGGCAAGGGCAAAGTCGCGCGCCTCCAGCGCGGCCTCGGCGACGGCGTAGAGCGCCTCGGCATTGTTCGGCCGCATCGCCTCCAGCTTTTCCGCCCGCTTCAGGCGGTCCGTCGCCGAATCGCCGCTGCGGGCGCGGACATAGAGCCGCGCCACGTCGCCGTGCGCCGTCGCCTTCCAGAGCCTTTCGAGGATGGCGGCGGCCTTGCGCAGGTTGTCCTCGCGCAGATACGCCTTCGCCTCGATGAGCCCGGCAGGCACGAAATTCTCGTCGAGCTTCAGCGCCTGGTGGGCATCTTCGCGCGCGCCCTTGGGATCGGCATCGAGCCTGTCGGCGGCGCGGGCGGTGAGGAGCACCGCCTTGCGGCGGGCATGGACCTTCTTTTCCTCGGCCGAGCCGGAGCGGCCGTCGCCGAGGAGCTTCAGCGCCTCGTCCCAGTCGCCGGCCTCGGAGCGGTATTCGAGCGCGGCTTCCGTCGCCCAGGGAAGCTGCGGGGCCTTTTCTGCGGCGCGTTCGGCATATTGCCGGGCGGCTTCGCTGGCGCCCAGGCGGCGGGCTTCGAGATAGAGGCCGCGCAGGCCGAGTTCCCGCGTTTCCGGATCGTCGGCCATCAGCTCGAATTTCCGGCGGGCGTCGTCATAGCGGCCCTCGATCATCGCCGCCTGCGCTTCCAGGAGGTGGATGAGCGGCTCCTGGTCGGCGCTGAGGAGGCCCTTGGTGCGTGTCAGCATCTTGCGCGCGCCGGCGGCATCGCCGGCGCCGGCGGCGATCAGGCCGGTCGACAGGGCCTGGTAGCCGCGGTCGCGCTTGCGGGCACGGAAATAGCGCTGGATCGAGTGCGGCGAGGTCCAGACCACGCGCACCAGCCACCAACAGAACATGACGGCGGCGATCAGCGATACCACGAGCGTCGCGGCCACCATGAGGCTCATGTCGGCGCGCTGGCCCTGCCAGATGACGGAGAGTTCACCGGGACGGTCGGCAAGCCAGGCAAAGCCGGCGGCAAGCGCGAGGACGAAGAGGACGAAGACCAGAATGCGAACCATGAAGTCTCTCCTCAGCCCTGGTTGCCGGTGGCGGTGGTCGTGCCGTTGAGGGCGCCGGACACGGCCGCGCCGACCAGTTCCTCGACGCTGACGCGCGCATCCAGCCTGCGCTTGTAGTCCGCCGCCGCGGCCTGGCCCGGCTGCGGCAGGGTCTGCCATTCGATACCAGCGCCCTTGAAGTCGCCGTTCTGCAGCTTGTTCTCGATGCGGGCGACGACGGCTTCGGGCGTATCGCCCTCCACGCTGCCGACCGGGCGGACGCGGATCGCCGAGGCGGCGCTCGACATCAGGCGGTTGAAGATGCCCTGGTCTCCCTCGGGCTGATGCACGGCGTCGAGGATGGCGTCGGCCGTCGGCTGGAAATCGCGCACGAGGTCGGCGCGCGAGGGCACGCCGATGGCCGCATGTTCGCGCAGGCCCGCGATGGACGGATCGTCCGGCGCGACGCTGGCGAAGGCCTCCAGCTCGGCGAGGTAGGGGCCGCCGCGGTCGATGGCGGTCTTCAGCGCGCTTGCGGCCACGGCACGGGCCATCGCGATGTCGCTGCGCGGCTCGTCGAGCTTCTGCTCGGCGGCGGCGATGCGTTCGGTGAGCTGGCTTTCCGTCGTGCTGACCGCCTCGCTGGTGCGGCCAACGGCCTCGCGCAGCGCGGCGAGCTCCGTCGTCAGCCGGGCAACGTCCCCTTCCAGCCTGCCGACGGATTCCGGGTCCGCACCGGGCGTGCCGCTGTTTTCGCCTGCCGATTTTTCCAGCGCGGCAAGGCGGGTCTCGATCGGCTGCAGATCGACGGGGGGTGCCGCGGTGGTCTCGGCGAGCCGGGCCTTCAACGCCTCGACCTCGCCCGAAAGGGTGGCGACGGCACTGCTTTCCTCTGCCCTGTCCGGGCCGGGCGCGGGCAGGTAGCCGCCATATTGCAGGCTTCCGGCGCCGAGCAGTGCAATGAGGCCACCGAGAATGCCGGCGGCGAGCGGGCCGGCATTGCCGCGATGTGGGGGCGTGGGAGGTTCGGTGCGGGCGGGCTCCTCATAGGTTGCGCGGGCCGGTTCGATCGGCTCCTGCTTCTGCGCGTCGGCATCGGGCTCGGCCGTGGTGGCTTCCGGCGCGCCCGCTTCAGCGGTTTCGGGTGCGGAGGCCTCGGCTCCGGCCTTTTCCCCGGCGGCGATCGCCTCGTTGCTGGCAGAGGCGGGAACGGGCTCGAGATCGATCGTCACGGGCTCGTCGCCGGCCTTCTTTCGACGGGACGGGGTTTCCGGTTCCATGGCGACCTCCTCGCGTTCATGTGCATTGCACTAAACGTAGACAGGGATGGCTGGGAGGGAAAGACCCTTGCGGAAATTTCGCCGCCGATACCTGCATTTAGAGCAGCGCCAGCAGGCTTTCCTCGCTGGGTGCCGCCGCGATGGCGACGTGCGCGGCAAAGCGCTCCGGCACGGCCGCCGCGACATTTGCGCTCATGCAGAGCAGGCGCAGGGCGGTAAAGCGGCCGGGCGCCTCGGTAAGGGGCGCAAGAGCGAAGAAGGCGCGGGCGCTTTCCCGCGAATAGAGCAGTACGGCGTCAGGCACCGGATGCAGCAGGGCGGCCTCCACCGCCTCGCGGGTGGGGGCGAGCGGCACCATGCGGTAGCCTTCCACGGTGCGAAACGGAATGCCGGCCTCCGCCAGCCGGCTTTCGAAGCCCGGACCGCGCGGATTGCCGGCGAGATAGAGGAGGGGATGCGGCAGCGGCCCCTTCGCGCGGACATGGGCCGCGATCACCCCGGCAAGGCTTTCGCCGTCGCCTTCCGCGTTGAGGACATTGGTGAAACCGCTCTGGCGCATGGCCTGTGCGGTTGCTTCCCCGACGGCGAAGACGGTGGTGTCCCGATGCGAGGCGGGGGCGCCGCCGAGCCCTTCGAACAGGCGGGCCATTTCCGCGCTTGTGACGGCGATGGCGCCATGGGGGCTGCGCCAGGGCGGCCTTCACGGCATCGACGGCATGCTCGGCCTTCGAGAGCGGCAGGCGCACGGCCTCGTGTCCGAGCGCCGCGAGCCGTTCGGCGGTGCGGGCCGCCGCGGGCTCGGGGCGCAGGACGAGGACGCGCATGGTCAGGTCCAGCTTTCGAAGAAATCCGCTCCCGCCATGGCGCGGATATCCTCGCCCGCCTTTTCGCCGAGGGCGGCGGCATCGGCGGCCGGGCCGCTCGTCTCGATCTCGTGGAAGCGGCTGCCGTCCGGCGTGAGGATCGTGCCGCGGAAGCGCAGGTGATCGCCCTCGACGGTGGCATAGCCGGCGATGGGCGTGCGACAGGAGCCGTCGAGCGTGGCGAGGAAGCCGCGCTCGCAGGCGACGGCCGCATGGGTCGGGCGGTCGTCGATGGCGGACAGCAGGCCGTTCACCCGGTCGTCGCCGATGCGGCTCTCGACGCAGATCGCGCCCTGCGCCGGGGCCGGCGGGAAGGTGATCGGATCGAGGATCTCCGTCGGCACGTCGAGCTTGCCGAGGCGCTTCAGGCCGGCATAGGCGAGCAGCGTCGCATCGGCCTTTCCTTCGGCGAGCTTGCCGAGGCGGGTATCCACCTGCCCGCGGAAGACGATGACATTGAGGTCCGGCCGAAGGCGGCGGATGAGGGCCTGGCGGCGCAGCGAGGCCGAGCCGACGGTCGCGCCCTGCGGCAGGTCGAGAAGGCGCTTCGCCGCGCGGCCGATGAAGGCGTCGCGGATATCCTCGCGCGGCAGGAAGGCCGAGAGGTGCAGGCCCTCCGGCAGCTTCGTCGGCATGTCCTTGGAGGAGTGCACGGCAAGGTCCAGCGCTCCGGAGGAAAGCTGCGCCTCGATCTCCTCGGTGAACAGGCCCTTGCCGCCGATCAGCGCCAGCGAGCGGTCGGTGATGCGGTCGCCGGTGGTCGAGAGCACGACGATCTCGAACATGTCTTCCGGCAGGCCGTGCGCCGCCATCAGGCGCGAACGGGTCTCGTAGGCCTGGGCGAGCGCCAGCGGGCTGCCACGGGTGCCGATCCTGAAAGGTTTTGTTTGCATCCGCCTTGATCCATTGTTACCGGGATGTCTCGTAACCGGCTTTAGAGCCGCCCGCAATCGATCCTAGTGCTTCATGTCGCCCCACCTGACCATTCTCGGCATCGAAACGAGCTGCGACGAGACCGCCGCGTCCGTCGTCGCGCGCGATGCAGACGGCAGGGGCGAGATCCTCGGTGAGGTCGTGCTGAGCCAGCTGGAAGAGCACAGCGCCTATGGCGGCGTGGTGCCGGAGATCGCGGCGCGCGCCCATGTCGAGGCGCTGGACAGCCTCATCTCCGAGGCGCTGCTGCGCGCCGGCCGTTCCCTCGACGATGTCGACGCCATCGCCGCGACGAGCGGGCCGGGGCTGATCGGCGGGCTCATCGTCGGGCTGATGACCGGCAAGGCGATCGCGCGGGCGACCGGCAAGCCGCTCTATGCCGTCAACCATCTCGAAGGCCATGCGCTGACGGCGCGGCTGACGGACGGGCTCTCCTTCCCCTATCTCATGCTGCTGGTTTCCGGCGGCCATACCCAGCTCGTGCTGGTGCGCGGCGTCGACGACTACGAGCGCTGGGGCACGACCATCGATGACGCGCTCGGCGAGGCCTTCGACAAGACGGCCAAGCTCCTCGGCCTGCCCTATCCCGGCGGCCCGGCGGTGGAGCGCATGGCGAAGACGGGCAATCCCGAGCGCTTCACCTTCCCGCGCCCGCTCGTCGGCGAGGCGCGGCTCGATTTCTCCTTCTCCGGTCTCAAGACGGCGGTGCGCCAGGCGGCGCAATCCATCGAGCCGGTGACGGGCCAGGACATCGCCGATATCTGCGCCTCCTTCCAGCGCGCCGTCTCGCGCACCCTGAAGGATCGCATCGGCCGCGGGCTGGAGCGGTTCCGCACGCTCTATCCCGATGCCGAAACGCCGGCGCTCGTCGTTGCCGGCGGCGTGGCGGCGAATGCGGAGCTGCGCGCGACGCTGCAGGCGCTCTGCGACAAGAACAGGTTTCGCTTCGTCGCGCCGCCGCTGGCGCTCTGCACCGACAATGCCGCGATGATCGCCTGGGCCGGGCTGGAGCGCATGGCGGCCGGCTTTGCGCCTGATGATCTCTCGGTCGCGCCGCGCTCGCGCTGGCCGCTGGACCGCGATGCAGCGACGGTTCTCGGATCGGGCAAGCGGGGAGCCAAGGCATGAGCATCAGCCGCAAGATCGCCGTGGTCGGCGCGGGCGCCTTCGGCACGGCGCTGGCAAGCGTGGCGGCTGCCAGTGGCGGCGACGTCACGCTGATCGGCCGCGACGCGGTTTCCGTCGCGGCCATGCAGGCCACCCGCCGCAATGAAAAGGCGCTGCCGGGCATCGAACTGCCGGCTTCGCTTGCCTATAGCGCGGAAGCGGAAGCCATGCGTGGCGCCGGCATCGTGCTCTTCGCCATGCCCTCGCAGGCGCAGCGGGCGGCGGCGCGGTCGCTGGCGCCGCTTCTTGCGCCGGGCACGGCGGTCGTCATCTGCGCCAAGGGCATGGAGAAGGGCACCGGCCGGCTCCTCACCGAGGTGCTGGAAGAGGAACTGCCCGGCCGCGAGGTCGCGGTGCTCTCCGGCCCCGGCTTCGCCGCCGATATCGCCAAAGGCCTGCCGACGGCGATGGTGATCGCCGCGCGCACGGCGGAGACCGGCGCCGCGCTGGCGCAGGCGCTCTCCGGGCCGACCTTCCGGCTCTATCCTTCGACGGACCGCATCGGCGTGCAGCTCGGCGGCGCGCTCAAGAATGTGCTGGCGATAGCCTGCGGCATCATCGAGGGCGCGGAGCTTGGCGATTCC
Organism: Shinella sp. PSBB067; assembly: GCF_016839145.1. Classification (NCBI taxonomy): domain Bacteria; kingdom Pseudomonadati; phylum Pseudomonadota; class Alphaproteobacteria; order Hyphomicrobiales; family Rhizobiaceae; genus Shinella; species Shinella sp. PSBB067. The sequence goes on along the minus strand of NZ_CP069303.1, from coordinate 3,504,539 downwards.
GCCCGGGCGGCGCTGATTTCGCGCGGGCTTGCGGAGCTGTCCCGCTTCGTCGAGGCGCATGGCGGGGAGGGCATCACGGTGACGGGGCTTTCCGGCCTCGGCGACCTCGTGCTCACCGGCACCAGCCACCAGTCGCGGAACCTGCGCTTCGGTATCGCGCTCGGCCGGCACGGTACTGCCGCCGGCTGGTCCGGCGATCTGGTGGAAGGCGCCTTCGCCGCATCGGTCGCCTCTGGAGTCGCCGCCGAAAAGGGCATCGACATGCCGATCACCGACGCCGTCGCCCGCATCGTCGACGGCACGCTCGACGTGAAGACCGCCATCGGGCAGCTCATGACGCGCCCCATCACCCAGGAATAAGGAAGGGACAGCCGCATGCATTTCGCATTTCTCTGCAAGGACAAGCCCGGTGCGCTCCAGGTGCGTCTCGACACGCGCCCCGAACATCTCGCCTATCTCAACGCGCTCAATGCGGACGGCAAGCTCGGCTTTGCCGGCCCCTTCCTCGGCGACGACGGCAAGCCGACCGGCAGCCTCGTCGTGGTGAAGGCCGAGACCATCGAGGAGGCGCGGCGGATCGCGGCCGACGATCCCTATGCCAGGGCCGGTCTCTTCGCCGACGTCGAGGTGAAGGCCTGGAACTGGGTCTTCAACAATCCGGAGGCGTAAGACCCGATGGCATACTGGCTCTACAAGTCCGAACCCTTCAAGTTCTCCTGGGAAAAGCTCAAGTCGAAGGGCGAGGCCGGCGAGGAATGGGACGGCGTGCGCAACTACCAGGCGCGCAACAACATGCGGGCCATGAAGATCGGCGACAAGGGCTTCTTCTACCACTCCAACGAGGGGCTCGAAGTCGTCGGCATCACGGAAGTCTGCGCCCTGGCGCATCCGGATTCGACCGCCGGCGAGGACCCGCGCTGGGAATGCGTCGACATTCGCGCGGTGCGCGACATGCCGAAGCCCGTGACCCTCAAGGACATCAAGGCCAATCCGAAGCTCGCCGACATGTCGCTCGTCACCTCCATGCGCCTTTCGGTGCAGCCGGTGACGGAGGAGGAGTGGATCGAGGTCTGCCGCATGGGCGGCCTCGACAACCCGCCGCGCTGATGGCTTCCGCTTTGCGTACCGCCTTCTCCGGAGCGATGCTTTCGTGAAGACGGACCCCGAAGTCTTCATCCGCGGCAATACGGACGTGCTGTCGCCGCCGCATGTGCCGGAGGTGAAGCTGAGGCTCGCCACCGAGGCGCACGATCTCTGGCTGAAGACGGAGGAGGAACTGGAAGCGATCGGCCTGCCGCCGCCCTTCTGGGCCTTCGCCTGGGCGGGCGGGCAGGGCCTTGCCCGCCATGTGCTCGATCATCCGGCGCTGGTCGCCGGAAAAACGGTGCTGGATTTCGCCAGCGGCTCCGGCCTTGTCGGCATTGCCGCGCGCCTTGCGGGTGCCTCGGCGGTGCTGGCGGCGGATATCGATCCCTGGAGTGAAACGGCGGTCCGGCTGAACGCCGCTCTCAACGGCGTTGTGCTCGACCATGCCGGCGGGGATCTCGTCGGCCGCGACGGGGGCTGGGAGGTGATCCTTGCCGGCGACGTCTTTTACGACCGGGGCTTTGCCGATGTGCTGATCCCCTGGTTCTCGGCGCTCGCCGCGCGCGGCGCGACGGTGCTGGTCGGCGATCCCGGCCGCGCCTATTGCCCGCGCGAGCGCATGGAGGCGCTCGCCACCTATACGGTGCCGGTAACCCGGGCGCTGGAGGACAGCGAGGTCAAGAAGACGACGGTCTGGCGTTTCCGGGCCGACCCGGCAAGCGGGCGATAAGGCCCCGCGCCATCAGGAGCCCGGCCGGATGACGCAGACGCCGGCTTCCCACGAGCAGCCGTTCCGGCCCGGCGTCACGGTGATGACCTTCGGCCCGCCCGCCCGGCGCTTTACCGGGCGGTCGTACCGCTCGATCACGCCGTTGTCGTCGACATAGAAGTAGATGCTGCTGCCGAGGCTGCGATAGGCGGTGATCGCCCCGCTGTAGAAGCCGTCGTTCTCGCGCTGGAACCCGCGGTCGCTTCTGCCGTGGCGAAGCCGTGTGCCGAGCCAGCCGCCATGGGCTTCCGGCTCCAGCGTCGGCAGCTTCTTGAGCCGGGAATGATGGCCGTGACGATGGGGATGCCAGCCGTCGCGGGCGTCGGCGAGCGTCATGCCGCCTGCGACGAGCACGACCGCCAGCCCTAAGACTTTGGTCGCACGGAGCGCCGATAACAGAGTCATTCTGTCCTGCCTTCCGGGTTAGGCTTAACAAATCGTTAACGGAAAGATGGGGCAGAAAGACGCGAAAGTCACGGATTTCGCTGCAATTTCGGTGGTTTTGGTTAACGCCCGCGGAGCGTATGGGAGCCGGTCGGAGGGACAGGGCGTCTAATCGATTAAATTCATTTTGCACTGCAAGAAGGCTTGTGGTTCCGCTTTCCGGTGATTAAACGTCGCAATCACTGCATTGTGCACAACATACTGCAATTCCGGAGAAAATTTGTCCAGATTTTGGCTCTCCGGGGTTCCGTGAGGTTCAGATGGCGAATGTCACTCGAAGCCGGCCGCTCTCGCCGCATCTCCAGGTCTACAAACCGATCCCGACGATGGTCATGTCCATCGTGCATCGCATCACCGGCATGGCGCTCTATTTCGGCACCGTCCTCGTCGCCTGGTGGCTGATCGCGGCGGCGACGGGCGAGGTCTATTTCGACTGGGTGAGCTGGTTCTTCGGCACCTGGATCGGCCGTCTCTTGCTCTTCGGCTATACCTGGGCGTTGATGCACCACATGCTCGGGGGCCTTCGCCACTTCATGTGGGATATGGGCCGCGGATACGAGAAGCATTTTTCCACCCGGCTCGCCCTTCTGACCCCGGTCGTCTCCGTCGCCCTGACGGTGCTGATCTGGATCGCCGGCACCCTGGCCCGCTGAGGAGACACCCATGGACATGCGCACGCCCCTCGGCAAGGTTCGCGGCCTCGGCTCGGCAAAGGACGGCACGGAGCATTTCTGGCGCCAGCGCCTGACGGCCGTCGCCAACGTGCCGCTGATGCTGTTCTTCGTCGGCTTCCTGATCTGCTACAACGGCGCGTCCTACGCGGAGGTGACGGCGGCGCTGTCGCATCCCATCGTCGCCGTCCTCATGGGCCTCGTCGTCATTTCCGGCCTCATCCACATGAAGCTCGGCATGCAGGTCGTCATCGAGGACTATGTGCATGCGGAGGGCGTGAAGATCGGCCTTCTCATGCTCAACACCTTCTTCGCGATCCTGGTCGGCGGGCTCTGTCTTTTCGCCGTCCTCAAAATCGCCTTCGCAGGATAATCCATCATGGCAGCGATCTCCTCCCCGGCGGCCAACGGCAAGGCCTATACCTATGTGGACCACTCCTTCGACGTGATCGTCGTCGGCGCCGGCGGCGCGGGCCTGCGCGCCACGCTCGGCATGGCCGAGCAGGGCCTCAAGACGGCCTGCATCACCAAGGTCTTCCCGACGCGCTCGCACACCGTCGCCGCGCAGGGCGGCATCGCCGCCTCGCTGAAGAACATGACGCCGGATTCGTGGCAGTGGCACCTCTACGACACCGTCAAGGGTTCCGACTGGCTCGGCGACGTCGACGCCATGCAGTATCTCGTCATGGAAGCGCCGAAGGCGGTCTATGAGCTGGAGCATTACGGCGTGCCCTTCTCGCGCAACGCGGAAGGCAAGATCTACCAGCGTCCGTTCGGCGGCCACATGCAGAACTACGGCGAAGGCCCTCCGGTGCAGCGCACCTGCGCCGCCGCCGACCGGACCGGCCACGCGATCCTCCACACGCTCTACGGCCAGTCGCTGCGCAACAATGCGGAATTCTTCATCGAGTATTTCGCGCTCGACCTGATCATGTCGGCCGACGGGCGCTGCACCGGCGTCGTCGCCTGGAACCTCGACAACGGCACGATCCACCGCTTCGCCGCCAAGATGGTGGTGCTGGCGACCGGCGGCTACGGCCGTGCCTATTTCTCCGCCACCTCGGCGCATACCTGCACCGGCGACGGCGGCGGCATGATCGCGCGCGCCGGCCTGCCGCTGCAGGACATGGAATTCGTGCAGTTCCACCCGACCGGCATCTACGGCGCGGGCTGCCTCATCACCGAGGGCGCGCGCGGCGAGGGCGGTTATCTCGTCAATTCCGAGGGCGAGCGCTTCATGGAACGCTATGCGCCGTCGGCCAAGGACCTTGCCTCGCGCGACGTCGTCTCGCGCTGCATGACGATGGAAATCCGCGAAGGCCGCGGCGTCGGCAAGAACAAGGACCACATCTTCCTGCATCTCGACCATCTCGACCCGGCCGTGCTGCACGAGCGCCTGCCGGGCATTTCCGAGAGCGCCAAGATCTTCGCCGGCGTCGACGTGACGCGCGAGCCGATCCCCGTCCTGCCGACCGTCCACTACAACATGGGCGGCATTCCCACGAACTACTGGGGCGAGGTGCTGAACGCCGACAGCCAGAACCCCGAGCGCATCGCCCCCGGCCTGATGGCGGTGGGGGAAGCCGGCTGTGCCTCGGTGCACGGCGCCAACCGCCTCGGCTCCAACTCGCTGATCGACCTCGTGGTCTTCGGCCGTGCCGCCGCCATCCGCGCCGGCCAGGTCATCGACCGCAACGAGGCGATCCCGGCGCTCGACATAGCCGCCTGCGACAGGATCATGGACCGCTTCGACCGCCTCAGGAACGCCAATGGCAGCACGCCGACGGCGATCCTGCGCGACAAGATGCAGCGCACCATGCAGGAAGACGCCGCCGTGTTCCGCACGCAGGAATCGCTGGAAAGCGGCTGCAAGCGCATGACGGAGATCTGGAAGGAAATGCCGGACATCAAGGTCACCGACCGCTCGATGATCTGGAACTCCGACCTCGTCGAGACGCTGGAGCTGGAAAACCTGATGGCCAACGCCATCACGACCGTCTACGGCGCCGAGGCCCGCAAGGAAAGCCGCGGCTCGCATGCCCGCGAGGACTATGCGACCGGCCCGCTCGGCGGCCGCGACGACGTCAACTGGCGCAAGCACACGCTCGCCTGGGTCAACGAGGCGGGCGAGGTGACGCTCGACTACCGCCCGGTGCATACCGACCTCATCGCCGACGGGATCGATCCCAAGAAGATCGAGCCCAAGGCCCGCGTCTACTGAGCCCGAGGAGAACAGGACATGGTTGAACTCGCTCTCCCGAAGAACTCGCAGATGACCGAGGGCAAGGTCTGGCCGAAGCCGGCCGGGGCCGCGAACACCCGCGAGTTCCGCATCTACCGCTGGAACCCGGACGACGGGAAGAACCCGTCCATCGACACGTTCTACATCGATGTCGACGATTGCGGCCCGATGGTTCTCGACGCGCTGCTCTACATCAAGAACAAGATCGACCCGACGCTGACGCTGCGCCGCTCCTGCCGCGAAGGCATCTGCGGCTCCTGCGCCATGAACATCGACGGCACCAACACGCTCGCCTGCACCAAGGGCATGGACGAGGTGAAGGGGACCGTGAAGGTCTATCCGCTGCCGCACATGCCTGTGGTCAAGGACCTCGTTCCGGACCTTACCAACTTCTACGCCCAGCACCGCTCCATCGAGCCGTGGCTGAAAACCGTCTCGCCGACGCCGGCCAAGGAATGGAAGCAGAGCCATGAGGATCGCCTCAAGCTCGACGGGCTCTACGAGTGCATCCTGTGCGCCTGCTGCTCGACCTCCTGTCCGAGCTACTGGTGGAACGGCGACCGCTATCTCGGCCCCGCCGTGCTGCTGCAGGCCTATCGCTGGCTGATCGACAGCCGCGACGAGGCCACGGGCGAACGTCTCGACAACCTGGAAGACCCCTTCCGCCTCTATCGCTGCCACACGATCATGAATTGCGCCCAGTCCTGCCCGAAGGGCCTCAATCCTGCCAAGGCGATCGGCGAAATCAAGAAGATGCTGGTCGAGCGCCGTCTCTGACCTACATGATCACCGTTCATGAAACGTGAGAAGGCGGCCCGGGCTATCGGGCCGTTTCATCTTGATTCGTGCGGGCGATTCACGTTAATTCGGCGTAAATTGCTGCATGGCAGCAGTATCGGGCAGAATTGGAGTATCGAGATGCGGATTCACCATGCGGCGGGCGGACTGATGATGGCGCTTGCACTTGCCGGTTGCCAGCGCACCGGGTCGATGGACAGCGTCAATACGCAGCCGAACATCGCGCCGCTCCAGGCCCAGCCGATCGGCTCGGTCTCCTCGAGCCAGCTTCCCGACCCGACCACCAGCACGAGCGGCGGCCAGTTCCCGGAAAAGCCGGGCACCGATACCGCGATGGCGACCGGCACCGGCGTCGGCACGGGCGATACGGCGGCCGCCAGCGCCCTCGACGTGAAGAAGGAAGGCATGGTCGGCAACTGGCGCGTCTCCAACGGCCCGTCCTCCTGCGACATGTTCCTGACGCTCACCAATCTCGGCGGCGGTTCGCGCGGCGGCACGCGCGGCTGCGCGGGCGAACTGACGACGATGGGCTCCTGGGAAGTCGCCGGCAAGCAGGTCGTCCTGAAGGATCGCAACGGCAACGCGATCGCCCGCCTCTACAAGACGGCCGATTCCCGCTTCGACGGTTCGACCAATTCGGGCCAGCCTGTCAGCCTCTCGCGCTGATCCCTTCCTCGGATACCGGATAAATACCGCCCATGGGCAAGGACTGGGACCGGGTCTCGACGCATCCGGAACACGGCGTTTCGGACAGGCTGCAGGCCCTCGTGGCGAGCGGCGCGCTGAAGCCGGACCCCGCGCAGCGGGCAATGGCGGCGCGTTTCGACCGCCTGCTCGGCGAGGTCCATGCCCAGCGCCCGGCCCGCAAGTCGAGCGCGCTCGGCTGGCTCTTCGCCTCCCGCAAGCCCGAGAGCGTCAGCGCCCCGAAGGGGCTCTACATCCATGGCGGCGTCGGGCGCGGCAAGACCATGCTGATGGACCTGTTCTTCGATCTTGCGCCCGTCAAGCGCAAGCGCCGGGCCCATTTCCACGAGTTCATGGCGGATGTGCACGAGCGCATCCACAAGCACCGCCAGAAGCTGAAGGCGGGTGAGACGACGCAGGCCGATCCCGTGCCGCCGGTCGCCGCCAGCCTCATCGAGGAGGCGCGGCTGCTCTGCTTCGACGAATTCTCCGTGACCGACATCGCCGATGCGATGATCCTGTCGCGTCTCTTCGGCGAATTGTTCCGGCGCGGCTGCATCCTGGTCGCGACCTCCAATGTCGAGCCGGACGACCTCTACAGGGATGGTCTCAACCGCAGCCTCTTCCTGCCCTTCGTCGAACTCCTGAAACGGCATGTCGAGATCGTGCCGCTGGACTCGATGACGGATTACCGCATGGAGAAGGACAGCGGCCTGCCGGTCTTCCGTTACCCGCTCGGCGAGGATGCCGACATGGCGATGGATGCGGCCTGGCGGCGGGAGACGGCGGGCATGCCGACCGGCCCGCGCACGATCTCCTTCCGTGGCCGGAGCATCGCGGTGCCGCAGGCGGCGGGACGCATCGCGCGCTTCTCCTTCGCCGATCTGTGCGAGCGGCCGCTGGGCGCGGCCGACTACCTGGAGATCCTCGCGCATTTCGACACGCTGTTCGTCGACCACATTCCTCTGCTGGGAGCGGAGAAGCGCAACGAGACGAAGCGGTTCATCAATCTCGTCGATACGATCTACGATCATCGGGCGCGGCTTTTCGCGTCCGCGGCGGCGGCGCCGGAGAACCTGCTGGTGACCCGGAAGGGCACGGAGGGCTTCGAATTCGACCGCACCGTCTCGCGCCTCATCGAGATCCGCAGCACGGAATATCTTGCCGATCATCAGGTGCGATACGGCGAAAAATGACGGAAGCGTGACGAAAAATCTTACCTTTACGTAAGAATTTTTGCATCTAACCGATTGAAATTCCTCAGTCCAAAAGTATGTATTGAATATTTAACGCAGGAAGCGTAAGCCCTTGCGCCGAAAGGTCCCGCAATTGCGACATTGGGGGCCTGTTGATCGGAGCAAGAGGAAGCTTTCATGGCCCGCAAGAAGATCGCACTTATTGGTTCTGGAATGATCGGTGGCACGCTGGCGCATCTGGCCGGCCTGAAGGAACTGGGCGACATCGTCCTCTTCGACATCGCCGACGGCGTTCCGCAGGGCAAGGGCCTCGACATCGCCCAGTCCTCGCCGGTCGAAGGCTTCAACGCCTCGCTGACGGGCGCCAGCGACTACGCCGCCATCGAAGGCGCCGATGTCTGCATCGTCACCGCCGGCGTCGCCCGCAAGCCGGGCATGAGCCGCGACGACCTGCTCGGCATCAACCTCAAGGTCATGGAACAGGTCGGCGCCGGCATCAAGAAATACGCTCCGAACGCCTTCGTCATCTGCATCACCAACCCGCTCGACGCCATGGTCTGGGCGCTGCAGAAGTTCTCCGGCCTGCCGAAGAACATGGTCGTCGGCATGGCCGGCGTGCTGGACTCGGCCCGCTTCCGCCTCTTCCTCTCCGAGGAATTCAAGGTTTCCGTCCAGGACGTCACGGCGTTCGTTCTCGGTGGCCACGGCGACACGATGGTGCCGCTCGCCCGCTACTCGACCGTCGCCGGCATCCCGCTGACCGACCTCGTCAAGATGGGCTGGGTCACCAAGGAACGCCTCGAAGAGATCATCCAGCGCACCCGTGACGGCGGCGCCGAGATCGTCAGCCTCCTGAAGACCGGCTCGGCCTACTACGCCCCGGCCGCTTCCGCCATCGAGATGGCCGAATCCTACCTCAAGGACAAGAAGCGCGTCCTGCCCTGCGCGGCCTTCCTTTCCGGCCAGTACGGCGTCAAGGACATGTATGTCGGCGTTCCCACCGTGATCGGCGCCGGCGGCGTCGAGCGCATCGTCGAGATCGACCTCAACAAGGCCGAGCAGGAAGCCTTCGACAAGTCGGTCGGCGCCGTTGCCGGTCTCTGCGAGGCCTGCATCAACATCGCTCCCGCCCTGAAGTAATCCGAGGATTTTCCCGATGAACATTCATGAATACCAGGCCAAGGCTCTCTTGAAGAGCTACGGCGCGCCGGTCGCCGAGGGCGTCGCGATCTTCTCCGCGGACGAGGCGGAAGCGGCTGCCAAGTCGCTGCCCGGCCCGCTTTACGTGGTCAAGAGCCAGATCCACGCCGGCGGCCGCGGCAAGGGCAAGTTTAGGGAACTCGGCCCCGACGCCAAGGGCGGTGTGCGCCTTTCCAAAAGCGTCGAGGAAGTCGTCGCCAACGTCAAGGAGATGCTCGGCAACACGCTCGTGACCGCGCAGACCGGCGAAGCCGGCAAGCAGGTGAACCGCCTCTATATCGAGGACGGCGCCGACATCGACCGCGAACTCTATCTCTCGCTGCTCGTCGACCGTTCCGTCGGCAAGATCGCCTTCGTCGTCTCGACCGAAGGCGGCATGGACATCGAGGCCGTTGCGCATGACACGCCGGAAAAGATCGTCACCGTGGCGATCGACCCGGAAGCCGGCGTCACCGCCGCGGACCTTGCCAAGCTCACCTCCGCGCTCAAGCTCGAAGGCGAGGCCAAGGCCGACGGCGAGAAGCTCTTCCCGATCCTCTACAAGGCCTTCGTCGAGAAGGACATGAGCCTTCTGGAGATCAACCCGCTGATCGTCATGAAGAACGGCCGCGTGCGCGTCCTCGACGCCAAGGTCTCCTTCGACGGCAATGCCCTCTTCCGCCACGACGACATCAAGGCGCTGCGCGACGAGACCGAAGAGGACGCCAAGGAAATCGAGGCCTCCAAGTGGGACCTCGCCTATGTGGCGCTCGACGGCAATATCGGCTGCATGGTCAACGGCGCGGGCCTTGCCATGGCGACGATGGACATCATCAAGCTCTACGGCAAGGAGCCGGCGAACTTCTGCGACGTCGGCGGCGGCGCCGGCAAGGAGAAGGTGGCGGCTGCCTTCAAGATCATCACGGCCGACCCGAAGGTCGAGGGCATCCTCGTCAACATCTTCGGCGGCATCATGAAGTGCGATGTCATTGCAGAAGGTGTCGTTGCGGCCGTGCAGGAAGTCGGCCTCAAGGTTCCGCTGGTCGTTCGTCTCGAAGGCACGAATGTCGAGCTTGGCAAGAAGATCCTGAACGAATCGGGCCTGGCGATCACCGCCGCCGACGATCTGGACGACGCCGCCAAGAAGATCGTCGCCGCGATCAACGGCTAACTGAAGGACCAGACCTCATGTCGATTCTCGTCAACAAGAACACCAAGGTCCTCGTTCAGGGCCTGACCGGCAAGACCGGCTCCTTCCACACCGAACAGGCGCTCGCCTATTACGGCACGCAGATGGTCGGCGGCATCCACCCGAAGAAGGGCGGCGAAACCTGGACCGGCTCCAAGGGCGAAACCCTGCCGATCTTCGCCTCCGTCGCCGAAGGCAAGGAAAAGACCGGCGCGGACGCATCCGTGATCTACGTTCCGCCGGCCGGCGCCGCGGACGCGATCATCGAGGCGATCGAAGCGGAAATCCCGTTCATTACCTGCATCACCGAGGGCATCCCGGTTGCCGACATGGTGCGCGTCAAGGCACGCCTCGACCGTTCCTCCTCGCGCCTGCTCGGCCCGAACTGCCCCGGCATCCTGACGCCGGAAGAGTGCAAGATCGGCATCATGCCGGGCTCGATCTTCCGCAAGGGCTCGGTCGGCATCGTCTCGCGCTCCGGCACGCTGACCTATGAGGCCGTCTTCCAGACGTCCAACGAAGGCCTCGGCCAGACGACGGCCGTCGGCATCGGCGGCGACCCGGTCAAGGGCACCGAATTCATCGACGTACTGGAGATGTTCCTGGCCGACGACGCCACGACCTCGATCATCATGATCGGCGAAATCGGCGGCTCGGCCGAGGAAGATGCGGCGCAGTTCCTCATCGACGAGGCCAAGAAGGGCCGCAAGAAGCCGATGGCCGGCTTCATCGCGGGCCGCACGGCCCCGAAGGGCCGCACCATGGGCCATGCCGGCGCTGTCGTTTCCGGCGGCAAGGGCGATGCGGAATCCAAGATTTCTGCGATGGAGGCGGCGGGCATCCGCGTTTCGCCTTCGCCGGCGCGCCTCGGCAAGACGCTCGTCGAAGTCCTCAAGGGCTGAAAAATCGAAAAGGGTGGGCCGGCTGAAAATGCCGGCCGATCCGTCTCTTCCCGGTGCGACATCGGCGCCGGGCGGCAAGCCGGGAAAGCCCGGTCAACACGATCGTTCGGGAGGCGGGCGCGGCGCCCGCAAGACACCATGGCACGGCAAGACGTCAACGAACAATTCCTGGCCACGTCCTTCCTCGACGGGGCGAACGCAGCCTATATCGAACAGCTCTATGCCAGCTACGAGGCGGATCCCGCCTCCGTCGGCGAGGAATGGCAGGCCTTCTTCAAGGCCCTCGAGGACCAGCCCTCCGACGTGATCAAGGCGGCCCGGGGCGCCTCGTGGAAGCGCGCGAACTGGCCGATCGCCGCCAACGGCGAACTCGTCTCGGCGCTCGACGGCAACTGGGGCGTGGTCGAGAAGGTTCTCGAAAAGAAGGTGCAGGCGAAGGCCGAGGCCGTCGCCGCGCAGACCGGCACGCCGGTCAACCAGGCCGACGTCAACCAGGCGACCCGCGATTCGGTGCGCGCCATCATGATGATCCGCGCCTACCGCGCCCGCGGCCACCTGCACGCCAAGCTCGACCCGCTCGGCATCGCCGCCCCGGTCGAGGATTATCACGAGCTCTCCCCCTCGAACTACGGTTTCGAGGAGAAGGATCTCGACCGCAAGATCTTCATCGACAACGTGCTCGGCCTCGAATACGCCACCGTGCGCGAAATGGTCGAAATCCTCGAGCGCACCTATTGCTCGACCATCGGCGTCGAGTTCATGCACATCTCCAACCCGGAAGAGAAGGGCTGGATCCAGGAGCGCATCGAAGGCCCGGACAAGGGCGTCGACTTCACCGTCGAAGGCAAGAAGGCGATCCTGCAGAAGCTGATCGAGGCGGAAGGCTTCGAGCAGTTCATCGACGTCAAGTACAAGGGCACCAAGCGCTTCGGCCTCGACGGCGGCGAAGCGCTGATCCCGGCGCTGGAGCAGATCATAAAGCGCGGCGGCCAGATGGGCCTGAAGGAAATCGTGCTCGGCATGGCGCATCGCGGCCGCCTCAATGTCCTCACCAACGTGATGGCCAAGCCCCACCGCGCCGTGTTCCACGAGTTCAAGGGCGGCTCCTACGCGCCTGACGAAGTGGAAGGCTCGGGCGACGTGAAGTACCATCTCGGCGCCTCCTCGGACCGCGAGTTCGACGGCAACAAGGTGCACCTGTCGCTGACCGCCAACCCCTCGCATCTGGAGATCGTCAACCCGGTCGTCATGGGCAAGGCCCGCGCCAAGCAGGACCAGATGGCGACCGTCTTCGAGGGCGACATCATTCCGCTGCGCGAGCGCGCCAAGGTCATGCCGCTCCTGCTGCACGGCGATGCGGCTTTCGCGGGCCAGGGCGTGGTTGCCGAAATCCTCGGCCTTTCGGGCCTGCGCGGCCACCGCGTCGCCGGCACGGTGCATGTCATCATCAACAACCAGATCGGCTTCACCACGAACCCGGCCTTCTCGCGCTCCTCGCCCTATCCCTCGGATGTGGCGAAGATGATCGAGGCGCCGATCTTCCATGTGAACGGCGACGACCCGGAAGCGGTGGTCTATGCCGCGAAGGTCGCGACCGAATTCCGCATGAAGTTCCACAAGCCGGTCGTGCTTGATATCTTCTGCTACCGCCGCTTCGGCCATAACGAAGGCGACGAGCCGGCGTTCACGCAGCCGAAGATGTACAAGGCGATCCGCGCCCACAAGACGGTCGTCAACCTCTACGGTGCGCGCCTCATCGCCGAGGGCGTCATCAGCGAGGGCGAGTTCGAGAAGATGAAGGCCGACTGGCGCGCCAACCTCGAAACCGAATTCGAGATCGGCCAGTCCTACAAGCCGAACAAGGCCGACTGGCTGGACGGCGTGTGGTCGGGCCTGCGCTCGGCCGACAACCAGGACGAACAGCGCCGCGGCAAGACCTCGGTGCCGATGAAGCAGCTGAAAGAGATCGGCCGCAAGATCGCGACGATCCCGGAAGGCTTCCACGCCCACAAGACCATCCAGCGGTTCATGGACAACCGCATGCAGATGGTCGAGACGGGCGAGGGCATCGACTGGGCGATGGGCGAGGCGCTCGCCTTCGGCACGCTCTGCGTCGAGGGCACGAAGATCCGCCTGTCCGGCCAGGACTGCGAGCGCGGCACCTTCTCGCAGCGCCATTCGGTGCTCTACGACCAGGAGACCGAGGACCGCTACATCCCGCTCGCCAACCTCTCGCCGACGCAGGCGCGCTACGAGGTCATCAACTCGATGCTCTCGGAAGAGGCGGTGCTCGGCTTCGAATACGGCTATTCGCTGGCCCGCCCGAATGCGCTCACCCTCTGGGAAGCCCAGTTCGGCGACTTCGCCAACGGCGCGCAGGTCATCTTCGACCAGTTCATCTCGTCGGGCGAACGCAAGTGGCTGCGCATGTCGGGCCTCGTGTGCCTCCTGCCGCACGGCTATGAGGGGCAGGGGCCGGAGCACTCCTCCGCCCGCCTCGAACGCTTCCTGCAGCTCTGCGCGGAAGACAACATGCAGGTCGCCAATGTCACGACGCCGGCGAACTACTTCCACATCCTGCGCCGCCAGGTGAAGCGCGACTTCCGCAAGCCGCTGATCATGATGACGCCGAAGTCGCTGCTGCGCCACAAGCGTGCGGTCTCCTCGCTGTCGGAAATGGCGGGCGAGAGCTCGTTCCACCGCCTCTTGTGGGACGACGCCGAAGTGATCAAGGACGGCCCGATCAAGCTCCAGAAGGACGCCAAGATCCGCCGCGTCGTGATGTGCTCGGGCAAGGTCTATTACGACCTTCTGGAAGAGCGCGAGAAGCGGGGCATCGACGATGTCTATCTCCTGCGCCTGGAACAGCTCTATCCGTTCCCGGCCAAGGCGCTGATCAACGAGCTGTCGCGCTTCCGCAACGCGGAGATGGTCTGGTGCCAGGAAGAGCCCAAGAACATGGGCGCCTGGGCCTTCATCGATCCCTATCTGGAATGGGTGCTGGCGCATATCGACGCCAAGTACCAGCGCGTGCGCTATACCGGCCGTCCGGCCGCCGCCTCGCCGGCGACGGGCCTGATGTCCAAGCATCTCTCGCAGCTTGCCGCCTTCCTCGAGGACGCGCTGGGCGGTTGATCCGCCCGGTTAACCTTTTTGTTTATCGCAATTCCGAACGGAAAACCGCTTCACACTTTTCCTGGAATTGCTAACCACGACAAAGACACGAACGAACGGAACTCAACTCATGGCTACCGAAATCCGCGTCCCGACTTTGGGCGAATCCGTCAGCGAAGCGACCGTCGGCACCTGGTTCAAGAAGGTCGGCGACGCCATCAAGGCCGACGAGCCGCTCTGTGAACTGGAAACCGACAAGGTGACGATCGAAGTGCCGGCCCCGGCCTCCGGCGTCCTGTCGGAAATCACCGCCAATGCCGGCGACACCGTCGAGCCGGGCGGCCTGCTCGGCCAGATCGCCGAGGGCGCATCCGCCGGTGCGGCGGCTCCCGCTGCCGCCGAGAAAGTCGAGAAGGCTGCCGCCGCCGCCGCTCCCGCCGCCGAGGCCAAGCCCGCTGCCGGCGCGTCCTCCATGCCGCCGGCTCCGGCCGCCGCCAAGCTGCTCGCCGAAAACAACATCGCGGCCGATCAGGTCGACGGTTCCGGCAAGCGCGGCCAGGTGCTGAAGGGCGATGTCATCGCCGCCGTCGCCAAGGGCATCACGGCCTCCGCCGCTGCCGCCGAGCCGGTCAAGGCTGCCGCCCGCCCTGCCTCCCCGGAAGCAGACGCGCCGCGCGAGGAGCGCGTGAAGATGACGCGCCTGCGCCAGACCATCGCACGGCGCCTCAAGGATGCGCAGAACACCGCCGCCATGCTGACCACCTATAACGAGGTGGACATGAAGGCCGTGATGGACCTGCGCAGCCGCTACAAGGACATCTTCGAGAAGAAGCACGGCGTGAAGCTCGGCTTCATGGGTTTCTTCACCAAGGCCGTCACGCACGCGCTGAAGGAACTGCCGGCCGTCAACGCCGAGATCGACGGCACCGACATCATCTACAAGAACTATTGCCATGTCGGCGTCGCCGTCGGCACGGACAAGGGCCTCGTGGTCCCGGTCGTGCGCGATGCCGACCAGATGTCGATCGCCGAGATCGAGAAGGAAATCGGCCGCCTCGGCAAGCTCGCCCGTGACGGCGCGCTGTCGATGGCCGACATGCAGGGCGGCACCTTCACCATCTCGAACGGCGGCGTCTACGGCTCGCTGATGTCCTCGCCGATCCTCAATGCCCCGCAGTCGGGCATCCTCGGCATGCACAAGATCCAGGAGCGTCCGGTCGTCGTCGGCGGCCAGATCGTCATCCGTCCGATGATGTATCTGGCGCTGTCCTACGACCACCGCATGGTCGACGGCAAGGAAGCCGTGACCTTCCTGGTGCGCGTCAAGGAAAGCCTAGAAGACCCGGAACGCCTCGTTCTCGATCTCTGATCGTTCGCGAGACAGAGGCCGCCCCGCAACCGAGGCGGCTTTCGACCGAGCCAGAAGCCAGGAAGCGCAATCGCCATGGACCTGTCCTCCCTTTCCGCATCGCCTTTCCTGCCGATGGTCGGCTGGAGCGCCGTCCTCCTTGCCGTCCATGTCATGCTGCAGGCCTTCACGACGAGCGCGGAGGCCGCAAGGACGCTGGGCGCCTCGTGGAATCCCGGGCCGCGCGACGTGGACTTTACGCCCTCCGGCAAGATCGCCGGCCGCGCCGCGCGGGCATCCGGCAATTTCCGCGAGACCTATCCGGCCTTCATCGCGCTGGCGCTGGCCCTCGCGCTGAAGGGCGATGCCTCCGGCTGGGGCGTAGGCGGCGCCTGGTTGTGGTTTGCCTGCCGTATCGTCTACATTCCGCTCTATCTGGCTGGCGTTCCCTATGTCCGCTCGCTGGCATGGGTCGGCTCGATGCTGGGCCTTGCCGCGATGTTCGTGGCGCTGGTCTCTTGACGGCGGCTTGCGCCTGAAACGGAGCAGATGCGATGCATCCCTATCTCTTCGAACTCGCTTCCCTGATGGCGATCTTCGCCTTCGCCATCGTCTCGCCCGGCGCTGACCTCGCCATGGTCATGCGCCAGTCGATCGTGCAGGGACGGCGCGCGGCGATCGTCACGTCCTTCGGCATCGGCGCGGCGCTGATGCTGCATGTCACCTATACGATCCTCGGGCTCGGCCTCATCATCTCGCAGTCGATCTACCTCTTCAACATCGTGAAGTGGTGCGGCGTCGCCTATCTCGTCTATATCGGCATCAAGGCGCTGCGCGCCGGCAAGACCGATCTTTCCGTCGAGGCGATGGGCGGCGAGGAGGACAGGGGCCGGCAGACGGCGCTGCGCGCCTTCGGCCTCGGCTTCCTTGCCAATGCGCTCAATCCCAAGGCCGTCTTCTTCTTCCTGTCGATCTTCTCGACGGTCGTCGGCGCCCATACGCCGATCGCCGTCAAGTTCGGCTACGGCCTCGTCATGGCGACCTGCCTCATTGCCTGGTTCGTCGGCGTCTCGCTGTTCATGACGACGCCGAGGATGCGGGCCGCCTTCTCGCGCATGAGCCAGTGGATCGACCGCACGAGCGGCCTTGTCTTCATCGCGCTCGGCATCAAGCTCGCCACGGAAAAGGCCCACTGAGGAATGCGCGCCGCCCTCGTCCTTGCCGGATTGCTCGCCGCGACCGCCGCCTCCGCGGCGGAGTGCCGGCAGGAGCATGCGATCTATGCGGATCGCGACGGGGGCTATGAGCTGGCCTTCGAACCCGTCGGCTCCGACGCCGCGGTGACGAGCCATCATTTCAAGCTGAAGGTCCTGGCCAGCGATACGGTGCTCGACGGCATCGTCATGCGGGGCGATCCGGCGCGCTCGAACGGCATGGTCATGCACGATTGCCCCGAGGGCGATTCCACCGGCGAGGAGATCGCCGCCTGCACCGTCTGGGAAAGCGTGATCTACGCCCTTGCCGGCGGCGATGCCGCGCTCCTGCCGGAAGAGGGCAGGCCGGCGGCCGAAACCCTGCTTCTTTCCGGCTTCGGCGCCTCGCTGCGCTATTCGAAACTCTGGGACGAGGGCAAGGCGAGCGCCGTGCCGTGGGACGTCTTCAAGCGGAAGGGATGCAAGGCATGAGCGAGGCACCCGTTCTTCTCGTCACCGGCGGCAGCCGCGGTATCGGCGCAAGCGTCTGCCGCATGGCGGGCGCGGCCGGCTGGCAGGTCGCGGTGAACTACGTTTCCAATGTCGCGGCCGCCGAGGCGGTGGTGGCGGAGATCCGCGATGCCGGCGGCTCGGCAATCCCCGTTCAGGGCGATGTCGGCAGCGAGCTTGGCCTTGCCAATATCTTCTCGACCATCGACGGCACTTTCGGCCGGCTCGACGGCCTCGTGAACAATGCGGGCATCGTCGCCACGCCGCAGCGCGTCGACGAGATGTCGGCCGAGCGGCTGGAGCGCATGTTCGCAGTCAACGTCATGGGGTCGATCCGCTGCGCGCAGGAAGCCGTGCGCCGCATGTCGACGCGCCATGGCGGAGAGGGCGGTTCCATCGTCAATGTCTCGTCGGTCGCCGCGCAGCTCGGCGGGGCGGGGCAATATGTCGACTACGCCGCCAGCAAGGGCGCCATCGAGAGCTTCACCATCGGCCTTGCCCGCGAGGTCGCGGCGGAGGGCGTCCGGGTCAATCTCGTGCGCCCCGGCATCATCGACACAGAGATCCACGCTTCCGGCGGCCTGCCGGACAGGGCGCGCGAGATGGCCTCGCTGATCCCGATGCAGCGGCCGGGCACGGCCGACGAAGTCGCCCATTCCATTCTCTATCTTCTCTCCGACGCGGCATCCTATGTGACGGGTGCCGCCCTCAACGTCAGCGGCGGCCGCTAGGCCCCGCGCAGGAAGGACTTGCCATGGCATATGATCTCATCGTTATCGGTTCCGGCCCCGGCGGCTATGTCTGCGCCATCAAGGCGGCCCAGCTCGGCCTGAAGGTCGCGGTCGTCGAGAAGCGCGCGACCTATGGCGGCACCTGCCTCAATGTCGGCTGCATCCCCTCCAAGGCGCTGCTGCACGCTTCCGAGACCTACAGCCACGCCGCCCACGGCATGGAGGCGCTCGGCATCGAGGGCGTGAAGCCCACGCTGAACCTGTCGAAGATGATGGCGCACAAGGATGCGACCGTGAAGTCGAATGTCGACGGCGTCGCCTTCCTCTTCAAGAAGAACAAGATCGACGGCATCCAGGGCACCGGCAAGGTGCTCGGCGCCGGCAAGGTCTCCGTCACCAGCGACAAGGGCGAGGAGCAGGTCCTGGAGACGAAGGCCATCGTGATCGCCACGGGGTCGGACGTCGCGGGCATTCCGGGCGTTCCGGTCGAGATTGACGAGAAGGTCATCGTCTCCTCGACGGGTGGCATCGCGCTCGACAAGGTGCCGGGCCATCTGGTGGTCGTCGGCGGCGGCGTCATCGGCCTGGAGCTCGGCTCGGTCTGGGCCCGTCTCGGCGCCAAGGTCACGGTCGTCGAATATCTCGACGCCATCCTCGGCGGCATGGACGGCGAGGTCTCCAAGCAGTTCCAGCGCATGCTCGCCAAGCAGGGCATGGACTTCAAGCTCGGCGCCAAGGTGACGGGCGTTACGAAGTCCGGTTCCGGCGCCAAGGTGACCTTCGAGCCCGTCAAGGGGGGCGATGCCACCACCATCGACGCCGACGTCGTGCTCATCGCCACCGGCCGCAAGCCCTACACGGAAGGCCTCGGCCTCAAGGAAGCCGGCATCGCGCTCGATAGCCGCGGCCGCGTCGAGATCGACAAGCACTTCCAGACGAACGTCCCCGGCATCTACGCCATCGGCGATGTCGTGCGCGGCCCGATGCTCGCCCACAAGGCGGAGGACGAGGGCGTCGCCGTCGCCGAGATCCTTGCCGGCCAGGCCGGCCATGTGAACTACGACGTCATTCCGGGCGTCGTCTACACCCAGCCGGAAGTCGCCTCCGTCGGCAAGACGGAAGAGGAGCTGAAGGCAGCGGGCATCGCCTACAAGGTCGGCAAGTTCCCCTTCACCGCCAACGGCCGCGCCCGCGCCATGCTGGCGACGGACGGCTTCGTGAAGGTACTGGCCGACAAGGAGACGGACCGCGTGCTCGGCGTCCACATCGTCGGCTTCGGCGCCGGCGAGATGATCCACGAGGCGGCCGTCCTCATGGAATTCGGCGGCTCCTCCGAGGACCTCGGCCGCACCTGCCACGCGCATCCGACCATGTCGGAAGCCGTCAAGGAAGCCGCGCTCGCGACCTTCGCCAAGCCGATCCATATGTGATGGCGACAGGCGGCTGCGACAACCGGCCGCCTGTCTTCCCCGCGCGAACCGGCGCAGCATGGAGGGCCGAAAGGAGGCCTCATGTCGCCCGTGTCGAGACCCGTCTCGCTTCCCCATCCGCTTCTTCCTGCCGCCGACTGGGCGGATCGTTTCACGCTGGGCCTTCCCGTCGAGGGCCTGACGGCGCGGGAGGCTGCGCGGCTGGCGCTGGAACATCCGCCGGGCTGGGTGCGAGGGCTGATGACGCTGCGCAATGCGCTGGTGGCGCCCCTCGGGCTCAAGGGGGCGGCGGAAAGGGTGACGACCTCCAGGACGGAGATCGGCGGCTTTCCGGTGGTGAGCGCCAGCGACGACCGGGTCGTGCTCGGCTTCGACGACCGGCATCTCGATTTCCGCATCGTCATCGACGTGCGGCAGGACCGGCCGAGCGGCCAGACCCTGAGCGTGATGACGCTCGTCCACCGCAACAACCTGCTCGGGCGGCTTTACCTCGCGCTTGTCATGCCGTTCCACAAGCTCATCGTGCGCCGGATGCTGTCGAGCATCGGCGAGCGGGTCTGCCGGCGCTGAGGGTCAGTTCGCGGCCGTCACGGTGAAGCCCTGCTTGCGCAAAAGCTCGATCACGCCTTCCGGACCTGCCAGATGCAGCGCGCCGACGGCCATGAAGACATTGCCTTGCGCCAGGATCGGCGCGGCGCGCGTCGCCATGACGTGGTTGCGGTCGATGATGATGCGCTGCTCGAAATCGGCATTGGCCTTCGCATCCTCGGTCGTCTCGGGCGCGGCGGCACGCATCATCGGCATGATCATGCCGGTGTCGCCGGCAAGATAGAGCTGGCTCATCGTCTCGATGACGTCCTCCAGCCTGCCGCCGAGGGCGACCGTCTGGACAAGGCCCTGGACCTGCGGCTCGACCGGCAGGGAATCGAGGGCGGAAATCTGCTCGATGAGCGTCTCGAGGCCCTTCAGGGTCTTGCCCTCGGCAATGGCGTCCTTGGCGAGCCGCTGGTCGAGGAAGGCGGCGCCCGCCGTCTTGCGGGCGATCTCGCAGGCCGGCAGCGCGACGAAGCTGGCGATCATCCAAGGCTTCATGCGGCTGACGGCGGCGAGCGACAGGCCACGGCTCTTCAGGCCCTCGGTCAGCTTTGCCGTATCCTCCTTGTCGAGGAAGTCGGTGATGGACCTGCCGTCGGTGAACATGGTGAGGTCGGGGCGGGCCATGATCGTCGCGCCGGCCTTCTTCTCGTCGGCGATCTCGTCGGATTCGACGACGACGGTCGCGGCCGCGGCATAGGCGGCACGGGCGGCTTCCGGCATGGCGAGCACGCGCGGATCCGTCACATGCATGGTGCCGAGCAGCCAGGAGGGTGGCTTGCCGTCCTTCTCGATCTCCCAGAAGATGCCCTTGCCGTTCGGCAGGGCATCGGCCTCGGCGCGCAGCTTCGCATAGCCGGCGGGGTCGTCCTTCTCGTACTGCACGAGCAGATTTTCGCCGCCGCAGGCCGGGGGCTCCTGCGCATGCGCGGGGGAAAGCGCGGCCAGGACCAGGAGGAAGGAGAGGGCGAAGAGGACGTTGATCGCGGCCAGAAACCGGAGGCCGGCATCGGCGAGCCGATCGGCGAGCGCCAGGCGGCTCTTGTGAAGAAGGACTGTCATGGCCGAACTCCCTGCATGTCGGGCAGACCCTAGCCTTCGTCCCCCTCATAATCTCTTAACGGATCAGGCGCGGGGATGGGCGCGGTCGTAGATTTCGAGAAGGCGCGCCGAATCGACGCCGGTATAGACCTGCGTGGTGGAAAGGCTGGCGTGGCCGAGCAGTTCCTGGATGGTGCGCAGATCCCCGCCGCCGGCCAGCAGATGCGTGGCGAAGGAGTGGCGCAGCGCATGGGGCGTCGCGCTGTCCGGCAGGCCGAGCGCACCGCGCAGCTTCTGCATCTCGCGCTGGATGATGGCGGGCTGCAGCGGTCCGCCGCGCGCGCCGCGGAAGAGCGGCCCGTCGTCCGGGAGGGGGAAGGGGCAGAGCTTGATATAGTCCTCGACGCCCGTGCGGGCCGGCGCGATGAGCGGCACGATGCGCATCTTGCCGCCCTTGCCGGCGATGCGGAGCGACGTGGGGCTGCCCGAGAAATCGGCCGGGGTCAGCGACAGGGCCTCGGAGATGCGCAGGCCGCAGCCATAGAGGAGCGCAAGGACCGCGGCGTTGCGCACGCGGATCCAGGGTTCCTCGGCCAGCTGCTCACGGGCATCGACGACGGCGATGGCCTGCCGGTCCGAAAGCGGCTTGGGCAGGGACTTGGGCTGCTTCGGCGAGCGCACGGCGGCAGCGCCGGCCGCATTGGCAAGCCCCTTGCGTTCGAGGTGGCGCAGGAAGGAGCGCAGGCCCGCAAGGCCGCGGCCGAGGGTGCGGGCACCCGCGCCGTCGCGGCGGCGGGCGGCGAGGAAGCCGCGCAGGTCCGCCGGGCGCAGGGCCCCGATGTCCTTGAGGCGGGCAGGAGCGGCGAGATGGCCGGTGAGGAAGGCGAGGAACTGGCGCGTGTCGCGCTCGTAGGCTTCCAGCGTGTTGCCGGAAAGCCGGCGCTCCTCGGCAAGCGCGGCAAGCCAGCCCTGCCGCTCGGCCATGAGCGCCGGATCGGCGATGATGAGAAGTTCTGTCATGTCCTGCCTCCGGCGTTCGGGACAGGATGGGCGATCCATGGCTAAGGAATTGCTAACGTTTGGCGCCGGGGCTGGGCAAGAGGTGCCGCCTTCCTCTAGACACGGTGGCTTGTATAGAGAGAGTTTCCGTTTCGAATCCGGGTAAGCGCATGCTGCTTCGTTCAATGTCCGCCGAAAACTACCGGTCGCTCCGCTCGATCCGCATGGATCTCGGGCGGGTGAACCTGTTCGTCGGGGAGAACGGGGCCGGCAAGTCCAACCTCTACCGTTCCCTGCAACTGGTGCAGGCGGCGGTGCGCGGCACCTTCGCGCACGAGATCGCGGCGGAGGGCGGCATGGCCTCGGCGCTGTGGACCGGCAGGCGGCGGGCGAACGAGCCGGTGCGCATCCGGCTGGAGACGGAACTGCTCGACGAGGACCGGGCGATCACCTTCCGCTACCGCGTCGAGGCGGGGTTGCGCCCGCCGAAGGCGGCGGCCGGCTTCGCCTTCGAGCCGCAGGTCAAGGCCGAGGAGCTTTCCATCGAGACCGGACGCCGGCCGGTGACGGTGATGAAGCGCGCCGGGCCGGGGATCATGGTCCGGGACGAGACCGGGCGCATGGTCGAGCATCCCGAGCAGGCCTTGACGTCGGAAACGGCCGTCGCGCTGCTCGGCGATGCCGGGCACTATCCCGAGATCGGCACATTCCGCCGGGCCGTCTCGCAATGGCGTTTCTTCCATGGTTTCCGCTCGGATCGCGATTCAGCCTTGCGCCAGCCCTGCCTCGCCGTCACCGCACCGCTGCTCGACGAGGACGGCGCCAACATGGCGGCGGTCTTCGCGACGCTCGCCTGGACGCGGCAGGATACCATCGATCTCGACCGGGCCGTCGGGGACGCCTTCGGCGGGGCGAAGCTTTCCGTGCCGGAACCGGAGGCGTTCGCCTCCTACGGCCTTACCTTTCCCCAGTTTCCGCAGCGTGTTTTCCAGCCGCGCGAGCTTTCCGACGGGCAGATCCGCTTCCTCGCCCTTGCCGCCGCGCTGCTTTCCTACCGCACGCCGCCGCTGATCGCGCTCAACGAGCCGGAGGCGAGCCTCCACCCGGACATGCTGCCGCCGCTCGCTGAAATGATCGCGCGTGCCGCCGGGGAGAGCCAGCTCTGGATCGTCACCCATTCCGAGCGGCTGGCGCAGGAGGTGGAGGCACGCTGCGGCGTCAGGGCAAAGCGCGTCGTGCGCCATGACGGGGCGACCTGGATCGACGGCATGCGGCTCACCGGCGAAATGGCCGAGGACGACGAATGAGCCGGTCGGCGATCTTTGCGGTTTTCTTCGCAGGGCGGCGGGGGCATCTTCGCGGGCGATGAGCAGCGATTCGACCAACCTTTTCGGGGAGAAACTCTTTCCGCGTACCGTGCCCGTGATGGTGCCGGTGCCGACGCCTGCGCCCTATTCCTACACGGTGCCCGAAGGCATGGCGGTCGAGCCGGGCTCGATCGTGCAGGTGCCGCTCGGCCCGCGGCTGGTGCCGGGTGTCGTCTGGGACGGCGGCGACGAGGGCAGGGTCGATCCGAAGAAGCTGCGGCCCATCGAGAAGGTCTTCGACTGCCCGCCGCTTTCGAAGGAGATGCGCGATTTCCTCGACTGGGTCTCCGCCTATACCGTCACGCCGCCGGGCCTCGTCGCCCGCATGGCGCTGCGCGCGCCGGCCGCCTTCGATCCCGAACCGATGATCGAGGGCCTGCGCTTCACCGGCCACCGCCCGGAGCGGCTGACGAGCGCGCGCGAGCGCGTGCTGGAAATGGTCGAGGACGGCATCCCGTGGACCCGGTCGGGCCTTGCCCATGCCTCCGGCACCTCGACGAGCGTCGTCGACGGGCTGGTGAAGCAGGGCAGTTTCGAGACCGTCTTCCTGCCGCCCCCGCCGGTGGTGGCCGCGCCCGATCCCGACTATGTCGCGCCGCGGCTCGAAGGACCGCAGACGGAGAGCGCGGCCGATCTGGTCGAGAGCGTCCGCAAGGGCGGCTTTTCCGTCTCGCTGATCGACGGCATCACCGGCTCGGGCAAGACGGAGGTCTATTTCGAGGCGATTGCCGAGACGCTGCGGCAGGGCCGGCAGGTGCTCATCCTCCTGCCGGAGATCGCGCTGACGGCGGGCTTCCTCGAACGCTTCCACGACCGCTTCGGCGCCAAGCCCGCCGAGTGGCATTCCGATCTCGCCCCGCGCATCCGCGAAAAGGTCTGGCGGCAGGTGACGACGGGGGACGTGCGGGTGGTGGCCGGCGCGCGCTCGGCGCTGTTCCTGCCCTTCGAGAATCTCGGCCTCGTCATCGTCGACGAGGAGCACGACCCGGCCTACAAGCAGGAAGACCGCGTCTTCTACAATGCCCGCGACATGGCGGTGGTGCGGGCGCGCATCGGCGATTTCCCGGCCGTGCTCGTCTCCGCGACGCCGTCGGTCGAAAGCCGGGTCAACAGCGAGGTCGGGCGCTACCGCAAGCTGCACCTGCCGACGCGCTACGGCGATGCGGCGCTGCCGGACCTGCATCTCATCGACATGCGGCGCCATCCGCCGGCGCGCGGCGGCTTTCTTTCGCCGATCCTCCTGCGCGGCATCGCCCGCACCATCGAGAAGGAGGAGCAGGCGCTGCTCTTCCTCAACCGGCGCGGCTATGCGCCGCTGACGCTCTGCCGGGTCTGCGGCCATCGCTTCCAGTGCCCGCAATGCTCGAGCTGGCTGGTGGAGCACCGGTTCCGCGGGCAGATCCAGTGCCATCACTGCGGCTATGCCGAGCGCACGCCCGAGGCCTGCCCGGAATGCGGCACGTTCGATCATCTGGCGGCCTGCGGGCCGGGCGTCGAGCGCATCGCGGAGGAGGTGGAGCGGCATTTCCCGGAGGCGCGGACCATCGTGCTTTCCTCCGACCTCATGGGCGTCAAGCGCCTCAGGCTGGAGCTGGAGGCCATCGCGCGCGGCGAGGCGGATATCGTCATCGGCACGCAGCTCGTCGCCAAGGGGCACAATTTCCCGCTGATGTCGCTGGTCGGGGTGGTGGATGCCGATCTCGGCCTTTCCAACGGCGATCCGCGCGCGGCGGAGCGGACGTTCCAGCTTCTCTCGCAGGTGACGGGCCGCGCCGGGCGCTCGGGCCTCAAGAGCCACGGCCTCATCCAGACCTACCAGCCGGCCCATCCCGTCATGCAGGCCATCGTCTCGGGCGATGCGGAAGCCTTCTACGACCGGGAGATCGGCGAGCGGGAAAAGGCGCTGCTGCCGCCGTTCGGACGGCTCGCCTCGGTCATCGTCTCGGCCGACAGCCGCGGCGAGGCTGAGGCGCATGCGCGGGGGCTGCGGCAGGCCGCGCCCCATGTCGACGGCATCTCGATACTCGGTCCGGCGGAGGCGCCGCTGGCGCTGGTGCGCGGCCGCCACCGCTTCCGGCTGCTGGTGCACGGCCGGCGGGGCAGCGACATGCAGACCTTCCTGCGCACCATGCTGGCGAACGGACCCAGGGAGCGCGCCTCGCTCCAGGTCCAGCTCGATATCGACCCGCAGAGCTTCCTGTGAGGCGCAAGGTTAACAAAGAGTTGTGCGAACTGGCCCCGCGCGCTTCTGCGTGCCGGACGCCTGTGCGATAGAAAAGCTGCGGCAATCGACGGGAGAGGCGCCAGATGGAATTCTACATCCCCACCGAGACGGGTGAACTCCTGGCGTTCCTGGCGGCCATCGTCACGGGGTTTCTCGGCCTCTTCGTGCTCTTCGCCCCCGGCATGGCGCTCAAGTTCGCCGGGCTCCAGCCGAAGGAGGGCAGCCGCGAGGCCTATGCCTTCGCCCGTTCGGCCGGCGGCTTTCATGCGGGGCTTGCGATCGTGGCGCTGATGATGGCGCAGAGCTGGATCTACATGGCCATTGGCGGGGGCTTTGCGCTGGCCGCCTTCGGCCGCATCCTCTCCCTGATGTCGGACCGGTCCTTCTCGCTGAAGAACCTCCTCGCGCTTCTCGTGCAGGCGGTGCTCGCCGCCCTGCCGCTCGGCTATGCCTTCGGCTTCATCTGAGCCGAAAATCGGCCGCGAACGTTCATAAGCGCGAGAACATAGTGCGCGCAGTCAACTTTTGCCCCGACTGTGGCCGACTTATGGCGCATTCCTGCGTCCGGCGTGTTGCGAGTCCGGGTTTCGTATGCTAGACGAACCGCGAAATTCAGAAAAAGCGGGCGCAAAAGCCTGCGGGAACTGAAGATTACCGCAACGATTTCAGGTGGTTAGGACCGTGGCTTCGCTACTGCCCTGCTTCTTGAATGAAAAGAAGAGAAGCTTGTGCCCGTGGCAGACACATCCCAGCTTGTTTCCGGTGTTGCAGAAAGATACGCGTCCTCGCTTTTCGAACTCGCGCTGGAAGCTGGCTCCGTCGCCGGCGTCGGTGCCGATCTCGACCGTTTCCAGGCCCTGATCGACGAAAGCAACGACCTCAAGCGGCTGATCGTCAGCCCCGTCTTCTCCGCCGAAGATCAGACCAAGGCCATTTCCGCCATTGCCGCAAAGGCCGGCATCACGGGCCTCGTGGCGAACTTCCTCAAGGTGGTTGCGTCAAATCGCCGCCTCTTCGCCGTTCCCGGCATGATCAAGGCATACCGCGTCATCGCGGCCCGCGCCCGCGGCGAAATCACGGCCGACGTCACCTCGGCCCATGCGCTCACCGCAGCGCAGGAAAACGAATTGAAGGCGGCGCTGAAAGGCGTCACCGGCAAAGACGTGGCGGTTGCCGTCACCGTG
The DNA here is from genome assembly GCF_016839145.1 of Shinella sp. PSBB067. Taxonomy (NCBI): domain Bacteria; kingdom Pseudomonadati; phylum Pseudomonadota; class Alphaproteobacteria; order Hyphomicrobiales; family Rhizobiaceae; genus Shinella; species Shinella sp. PSBB067. The sequence continues at coordinate 3,477,644 of NZ_CP069303.1, read as the reverse complement.
GACCCGTCCATTCTCGGTGGTCTGATCGTCAAGGTGGGATCGCGCCAGATCGACACGTCCCTTCGCACCAAACTCTCTACTCTTAAGCTTGCACTGAAAGAGGTCGGCTGATGGATATCCGCGCCGCGGAAATTTCCGCAATTCTCAAAGATCAGATCAAAAACTTCGGCAAAGAGGCGGAAGTCTCGGAAGTCGGCCAGGTGCTCTCCGTCGGTGACGGCATCGCCCGCGTCTACGGCCTCGACAATGTCCAGGCCGGTGAAATGGTGGAGTTCCCCGGCGGCATCCGCGGCATGGCGCTGAACCTGGAAAGCGACAATGTCGGCGTCGTTATCTTCGGTTCGGACCGTGACATCAAGGAAGGCGACACCGTCAAGCGGACCGGCGCCATCGTTGACGTTCCGGTCGGTCCGGAACTGCTCGGCCGCGTCGTCGACGCGCTCGGCAACCCGATCGACGGCAAGGGCCCGATCAACGCCACCAGGCGCGCCCGCGTCGACGTCAAGGCTCCGGGCATCATCCCGCGCAAGTCGGTTCATGAGCCGATGTCGACGGGCCTCAAGGCCATCGACGCCCTCATCCCGGTCGGCCGCGGCCAGCGCGAACTCGTCATCGGCGACCGCCAGACCGGCAAGACCGCCATCATCCTGGACACGATCCTGAACCAGAAGGCGATCCACGACAACGGCCCGGATGGAGACAAGCTGTACTGCGTCTACGTCGCCATCGGCCAGAAGCGTTCGACCGTCGCCCAGTTCGTGAAGGTCCTCGAAGAGCGCGGCGCTCTCCCGTACTCGATCATCGTTGCCGCGACGGCTTCCGACCCGGCGCCGATGCAGTATCTCGCACCGTTCGCCGGTTGCGCGATGGGCGAATACTTCCGTGACAACGGCCAGCACGCCCTCATCGGCTACGACGACCTTTCCAAGCAGGCCGTCTCCTACCGCCAGATGTCGCTGCTGCTGCGCCGCCCGCCGGGCCGCGAAGCCTATCCGGGCGACGTCTTCTACCTGCATTCCCGCCTTCTCGAGCGCGCTGCAAAGCTCAACGACGAGATGGGCGCCGGCTCGCTGACGGCCCTGCCGGTCATCGAAACCCAGGGCAACGACGTTTCGGCCTTCATCCCGACCAACGTGATCTCGATCACCGACGGCCAGATCTTCCTTGAAACGGACCTGTTCTACCAGGGTATCCGCCCGGCCGTTAACGTCGGCCTGTCGGTTTCCCGCGTGGGCTCGTCCGCACAGATCAAGGCGATGAAGCAGGTCGCCGGCTCGATCAAGGGTGAGCTTGCCCAGTATCGCGAAATGGCGGCCTTCGCCCAGTTCGGCTCGGACCTCGACGCCGCGACGCAGCGCCTGCTCAACCGCGGTGCACGCCTGACCGAACTCCTGAAGCAGCCGCAGTTCTCGCCGCTGAAGACGGAAGAGCAGGTCGTGGTGATCTTCGCCGGCGTCAACGGCTACCTCGACAAGATCGCCGTTGCCCAGGTCGGCAAGTTCGAGCAGGGCCTGCTCGGCTACATGCGTTCCGAGGGCAAGGCTATCCTCGACACGATCCGCACCGACAAGGCCATCAGCGACGACACGAAGGGCAAGCTCAAGGCTGCTCTCGACGCCTTCGCCAAGACCTTCGGCTGAGCTGACGGTTCAAGCCCTGCGCGCCATGAGGCGCGCAGGCGCCCCGAACTTTGGATTTGACGCATGATCCTTCCGGATCGTGTTACAGGACGGAAAACGGATGCCTTCACTTAAGGATCTGAAAAACCGGATCGCCTCCGTCAAGGCGACGCAGAAGATCACCAAGGCGATGAAGATGGTCGCCGCGGCGAAGCTTCGGCGTGCCCAGGAAGCGGCCGAGGCCGCCCGGCCCTATTCGCAGCGCATGAGCGCCGTTCTCGCCAACATCGCCCAGGCCGTCGGCCAGGACGATTCGGCGCCGCGCCTGATGACCGGCACGGGCAAGGACCAGGTTCATCTGCTCGTCGTCTGCACGGCCGAACGCGGCCTGTGCGGCGGCTTCAACTCGCAGATCGCGCGTCTGGCGCGTGACCATACCCGCAAGCTTCTGGCGAGCGGCAAGACGGTCAAGATCATCTGCGTGGGCAAGAAGGGCTTCGATATCCTGCGCCGCGAATTCGCTTCGCTGATCATCGACCGCGTCGACCTTCGCGAAGTCAAGCGCATCGGCTTCTCCAATGCCGACGAGATCGGCCGCAAGGTCATCGGTCTCTTCGAGCAGGGCGAATTCGACGTCTGCACGCTGTTCTATTCCGAGTTCAAGTCGGTCATCGCGCAGATCCCGACCGCGCTCCAGCTCATCCCGGCCTCCGCTCCCGCGGTCGCTGCCGAGACGACCGGCGCGACGGCGATCTACGACTACGAGCCGGACGCCAGCGCGATCCTCGGCGACCTCATCCCGCGCAACATTTCGGTTCAGATCTTCCGGGCGCTGCTCGAGAACGTCGCCGGCGAAATGGGCGCCAAGATGAGCGCCATGGACAACGCGACCCGCAATGCCGGTGAGATGATCAACAAGCTGACGCTCAACTACAACCGTCAGCGCCAGGCTCAGATCACCAAGGAACTCATCGAAATCATCTCGGGCGCCGAAGCGCTCTAAGGACCAGGACAAAGAGGGTAAGAGATATGGCTAAGGCAGCTACCCCGAAGGACACCGCAGCGGCGAAGAAGCCGGCTGCGAGCAAGACGGTAACGGCGGCGGCTCCGGCCGCAGCGGCAACCAAGGCTTCGGCCGCTGCCGCCAAGGCAAAGGCACCGGCCGCGAAGACCGCTGCGACCAAGGCGGCGGCTCCGGTTGCAGCCGTCGCGACCGGTCGCGTTACCCAGGTTATCGGCGCCGTCGTCGACGTCGCCTTCGACGGCGACCTGCCGCTCATCCTGAACGCGCTGGAAACCGACAACAACGGCAACCGCCTCGTTCTCGAAGTCGCCCAGCACCTCGGCGAGAACACCGTCCGCACGATCGCCATGGACTCGACCGAAGGTCTCGTCCGTGGCCAGCCGGTCACCGACACGGGTGCCCCGATCTCCGTTCCGGTCGGCGACGAGACCCTCGGCCGCATCATGAACGTCATCGGCGAGCCGGTCGACGAAGCCGGCCCGCTCGTCACCAAGGCCAAGCGCGCCATCCACCAGGACGCTCCGGCCTATGTCGAGCAGTCCACCGAAGCGCAGATCCTCGTCACCGGCATCAAGGTCGTCGACCTTCTCGCGCCCTACGCGAAGGGCGGCAAGATCGGCCTCTTCGGCGGCGCAGGCGTCGGCAAGACCGTTCTCATCATGGAACTGATCAACAACGTCGCCAAGGCGCACGGTGGTTACTCGGTGTTCGCAGGCGTGGGTGAGCGTACCCGCGAAGGCAACGACCTTTACCACGAAATGATCGAATCGGGCGTGAACAAGCTCGGCGGCGGCGAAGGCTCCAAGGCCGCCCTCGTCTACGGCCAGATGAACGAACCGCCGGGCGCCCGCGCCCGCGTCGCCCTGACGGGCCTGACCATCGCAGAAGACTTCCGCGACAAGGGCCAGGACGTTCTGTTCTTCGTCGACAACATCTTCCGCTTCACGCAGGCAGGCTCGGAAGTGTCGGCTCTGCTCGGCCGTATCCCGTCGGCCGTGGGCTACCAGCCGACGCTCGCCACCGACATGGGCCAGATGCAGGAACGCATCACCACCACGACCAAGGGCTCGATCACCTCGGTCCAGGCCATCTACGTACCCGCCGACGACTTGACCGACCCCGCGCCGGCAACCTCGTTCGCCCACCTCGACGCCACGACCGTTCTGTCACGCTCGATCGCCGAGAAGGGCATCTACCCGGCCGTCGACCCGCTCGACTCGACCTCGCGCATGCTCGACCCGATGGTCGTCGGCGAAGAGCACTACGAAGTCGCCCGCAAGGTCCAGACGACCCTGCAGCGCTACAAGGCCCTGCAGGACATCATCGCCATCCTCGGCATGGACGAACTGTCGGAAGACGACAAGCTGGCCGTTGCCCGCGCCCGCAAGATCGAGCGCTTCCTGTCCCAGCCGTTCTTCGTGGCCGAAGTCTTCACCGGTTCGCCGGGCAAGCTCGTCGCCCTCGAAGACACGATCAAGGGCTTCAAGGGCCTGGTCAACGGCGAGTACGACCACCTCCCGGAAGCCGCCTTCTACATGGTCGGCTCCATGGAAGAAGCCGTCGAGAAGGCCAAGAAGCTGGCTGCCGAAGCCGCTTGACGATTGTCGGGCGCCCGCAGCGGGCGCCCTTCTCTTCCCGGCCGTATGAAATCAGAAGAAGTGAATGGTCATGGCTGACAGTTTCAACTTTGAACTCGTTTCCCCCGAGCGCCTGCTGGTTTCCGGCAACGTCAGCGAAGTCGTCATCCCGGCGACCGAGGGCGAGATGACCGTCATGGCCAACCATGCGCCGACCATGACGACGATCAAGCCGGGCATCGTCACCGTGAAGACGGCGGACGGCAAGAAGGACCGCTACGTGGTCTTCGGCGGCTTCGCCGACATCGTCCCGACCGGCTGCACGCTGCTCGCCGAATCGGCCGTCCATGTCGACGACTTCAACAGCGAGGACATCACGCGCCGTATCGAGACTGCCCGCAAGGAACTCGACCATGCGAAGTCGGACGACCAGAAATACGGCATCGAGACCTATCTGGCGGAACTGACGACGCTGCAGGGCATCGTCATGCCGGTCTGATACCGGGCACGCCGACCGCGACAACGAACCCGCCTCCGGCGGGTTTTTTGTTGCCCGCCCCTGCGCCCGGCCGACAACATCCTCTTTACCTTACCGGCGAGAATAAGCCCGGTTCTCGCGGCAACCGCGCGGCGATTTGCTGTTTCTTTACGGGACGGATCGAGATTGTGCCGATATGTGCCGGACGCCATGAGGGCGGGCTTGATACAGGATGGAATGGATGAGCATGAAGATCGTACCCGTGATCATGGCCGGCGGCAAAGGGACGCGGCTTTGGCCGCTGTCTCGCGCCTCGGCGCCCAAGCAGTTCCTGGAGTTCCTCGGCGAGACGACGCTCTTCCAGAAGTCGCTGGCGCGCGTTGCCGACAAGGCGCTCTACGCCCCGCCCGTCGTCGTCACCAACAACGACTTCCGCTTCCTCGTCGCCGAGCAGGCCCGCGCCGCCGGCGTCGACCTCACCGCCATCCTGCTCGAGCCCGTCGCGCGCAACACCGCCCCGGCCCTTGCCGCCGCCGCGACCCTCGTCGCCCGCCTCCACGGCAACGAGGCGATCATGCAGGTGCTCGCCTCCGACCACGAGATCGACGCCGACGAGACCTATCTCGACTGTATCGCCAAGGCCGCGAGCGCCGCCCGCGCCGGCCGCCTCGTCACCTTCGGCATCACCCCGACCGAGCCCGCCACCGGCTACGGCTATATCGAGACCGGCGAGGACCTCGGCAACGGCGCCCATGCGGTGCGCCGCTTCGTCGAGAAGCCCGACCGCGAGACCGCCGCCGCCATGCTGGAGACCGGCGGCTATCTCTGGAACTCCGGCATGTTCATGCTGCCGGTCGGCCTCTTCCTGCGCGAGTTGCAGCAATATGCGCCCGACGTGCTGAATGCCGCAGGCGAGGCGGTCGCCAAGGCGCAGCACGACCTCGACTTCGAGCGGCTCGACGAGGCCGCCTTCGCCCGCGCGCCCGACATCTCCGTCGACTATGCGATCTTCGAGAAGACGCCGATCGCCGCCGTCGTGCCCTCGCCGATCGCCTGGTCGGACCTTGGAAGCTGGGATTCGGTCTGGAAGACCGGCCGGCAGGACGCGGACGGCAACGTCGCCGACGGCAGCACGACGGTGCTCGACACGCGCAACTCGCTGGTCATCTCGCGCGACATCCATGTCGCCGTGCAGGGCCTCGACAACATTGCGGTCGTCGCCAGCGAGGATGCGGTCTATGTCGGGCGGCTGGAGGACAGCCAGAATGTCGGCAGCCTCGTCAGGCATCTCGCCGCGCTGCCGAAGACGGCGAAGCTGACGCAGGCGCATCCGACGGCCTACCGTCCGTGGGGCGGCTATACGTCGGTGCTGAACGGCGAGCGCTTCCAGGTCAAGCGCCTCTTCGTGACGCCGGGCAAGCGGCTGTCGCTGCAGAAGCACCACCACCGCTCGGAGCACTGGATCGTGGTGCGCGGCACGGCGGAGGTGACGATCGGCGACAGGACGATCCCGCTGCGCGAGAACGAATCCGTCTACATCCCCCAGGGCGAGCTGCACCGCCTTGCCAATCCCGGCAAGATCCTGCTCGAACTCATCGAGGTCCAGACCGGGTCCTATCTCGGCGAGGACGACATCATCCGCATCGAGGACGAGTTCGGACGGGGGTGATCCCTACAACAGGGCCGTGTCGCCGGGCGTGAGCTTGAGGGCCGTCAGGCGGCCGGTGGCATAGCAGGTCGTGTCGATGCAGATGCGACCCGTGCCGAAGACCGGTTCGCGGCCGGCCGTATGGCCATGGATGACCGTGACGGGCAGGCGGGGGCCTTCGGTCAGGAAGGGTTCGCGGATCCACATCATGTCGTAATCCTCCTGCTGGCGGAGCGGCACGCCGGGCGCGATGCCGGCATGCACGAAGAGCCGGTCGCCGCCGCGGGCCGCGACCGGCAGGCTCCGCAGGAAGGCGATGTGACGGGCGGGCATCCGTGCGCGCAGGTCCTCCCCGAGTGCCTGCAGGCCGCCCGCACCGTCGAGATAACGAGAGGGCTCCAGCCCGTAGGAGCGGAGCGTCGCATCGCCGCCGAAATCCAGCCAGCGCCGGTTTGCTTCGGGATCTTCCGTGAACTTCAGGAACGTGTCGTCGTGGTTGCCGCAGAGCGCGATGCGCTCGATGCCGTCGCCATGACGTTCCGTCGCCAGATGCTCCAGGACCGCGCTGGATGCAGGCCCGCGATCCACATAGTCGCCGAGGTAGATGATGAGAGGCCGCGCGTCCCGATGGTTCGCCGCGTCCATGCGGATGCGCGCCTCCAGCGCAATCAGTGCATCATGACATCCATGCACGTCGCCGATGGCGTAGACGAGCGGAAGGTCGGCGGGAAGGGTGAGGCGCTGGCGGCGGAGGGGAGGCGAGGGCAGGATCATGGCGTTGTCATAACGGGAAAGGCGGGTGGCGGTCCAGCAGGACACGCGGATTCGGGATCGGCCACCCCGCCTCCGTCAATGAATTTTTGGAATAGGGATCGGTTTTGGCCCCCGGCACGGCCGGTATCCATAACCCCGCCTTCGATGTCGCCCGGCCGGACGTGGTGCCGATCAGCGGGGCCAACGACTGCGGCGTGCTCGCCAATGCGCATCTGGCGGCACGGGCGGACGAAGCGTCCCTCCTCGAATCTCCTTGCCATGCACCTGACCGTGGTGATCATCCGCTGTCGAATCGCTGATGGAGAAGGAGCCGGGGCTGGCCTCATGCCTTTGAGCAGAGGCTGGAGGCGAAGCGGGTCGGCTGGGCCGCTTCACTTCACCCTCTTGACATCCGCCCCCGGGAGGCCGACTTCACGGGGATACGGACGCGAAGGAGACGAGCCATGAGCGAGGCAGCCCGCACGACGATCGACCAGGCGGAAGTCGACCGCTTTTCGGCGATGGCCGCCGAGTGGTGGGACCCGACCGGAAAGTTCCGTCCGCTGCACAAGTTCAACCCGGTTCGCCTCACCTATGTCCGCGACCTCGTGTCCGCCCAGTTCGGCCGCGATTCGCGGGCGCACCGTCCGCTCGAAGGGCTGCGCATCCTCGACATCGGCTGCGGCGGGGGCCTGCTCTCCGAGCCGATGGCGCGCATGGGTGCGGACGTGCTCGGCGCGGACGCGTCGGAAAAGAACATCGGCATCGCCAGAGCCCATGCGGCCGGCAGCGGCGTTCCGGTCGACTACCGCGCGGTGACGGCCGAGGCGCTGGCGGAGGCCGGGGAGACCTTCGACGTCGTGCTCAACATGGAAGTGGTCGAGCATGTCTCGGACGTCGATTTCTTCCTGACCACCTGCGCCTCCATGGTGCGGCCCGGCGGCATGATGTTCGTCGCCACCATCAACCGCACGCTGAAGGCGGCGGCGCTGGCGATCTTCGCGGCGGAGAACGTGCTGCGCTGGCTGCCGCGCGGCACCCACCAGTACGAGAAGCTGGTGCGGCCCGAGGAGATCGAGAAGCCGCTCACGGCGTCGGGCCTGACGGTGACCGACCGCACGGGCGTGTTCTTCAATCCGCTCCTCGACCGGTGGAACCTCTCCAAGGACATGGACGTGAACTACATGCTGGTCGCGCGCCGCGCGTCCGCCTGATCAGGGTTTCAGCGCCTTCACGACGGCGAGCAGGTCTTCCTGCCCTCCGGCATTGCGTCCCGCCAGCGCCTTCACGCGGTCGCGGTCGACGGTGATAGGATTGCCGTCCGGGCAATAGGGCGCATTGAAGGTGAAAGCCCGAGGCGTCGGGCCGTTGTCGGCGAGATATTCCAGCCGTTCGACGCCGTCGGCCCAGACGGGCCGCGCACCCTCCTTCACCCACCAGAGCGCCAGCGCGGGCCAGGCCTGGCGCCGGTTCCAGTTGCGGGCGTTTTTCAGGGCGTCGGCGTGCACGCCGCTATAGGTGAAGGCCATCAGGGCCTCCAGTCCCGTCCAGAGCGAGAGCGAGGAGGGCGCGTCTTCGAAGCCGCTGCCGTCGATGAAGCGGGGATAGACCTTTTCGCCCCAGCTTTCCGGCCCCGGCTCGCCTGCATAGCCCGAGCGGCCGACATAGCCTTCGGCGCGGCTCGCCGCCTCGAAGTTCAGCGGTTCGCGCAGGCGGAACCCTTCGACGCGCGGGCTTTCGTAGTCGTCGACATGAAGGCCGAAATTATAGACCGCGAGATGATGGCCGCGCATCAGTTGGTATCGTCGGGCAGCACGGGAAGCGGCGCGACCTCGACGCCTTCCTCGAGAAGATCGCGCACCTCTTGCGCCGTCGCCCGGCCGATCAGGCCGCGCTGCTCGGCCTCGCCGTAATGGATCTTGCGGGCTTCCTCGGGAAAGCGCTCGCCGACATCCTCCGAATTCGCGCGGATGGTCGAGACGATCTCGCGAAGCTTCGCCATCATCTCGCGCTGGCCGGTCTGCACGGCAAGGTCCTGGCGCTGCTGCTTGCTGCGGGCGGTTGAGACGGAGGGCGCCATCAGGCGCTTGGCGACATGGGTCGAACCGCAGGTGGGACAGGAGACGAGGGCCATCGTCTGCTGGCGGTCGAAATCGTCCGCCGAGCCGAACCACCCCTCGAAGGCGTGCCCGTTGTCGCAGGAGAGTTCGTAGCGGATCAAGCGGCAACGCCTCCCTTCGCAGGCACGCCGGACACTTCCAGAGTGAAGGCGCGCCCGTTGCGCAGGTTGGGGATCTTGTCGTGCGCGGCCTTCACGGCGGCGGTGTCGACTTCGGCGAGGACCACGGCCTCGCCCGTGCCGCCGGCAGAGGCGAGCACGCGGCCCCAGGGATCGACGATCATGGCGTGGCCGAAGGTCTCGCGGCCGTCCTCATGCACGCCTGCCTGCGCGGCGGCGGCGATATAGACGCCGTTCTCGATGGCGCGGGCGCGCAGCAGCGTTTCCCAGTGCGCTTCGCCCGTCTGGCGCGTGAAGGCGGCGGGAACGGAGATGATCTGCGCGCCGGCCTGGGCCTCGGCCTTGAAGAGCTCGGGAAAGCGCACGTCGTAGCAGATGGCGAAGCCGAGCCGGGCGAAAGGAAGGTCCGCCACGCGGGCGACGGTGCCCGGCGTATAGACCGCGCTCTCGCGCCAGCTCTCGCCGTTGTCGAGGTCGACGTCGAACATGTGGATCTTGTCGTAGGTGCAGATGCGCGTGCCATCGGGGCCGAAGAGGAAGCCGCGGTTGGCGACCTTGCCGTCGGCAAGCGCGATGGCGGTCGAGCCGACATGGACGCATATGCCGAGTTCGGCCGCAAGCCCTGCCGCGGCGGCGACCACGAGGTCGTCCTCCTCCTGCCGCAGGATGGCGGCGAGCCCCGCGCGGTCCCTCTGCAGGGCGCCGGTCATTTCCGGCGTCTGGACATAGACGGCACCCTTCCCCGCCGCTTCCCGCACGAGGCGCCGCATCGTCTCCACGTTGCGGACGGGGTCGGTCCCGGAGCACATCTGGAGGGCGGCGATCGTGACGGTCATTGCAGGTCTCCTCAGGCCGCCAGCAGGGTGTCGAGCTCGCCCGTGCGCTCCAGCGCGTGCAGGTCGTCGCAGCCGCCGACATGGCGCCCGCCGATGAAGATCTGCGGGAATGTGTTGCGGCCGGCGCGCTCGATCATCTCCTGGCGCAGTTCGGGCGCATAGGTCGCATCGTGCTCCTCGTAGGCCACGCCCTTCGTTTCCAGGAGTTTCTTGGCGGCGCTGCAATAGCCGCAGAACTGACGCGTATAGATGACGACCGAAGCCATGCGTTCCTGCTCCAATGCTTGAAAAATCCAGCCTTTCATATAGGTCCGGCAAGCGCCCTTGCAAAGGTCAAAACGGTCACGTCGCTGACGCCGGCCCGCTTGAGCGCACGCGTGGCGGCGGCAACCGTGGCGCCGGTCGTGTAGACGTCGTCGACGAGAACGACGCGGCGGCCGAACAGCGCCTCGCGGCCTGCGGGCGTGACGGTGAAGGCGCCGCGCACGTTCTCCTCGCGGGCGCGCTGGCCGAGGCCGACCTGCCGGCGGGTGCGCTTCGTTCGGCGCAGCGCCTCGACCAGCACGGGCTTGCCGGAAAGCCTTCCGATGGCGCGGGCGAGCTCGGACGCCTGGTTGAACTTGCGCCAGATGAGGCGGAAGCGGTGCAGCGGCACGGGCAGGATGACATCCGCCGCCTGAACGCTGCCGTCGCCCGCGCGCAGCATCCAGCCCCCCATCATCGGCGCAAGGTCGGTGCGGTCGCGGTATTTCAGCGATTGCACGAGGATGCGCGCGAGATCGTCATAGAGCGCGGCGGAACGCAGCCGGTCGAAGGGCGGCGGATTGGCGATGGCGTCGGCGCTGAGGATGCCGGGCCCGAGATCGTGCGAGAAGGGCGTGCCGAGCACTTCGCAATAGGGGCGCTCGATCAGCGCGAGCTTCGACCAGCAATGCGGGCAAAGGCTGGCCTTGCTGCCAAGAAGCACACCGCAGCCGACACAGGCCGGCGGGTAGACGGTATCGAGGGCAGCGCCGGCGAGCGCGCGCAGCCGGCGGATGGCCGCCAGCCGGAACGGGACGGCCGGCAACGGATCTGCGTCGATTTCGCCCATGCGGTTGACAATAGCCGCAGTTAGCGGCCAATGCGAAGGAAATCCGAACTGGACCTGTCCCATGGAAACGCTCTTCGACCATGCCCTGATCGATACGAACCGCCTGCGGGCGCTGCGCGGCGAGCCGGCGGATTTCCTGCTCGACGTGGTGGCGGGGGAGCTTGCCGAGCGTCTCGGCGTCATCGAGCGGCGCTTCGCACGGGCGGTCGAGCTGCACGGGCATACCGGCGCGGCGGCACGGGCCATCGCGGCGACGGGCAAGGTGGACGCGATCGAGCGCGTTGAGACGGACCCGCGCTTTGCCGCCCCGGACGAGGCCCTGACCGTCTCGCCGCTCGAAACGGTGCCGCTGGAGCCGCAATCGGCCAATCTCATCGTCTCGCCGCTGGCGCTGCACCTGACCAACGACACGCCCGGCGTCTTCGTGCAGATCCGCCGCGCGCTCCAGCCGGACGGGCTTTTCATCGCTGCGATTCCGGGAAGCGGGACGCTGCAGGAACTACGCGAGGTGTTGCTGGCGGCCGAGAGCGAGATGACGGGCGGGGCGAGCCCGCGGGTCATTCCCTTCCCGGATGTGCGGGACGTCGGCGCGCTCCTCCAGCGCGGCGGCTTCGCCCTGCCGGTGACGGACAGGGAGACCTACACGGTCCGCTACGATTCGATCTTCGCGCTGATGAAGGACCTGAGGGCCATGGGCATGGCCAACCCGCTCACGGGCCGCAGCCGGCGGCCGCTGACGCGCGGCATCCTGCTTCGGGCGGCGGAGCTCTATGCGGAACGCTTTTCCGATCCGGACGGGCGCATCCGGGCGACGTTCTCGATCATCTACGTGTCCGGCTGGGCGCCGCACGAAAGCCAGCAGAAGCCGCTGAAGCCAGGTTCGGCGAAGATGCGCCTTGCCGATGCGCTCAAGCCGGGCGGAGGCGGGTGAGCGTCACTTCGGCTTGATGTTGTCGCTCACCGTCACGAGGACGTTTTCGAGATTGCCGCCAAGCGCAGTCAGCGCGGCGATCAGCCCGACGGAAATGAGTGCGGCCAGAAGGCTGTATTCTATGGCGGTGGCGCCCTTCTCGTCGGAGAGGAACGATTTCGTCAATCTTGCAATCATTCCACTCTCCCGTGTGCCTTCGGCACGATTTGAATGCTCGTGCCGGCTCAGCAGCCGCTGCCGGCCCCCGAGCCGTCGACGATGCAGACGGCGCCCGGCATCTCCTGCAGTACGCTGCGGCGGACCGTATAGCGCTTGCCGCCTTCCGTCGGGGGGACCGAGCCCGTCGAGATCATGTCCAGTTCGTCCGGCACGTTCGCCATCATCCGCTTGTCGGTCTTGGCGGAAAGAACCGGGGTCAGGACAAGCGCAAGGGCGATCACCGCCGTACCGAAAAGCAGGGCAAGGTTGAGCGCACCGGTCCGGGTATCGCCGGCCGGCGTGAAATCCTTCTCCTGAACGGCTTTCCAGAAGTCTTCGTCACGCATCTCAGATCTCGTAAGCATTCATTGCAACGTCAGGCACGATCTTTGAACGAGGGTGCTAAATGATTGCTTAACGGAGACGGAGAAATCGGGGGAAGCCCCTGCCGTCGCGCTCAAAGAAGGTCCATCAGGAACGGAATGAGCGGTTCGTCGGCCGGAGGCATGGGATAATCGCGCAGCGCCTTGGGACGCACCCACTTGATCGCCTGCCCCTCGCAGCCCCGCGCGGTGCCTTCGAAGCGCCGGCAGACATAGAGCGGCATCAGCAGGTGGAAATCGTCATAGGTGTGGCTGGCGAAGGTCAGGGGGGCAAGGCACGGGATCTTCGTCGTGATGCCGAGTTCCTCGTCCAGTTCGCGGATCAGCGTCTCCTCGGGCGTCTCGCCGGGCTCCACCTTGCCGCCTGGGAATTCCCACAGGCCGGCGAGCTGCTTGCCCTCGGGGCGCTGGGCCAGAAGGATGCGGCCATCCGCATCGACGAGCGCGCAGGCGGCGACGAGGAGGATGCGGCGCGGTTTGGCGATGGTCTCGGTCATGCCGCGTGCGGTCCCCGATAGCTGTATTCGTAGACGCCGCGAAAGCCGGCGCGGCGGTAGAGCGCAAGCGCGGCGGCATTGTCCGCCTCGACCTGCACCCAGGCATGGCGGGCGCCCTTGAGCTTGGCCCAGCGCAGGCTGGCATGCAGGATGGCGGTGCCGAGACCCCGGCCGCGCCGTTCGCTCGCGACGCCGAGCTGGAGGATGCCGGCGAGGTCGTTGTCCTGTACGGCGATGGTTACGGCGGTCGGGCCGAAACCGGGCTCCTCGAAGATGAAGAGGCCGGCTTCCGGCTTGATGGCGTTGATGATCTCGGTGAGGCCCGGCTTCAGCGACGGATCGTCGCCGGCGACGCGGATGCGCGCGTCGACGAAGCGGCCGACGTCGCGGCTCGGCAGGTGGTCGAGGCCTTCGTCCCGCGGCAGGTCCGCAAGGTCGACCGTCATGACCACGGTGCGGCCGACATTCGCCCAGCCGGCCTCGTCCATGAAGGCGACGAGCTTTTTCGGCGTGAGGGGCGTCTGGCGCACCAGCAGGGGGCGGCCGTAATCGGCAAAGCGCTTGGCCGCCTTTTCCAGGCGGATCTCGATGTCGCGTGTGTCGGAGGGATCGAGCGGATTGACCGAGTTCAGCCGGCGCGAGGGATGGCCGGCCGTCAGCCGGCAGAGCCAGCTTCCGTCATACTGCACGCTGGCCGCCGGCCACGCGCGAAAACCGACGGCTTCCAGCCGCCGGACCTTCGGGAGATCGCTCATCGTCGTCTTCTGTCCGGAAGGGGTCACGTTCCGGGCCTCAGCTGCGGTAGTCGCCGTTGATCTCGACATATTCCTTGGTGAGGTCGCAGGTCCAGACCGTCGCCCGGCCTTGGCCGAGGCCGATCTCGACGCGCACCGGAATGTCCTCGCGCTTCATGACGGCGGTGGCGGCCGCTTCGGAATAGGACGGGTCGCGCTCGCCATCGACGGCGACGCGGACATCGCCGAACCAGATGGCGAGGCGGTCGCGGTCGGCCATCTCGCCGGACTTGCCGACGGCCATGACGATGCGGCCCCAGTTGGCGTCCTCGCCGGCGACGGCGGTCTTGACCAGCGGGGAATTGGCGATGGAAAGGGCGATGCGCTTGGCCGCCTCGTCGCTCTCGGCGCCTTCCACGGTGATCTCCACCATCTTGCGCGCGCCTTCGCCGTCACGGACGACCTGGAGCGCGAGGTCGCGCAGGAGGTCGCCCAGCGCCGCGCGGAAGCCGTCGAGCGTGGCGTCGTCGGCCGTGACGGGCTTCTGGCCGTCGTCGGCGGCGGCGCCGGTGGCGAACAGCATCAGCGTGTCGGAGGTGGAGGTGTCGCTGTCGACGGTGACGGAATTGAAGGTCGGGCCGACGCCGGCGGACAGCAGCGATTGCAGCACGTTCGCGGGAATGTCGGCATCGGTGACGACGAAGGAGAGCATCGTCGCCATGTCGGGCGCGATCATGCCGGCGCCCTTGGCGATGCCGTTGATGCTGACGGTGACGCCGCCGAGTTCGGCGGTGCGCGTCGCCACCTTCGGATAGGTGTCCGTCGTCATGATCGCCTTGGCGGCCTCGAACCAGAAATCCTCCGTGCCGGAGGCGGCAAGGCCGTCGAGCACGCCGGAGAATTTTGTGGCGTCGAGCGGTTCGCCGATCACGCCCGTGGACGCAAGGAAGACCTCGCCTTCGCTACAGCCGACGGCTTTGGCGGCAGCCTCCGCAGTCAGCTTCGTCGATTCGCGGCCCTTGCGGCCGGTGAAGGCATTCGCATTGCCGGAATTGACCACAACCGCGCGGGCGACGCCGCCTGGAAGGTTGGCGCGGCAGAAGTCGACCGGGGCCGAGGGGCACTTGGAGCGGGTGAAGACACCGGCGACGGCGGCGGGACGGTCGAAGACCATCATCAGCACGTCGGTCCGGTTCCTGTACTTGATCCCGGCGGCGGCGGTGGCCATGCGCACGCCGCGCAGCGGCGGCATTTCGGCATAGGTTTTCGGAGCGAGCGGGGAGATGGAACCGGACATGGCGCTTTCCTGGAATGGTAGAGGCCCGGCTTTCGCCGGGCCATGGTCTTACTGCTGGCCTTCGGTCGCGGGGGCTGCTTCCTCGCCCTCGCCTTCCGCCGCCGGCTTGTTGACCGCGTCATAGGCGGTCTTCAGCGCGGCGTCCTGGATGTCGACGGGCGCTGCGGCCTTGGCCTTTTCGAGAAGCTCCAGATACTTGTCGCGCATGACGAGCTGGCGAACCTGCGGTTCGACCTGGTCCAGCGCCGGGGGCTGCTGCTTGCGCTTGTCCTCGACCTTGATGACGTGGTAGCCGAACTGCGTCTTCACCGGCTCCTTGGAATAGGCGCCCTTTTCCAGCGCGAAGGCGGCCGCTTCGAATTCCGGGACCATGCGGCCCTTGGCGAAATAGCCGAGGTCGCCGCCTTCCGACTTGTTCGGGTCGGTCGACTTTTCCTTGGCGATCTCGACGAAGTCCTTGCCGGCGTCGAGGTCCTTGATGACGGCCTTGGCCTCTTCCTCGGTCTTGACGAGGATGTGGCGCGCGCGGATCTCGTCCTGCGGCTCGATGGCGGCGACTTCCTTGTCGTAGCGCGCCTTCACCTCTTCCGGCGTGACGGCATCGACGACATGCTTCTTGAAATAGGCGTTGTGCAGCTCGCGATCGGTGAGGAAGGCGAGGCGCTGCTTGAAGTCGTCGGTGTCCTGCAGGCCTTCCTTGTCCGCGTCGGCGGCGAGCAGCTTGACGTCGATGATCGAGGAAAGGGCGGCGACGCGCTTCTGGTCCTCCGGCAGGTTGGCGAGCTGCGGGTCGAGGCCGGCCATGCCGAGCTTGAGTTCCGATTCGTGGATCTCGACGGCGCCGACCTTGGCGACGACCGGATCGGCTGCCGCATCCTGCGCACGGACGCTGCCGCCGGCAGCGACAATCGCGATGAGTGCGACCGTTGCGAGCTTGCTGTACTTGAACATTTCGAAAAGACCTTTCACATCCTCGCCGGAATCGGGCCGATATCCGGTGCCAGACTGCTCAACACCACCAGAATGTGGCAGTTGTGCAACCGTCTGAGCCGTTGACATCATTCGACCCCCCTCTTATCTGTCACGCAATCCCGCGTCCAGAACAGTTTCCGGGCGTTTCACGGCTTTGCGCGCAAATATCGTGCGACCTGTCACGCGCCGGGCGCCCACAAAGAAAGGACCATCCTGATGGTCAGCCTCGGCGGCATCGCCCGCAAGTTGTTCGGCTCTTCCAACGATCGCCGCGTTCGTTCCTACAAGACCCGCGTCGACGCGATCAACGCGCTCGAGCCCGAGATGAAGGCGCTCTCCGACGAAGCGCTTCGCGCCAAGACCGTGGAATTCCGCGAGCAGCTCGCCGCCGGCAAGACGCTGGACGATCTCCTGGTGCCGGCCTTCGCCGTCGCCCGCGAGGCGGCCTTTCGCGTCCTCGGCCTTCGTCCCTTCGACGTCCAGCTCATCGGCGGCATGATCCTGCACGAGAAGTCGATCGCCGAGATGAAGACCGGCGAAGGCAAGACGCTGGTCGCCACGCTCCCCGTCTATCTCAACGCGCTCGCCGGAAAGGGCGTGCATGTCGTGACGGTCAACGACTACCTCGCCACCCGCGACAGCGCCCAGATGGGCCGGATCTACGGCTTCCTCGGCCTTTCGACCGGCGTCATCGTGCACGGCCTCGACGACGACCAGCGCCGCGCGGCCTATGCCTCGGACATTACCTACGCGACGAACAACGAGCTCGGCTTCGACTACCTGCGCGACAACATGAAGTATGAGCGCGGCCAGATGGTCCAGCGCGGCCACTTCTTCGCCATCGTCGACGAAGTGGACTCGATCCTCGTCGACGAGGCGCGCACGCCGCTGATCATTTCCGGCCCGCTCGACGACCGTTCCGACCTCTACACGACCATCGACGCCTTCATCCCCATGCTGGACGAGGCGGATTACGAGATCGACGAGAAGCAGCGCTCGGCCAATTTTTCCGAAGTCGGCACGGAGAAGCTGGAGAACCTGCTGCGCCAGGCCGGCCTTCTCAAGGGCGAGTCGCTCTACGACGTCGAGAACGTCGCCATCGTCCACCACATCAACAACGCGCTGAAGGCCCACAAGCTCTTCGCCCGCGACAAGGACTACATCGTCCGCAACGACGAGATCGTCATCATCGACGAGTTCACCGGCCGCATGATGCCGGGCCGCCGCTATTCGGAAGGCCAGCACCAGGCGCTCGAAGCCAAGGAAAAGGTCACGATCCAGCCGGAAAACCAGACGCTGGCCTCGATCACCTTCCAGAACTATTTCCGCATGTATTCCAAGCTCGGAGGCATGACGGGCACGGCCTCGACGGAAGCCGAGGAATTCGGCAACATCTACGGCCTCGAGGTCGTGGAAGTGCCGACCAACCTGCCGATCCAGCGCCTCGACGAGGACGACGAGGTCTACCGGACGGCGGAAGAGAAGTACAAGGCGATCATCGAAGAGATCAAGGCATCCCGCGAAAAGGGCCAGCCTGTCCTCGTCGGCACGACCTCGATCGAGAAGTCCGAGCTTCTGGCCGAACTGCTCAAGAAGTCCGGCTTCAAGGATTTCCAGGTCCTCAACGCCCGCTACCACGAGCAGGAAGCCTATATCGTCTCGCAGGCAGGCGTACCGGGTGCGGTCACCATCGCCACCAACATGGCCGGCCGCGGCACCGACATCCAGCTCGGCGGCAATGTCGACATGCGGCTGGAGCGCGAGCTCGCCGAGATGGAACCGGGTCCCGAGCGCGATGCCAAGCGCGAAGCGATCGTCGCCGAGGTCAGGCAGCTCAAGGAGAAGGCGCTCGCCGCCGGCGGCCTCTACGTGCTTGCCACCGAGCGCCATGAAAGCCGCCGCATCGACAACCAGCTTCGCGGCCGTTCGGGCCGCCAGGGCGACCCGGGCCGCTCGAAGTTCTTCCTGTCGCTGCAGGACGACCTGATGCGCATCTTCGGCTCCGAGCGCATGGACTCGATGCTCCAGAAGCTCGGCCTCAAGGAGGGCGAGGCGATCGTCCATCCCTGGATCAACAAGGCGCTGGAGCGCGCGCAGAAGAAGGTCGAAGCCCGCAACTTCGACATCCGCAAGAACCTCCTGAAATACGACGACGTGCTCAACGACCAGCGCAAGGTCATCTTCGAGCAGCGCATCGAGCTGATGGACGGCGACAACCTCTCCGAGATCGTCGGCGACATGCGCCAGGAAGTGGTCGAAAACCTCGTGCGCCTGCACATCCCGGAAAATGCCTATGCGGAGCAGTGGGACGTCGCGGGCCTCAAGCAGGGCGTTCTCGACCAGCTCAATCTCGACCTGCCGATCGAGGCCTGGGCGGCCGAGGAAGGCATCGACGAGAAGGACATCCTGGAGCGGCTGAAGGCGGCCGCCGACGAGGCCGCGCGCGATCGCGCGGAACGCTTCGGTCCCGAGATCATGGCCTATGTCGAGCGCTCGGTCCTGCTCCAGACGCTGGACCATCTGTGGCGCGAGCACATCGTCAACCTCGACCACCTGCGCTCGGTCATCGGCTTCCGCGGCTATGCCCAGCGCGATCCGCTGCAGGAATACAAGGCCGAGGCCTTCGAGCTGTTCCAGGCGCTGCTGGCGAACCTGCGCCAGACCGTCACCGCGCAGCTCATGCGCGTCGAGCTGGTGCGCCAGGCCGCCGATGCCCCGGTGCCGGCGCCGCCGGCCATGGAAGGCCATCATATCGACGGGACCACCGGCGAGGACGATTTCGGCGAGGGCAACGGTTTCGCGGCGACGGCCGTCGAGCCGGAAGACCGCGACCCGAACGATCCTGCGACCTGGGGCCGCGTTGCGCGCAACGAGCCGTGCCCCTGCGGTTCGGGCAAGAAATACAAGCATTGCCACGGCGCCTTCGAGCAGGTCTAGCAGACGCCCGATGGCCCGCCTCGCCGCTCGCGGTATGGCGTAACACGCCGATTGGAATGCCGCCTTCGGGCGGCATTTTCTTTGCCGGCCGGGCCTTTCGCACCGGGTCGTCCAACCCTTTGTTAACCCTGATCTGCCAAGACTGGCCCTGTTGAGTTCTGCGTAGCGTTCGGGTTCCTGTGTTGATGGCTGTCATCCAGTCGGCGGAGAAGTTGCTGCCTGCGGGCCTGCGTGGCAAGGCGGAGCCCTTTCTGCGCGCCGTTGCCTCCGTGCTGGCCGGCGAAGATCCGCGCAACCTCGCCCAGCGCATGGCGCTCATCACCTTCGCCATCCGCGTCGTCAGCGCCGCCATCGCCTTCGTCTCGCAGATCATCCTTGCGCGCGTGATGGGCGAGTTCGAATACGGCATCTTCGTCTTCGTCTGGGCGCTCGTGGTCATCTGCGGCGACATGTCCTGCCTCGGCCTCCATACGACCGTCGTGCGCTTCCTGCCGGACTATGCCGGGCGCAACGCGCATGCGGAAATCCGCGGCCTCACCTCGACGGCCCGCACCTTCGCCATGCTGTCCTCGACGATGCTGGCGATGCTGGGCTTCCTCGTCCTCTGGCTGTTCCGCGAGAGCTTCGCCGGCTATTATGTCGTGCCCCTCTTCATCGGCCTCTTCTGCATGCCGATGATCGCGCTCGGCGACGTGCTCGACGGGACGGCGCGCGCGCATAGCTGGGCGCTGGTGGCGCTCAGTCCCACCTACATCGTCCGGCCCCTGCTGATCCTCGTCTTCATGGTGATCGCCGTGCGGATGGGCGCGCCGCATACGGCGCTGACGGCGATGGTCGCCGCCCTTGCCGCCACCTATCTCACGACGGTCGTGCAGTTCTTCAACATCGTATGGCGGCTGCGCAAGCGCTATGTCGCCGGGCCGCGCAAGGTCGAGACCTCGCTCTGGATCAGGGCCGCGCTGCCGATCTTCGTCATCGAGGGCTTCGGTTTCCTGCTGACCAATTCCGACGTCATCGTCGTCGGCCTCTTTCTCGATCCCGAAAGCGTGGCGATCTATTTCGCGGCGGCCAAGACCATGGCGCTGGTGCATTTCGTGTTCTTCTCCGTGAAGGCCGCGGCGGCCCCGCGCTTTTCCGCCCTGTTCTCCTCCGGCGACCGCCTCGCGCTCGCGCGCTTTGCCGGCGAGACGGTGCGCTGGAGCTTCTGGCCGTCGCTGGCCGTCGGCCTCGGCGTCGTCGCGTCCGGCCATTTCCTCCTGTCGCTGTTCGGCCCGGCCTTCACGGCGGGCCACGGGCTGATGGCGATCCTGCTTGCCGGCATTCTCGCCAAGGCGCTCGTCGGTCCCGGCGAAGTGCTGCTCACCATGTCCGGCGAGCAGCGGCTGTGCGCCATCGTCTATGCCGTGGCCTTTGCGGCCAATATCGCCTTCAACGTCACCCTCATTCCGCTCTTCGGCGTCACCGGGGCGGCCGTCGCCACGGCCAGCGCCATGGTCGTCGAGGCGCTGCTGCTGCACCTTGCTGTGCGCGGAAAGCTCTCGATCATTCTCTTCGCCTTCGCCAATCCGGTGCCGGCGAACCTCGTCAACGGGATGGACCGCCATGACCGATAGCCACGGCTTCGACCACGCGATTGCGGCCGGCCGTGCCCAGGCCGCCATCCCGCCGGCCGCCCCGCTCGCGCAGCCGCCGGCCGACCAGTGCATTGCCGTCGGCCGCCCGGGTCGCTCGCTGGCGCTCTATCCGGCAACGGCGGGCTACGAGCTCCAGCAGGAACTGGACTTCCTGTCGAACCGCGTCATGGAGCCGAACGTCTTCTTCACCGGCCGCTTCCTTGCCCCCGCCATGCCGCGGCTCGAGGATCGCACCGTGCGCCTCTCCGTCATCCGCGACGAGGGCGAAGGTCGCAGCCGCCTGCGGTTCCTGATGCCCTTCTCCATCGAGAAGCCGGGTTTTTCCATCGGCGCCAGCATCCTGCGCGTCTGGTCGAACCCCTTCGGCCCTCTCGGCACGCCCCTCGTCGATGCCGAGGGGGCGGCCGAGACGCTCGACAACCTCCTGGAGGCGCTTGCCGCGCCCGGCATCGGCCTGCCGCCGATCCTGGTCCTGCCCGACCTTCGCCTCAACGGCGCCTTCGCGCAATTGATGCGCGCCGTCGCGATCGGCAGGAACCTGCCGCTCACGGTGACCGATACCCATAGCCGGCCCATGCTGGAAAGCCTGCTCGACGGCCAGACCTATCTGCAGAAGGCCATCTCGCCGGAGCATTTCCGCGAGCTGCGCCGGCAATGGCGCAGGCTCGACCGGCTTGGCGAGCTCAGCTACAACGTCGCGCGCCAGCCGGCCGAAATCCGCCTTCGCATGGAGGAGTTCCTGCTGCTGGAGGCCGCCGGCTGGAAGGGCCGCGGTCGCACGGCGATGATCAACGATCGCTACCGCGCCGCCTTCGCCCGCGAGGCGATCACCAACCTTGCGGAAACGGACGGCGTGCGCATCCACACGCTCGACCTCGACGGGCGCGCCATCGCCTCCATGGTCGTGTTCCTGACGGGTGGCGAGGCCTACACCTGGAAGACCGCCTATAACGAGGATTACGCGCGCTATTCGCCCGGCAAGCTGCTTCTGGCCGAACTCACCGAATGGCACCTCGACGACGCCAATATCGTGCGCTCGGATTCCTGCGCGGTGCCCGACCATCCGGTCATGAGCCGGTTCTGGGAGGAGCGCGAGGACATGGGCACGCTCGTCATCGGCCTGCAGCAGAACCGCGACCGCGACGTGCGGCAGGTCGCCACGCAGCTCCACCTTTATCGCAACACCCGCAACGTGGCGCGGCTCCTGCGCGAGAAGATCAGGTCGCTGGCGCGGCGCTAGAGCTTCCAGCCGAA
The DNA here is from genome assembly GCF_016839145.1 of Shinella sp. PSBB067. Taxonomy (NCBI): domain Bacteria; kingdom Pseudomonadati; phylum Pseudomonadota; class Alphaproteobacteria; order Hyphomicrobiales; family Rhizobiaceae; genus Shinella; species Shinella sp. PSBB067. The sequence goes on along the minus strand of NZ_CP069303.1, from coordinate 3,455,540 downwards.
GCGGAATCGCTTCTATGCCGGACAATGCGGCAAGAGGGAAATGCCCTATGCCGCGTGTGCGGCCTCTTCGGCCGCGCGCTTGCGCAGGAGGTGGCGGATGACCTTGCCGGACGTGGTCAGCGGCAGGGAATCCACGAAATCGACCTCCCGCGGATATTCGTGCATGGAAAGCCGTGACTTCACCCATTCGCGTATGTCGGCCGCCAGCGCCGGCGAGGGCGCCTGGCCGGGGCGCAGCACCACATAGGCCTTGACGATTTCCGTGCGCACCGGGTCCGGCTTGCCGACGGCGGCGGCGAGCTGCACGGCGGGGTGGCCGGCAAGGCAGTCCTCGATCTCGCTCGGGCCGATGCGGTAGCCGGAGGAGGTGATGACGTCGTCGTCGCGGCCGAAGAAGGTGACGTAGCCCTCCTCGTCCATGCGGCCGAGATCGCCGGTCATCAGCCAGTCGCCGACGAATTTCGCCGCCGTCGCCTTCTCGTCCTGCCAGTAGCCGAGGAACATCACGGGGTCGGGCCGCCTGACGGCGACCTGGCCGACGGTGCCGCGCGGTACCTCCCGGCCATCCGTATCGACGATCGCGACCACATGGCCCGGCACGGGCTTGCCGATCGGCCCCGGCCGCGACACGCCGATCTTGCCGATCGAGCCGAGCACGATGTTGCACTCGGTCTGGCCGTAGAACTCGTTGATGGTGATGCCGAGCGTGTCGCGCACCCATTCCCAGGTCTCGCGGCCGAGCGATTCGCCGGCCGAACCGATGGTGCGCAGGTTGAGCCGGTATGTCCCGCGCGGATCGGCGACCGTCTTCATCAGCCGCAGCGCCGTCGGCGGGATGAAGGCGTTGCGCACGTCCATGTCCTGCATGATGCGGTAGGCCATGTCGGGATCGAATTTCTGGCCGGGCGAGGAGACGACCGGCACGCCGAGCAGCAGCGCCGGCAGCAGCACGTTGAGGAGCCCGCCCGCCCAGGCCCAGTCGGACGGGGTCCAGATGCGGTCGCCGGGCTGCGGCAGGAACTCGTGATGCATCTGGAAGCCGGGCACATGGCCGAGCAGCACGCGATGCCCATGCAGCGCGCCCTTCGGCGGACCGGTGGTGCCCGAGGTGTAGATCATCATGGCCGGATCGTCCGGCCCGCTGTCCACGGGGGCGAAGGGACCGGCGTGGCGGGAAACCAGGTCCTGGAACGATCGGGCGGCGGGGTCCGCACCGGGCTCGGTCGTCACCACCAGCTCCAGCGTCGGAAGATCGCTGCGGATCGGGGCGAGGCGGTCCAGGCCGAAGCGGTTCGTGACGATCGCCCTCGCCCCGGCATTCCTCAGCCGGTAGAGCAGGGCATCCGCGCCGAAGAGCAGGGCGAGCGGCAGGGCGATGGCGCCGAGCTTGTAGATGGCGACATGCGTGACGACCGTCTCGAAGCCCTGCGGCAGCAGGATAGCGACGCGGTCGCCCGCGCGCACGCCCTCCGCCGCCAGTGCCGCGGCGAAGGCGTCGGAGCGGGCGGCGAGCTCGCCATAGGTCATGGAGAGCGGCGGCGCATCCGGCAGGAAATGCTGGAGACAGACGCGGCCCGGCTCGCGCGCCGCCCAGGCGTTGGAGACGGCAACGCCGATGTTGAACCGTTCGGGGATCTGCCAGCGGAAATCCCGGTACAGGGCATCATAGGTCGGTCGTGCAGCGAGCATCCGGCGTCACTCCAGTTTGCTGCATTGCACCTAGCATTCCGGAGGGCCGCCCCGCAATGGCGGCTTTTGCGGGGTCAGAGCCAGGAAAGCCGGTTGTCGACCTCGCTGACCTCCTTGACCGAAGCGGCGATGGTCACCGCGCGCTCGGCCTCCTCGGCGGAGCCGATACTGCCCGAGAGCACGATGCGCGTTCCCTTGCAGGTCACGGTGATATCAGAGGCGTCCACGTCGCCCGCCACCGAAAGCGCATCGGCGACCGCGGCCTCGAGCCAGGCCGGATGAGGCCCGTCGAAATGCTCGGGCACCTCGCCCTTGAAGGTTCCTTCCTTGAAGACCATGACGCGCTCCTTTCGCCGTTTGCGCTGGAGAACGCGGCACGGCGGGATTTGTTCGTTGCAGCGCCACACGGCGCCACGGGCGACGTATCCTAGCATGGCGGGAATACCCCCGCATGGGACAATCGCCCGGCGTGCGTTCTCCAGGCAAGGAACGGGCGCGGTGGCGCCGGGCGTCTCAGGCAGTGCGCGCGGCCGCGTGGAGAACCTTGTCCCGGATTGACGAGACCGCGTTGGCATGGCCATCGAAGCCCTCATACCGCGCGAGGCGCTCCGCATGGCCGGCAAAGCTTTCGTAGGCCGCCTCGGAAAGGGACGCGATCGACGTGCGCTTCAGGAAATCGAAGACTGCCAGGGGAGACATCGTTTTCGCGGCCGCTCCCGTCGGCAGGACATGGCTCGGTCCGAGCACGAAGTTGGCGATGCTGATCGCCGAATGCGGGCCAAGGAGAATCTCGCCTGCATGTTCAAAGCGGGTGAGGTATTGCCAGGCATTGTCGGCGAGGACCGCGAGGTGTTCCGGAGCGTAGTCGTTGACGAAGGCGAAGGCTTCCTCCTTCGTGCGGGTAACGACGATCCCGCCTCTCGGGCCGGAAAGGACGGTTTTGGAATATTGCGCCCGGACGTCCCCCATCTGTGACCAGAAGGCGGGTATGCGGGAAGCAACGGCATGTGCGAAGTCCTCGCTGTCGGTGACGAAGAACACCGACGAGTCGGGACCGTGCTCGGATTCCACGCACAGATCCAGGGCGACCAGCTCCGGCGGGACGGTGCCGTCCGAGAAGACGATCAACTCGCTCGGACCGGCCGGGCTGCCGGGATCGATGACGGACGAAAGCTGCTTTTTTGCCGCCACCACCCATGGGCTGCCGGGGCCGACGACCTTGTCGCATTTGGGAACCGTCTGCGTCCCGAACGCGACGGCCGCGATGCCTTGCGCCCCGCCGCATTTGAAGACGTCTGCTACCCCGGCGATCTCGGCAGCGACCAGGGTCGCCGGATCGACGGTTCCGTCGGGGCCGGGCGGTGTGATGACGACGACCTTCTTCACGCCTGCCACCTTCGCGGGAATCGCGGTCATCAGGACGGAGCTCGGGAAGGAGCCCTTGCCGCGCGGGACATAGCAGGCAACGGAGTCGATCGCGTTCCAGCGGTCGCCGACGAGGACGCCGGGATGCGTCTCGTGCAGGGCCAGCGTTTCCGGCATCTGCCTTTCATGGAAGTGACGGATGTTTTTCGCGGCGAATTCGAGCGTTTCGATCAGCTCGCGGTCGATAGATGCACGGGCGGCGGCGAATTCCCCGGGCGTCGCACGAATTTGGTCCGCGGCGATCGGGGCCTTGTCGAACCTGTTCGCAAAGTCGGCAAGCGCCTTGTCGCCATCGCGCCGGACGGCGTCGATGATCGGGATCACCTTCTCCATGAAGGCGCTCAGATCGTTTTCCGTGCGTTGCAGCAGGCTTTTGCGCTGGGCCTCGTCCAGGTCGCAGAGCTTGTGGATCGAAATGGGGGTCTCGGACATGGTATCTCCTTAAGGCGGGCTGCTCGTGCGCACCGGGAAGCGTTGAGGGGAAAAGGGGGAGGCTTGCGGTGAAGCCGCGCAAACGGATTGCAGGGATCGTGCCGCAAGCGCGGCGGTGGCCGGCGCGGCGCCCAGTCCCGTAAAGCCGTGTCCGAACGCGAAATGCACGTTCTCCATGTTCGTCGCGCGTCCGATGACGGGAAGCTCGTCGGCGATGGCCGGCCGGCGGCCCATCCAGATGGAAACGCCCGGCTGCCGGATGTCGCCCGGCAGGGCGCCGAAGTATCGTCGGGCGAGATCGAGCAATGCCTGGGCGCGCGACCAGTCGGGCGGGCTGTCCGGGCCGGCGATCTCGACCTGGCCGGCCAGACGGATGCCGTCGATCATCGGGGTTGCGACCATCAAAGCGTCATCGAACATGACGGGCCGCCTCAATCGTTCGCCCGGCGGCAGCGTGACATGGTAGCCCCGCTCGCTGAGAAGGGGCGGGTCGTCGCCGATCTGGCGCGCGAGGGCGCGCGAATGCGCACCGCCGCAAATCACGACCGCATCGAACGCGAGCATCCCCTGCGACGTTTCGAGCCCCGCAAGCCTGTGGCCGGCGTGGATCAGCCTCGTGACGTCGGCCTTGATGACATGGACGCCGCGTCGACGGGCGTGATCGGCAAGACCCCTGACGTAACCTGCGGGATCGATGCAATGGCCACCGTCGGTGACCAGGACTGCGCCGAAACAATCGCGCTCGATGCCCGGCTCTTCCGCACGCAACGCCCTGCCGTCGAGGAAGGTCCAGTTCACGCCGAGCTCGCGTCGCAGGGTCCACCAGCGCAGGTCGCGGCGAAAGGCCTGCTCGCTGCCGTAGGTGTAGAGGAGGCCTTCCGACCTGATCAGATGTTGCAGGCCGGCCTCCTTCGCGAGGGCCTGGTGCCGCGCGACCGTGTCGGAAAGCAGGGTGGAGAGGGCGCCCGCCTTGTGACGAACCCGCTCGAGCGTAAGCCCGGAGGTCACGAAACGTGCAAAATGGCGGGCGTTGCGGATGGCAAAACCAAGGTTGCCGCTGAGGGGCGCCGACCTTCCGAAGAGGAACGACGGCAGGCGCCACAACAGCGAAGGCACGGAAACAGGAATGATGGAGGCCGGGCAGAGCCAGCCCCCGTTGCCGGAGCTTGCCGCCCCGCTGCTGCCCGGCTCGTCCCGGTCGATCAGCGTGACATCGTAACCGAGGCGGTCGAGTTCGATGGCGGTGACTGTTCCGATCACGCCCGCCCCGACGATAGCGACCGAACTGTTCATCGATCACATCCCGATCGCCAGGCCGTCCTTGCGGGGGTCCGACCCGCCGGCAAGCGTACCGCGCTGCGGATCGATCCAGATGGCCTGCGCCCCGCCGATGGGAAGATGCGCCACCTGGACGCTGTGGCCCCTCCTGGTCAGGCCCTCGACGATATGCGCGGGCATCGAGCGTTCGACCTCGGCAAACCCCTTGAAATGGAAGGTCCGCGGCAGGTCGATGGCCTCTTGCACGTCGAGGCCGAAGTCGACGACATTGGTGACGAGCTGCGCGTGACCGATCGCCTGGTAGTCCCCGCCCATGACGCCGTAGACCAGCGACGGCTTTCCGTCCTTCAGCGTCATGCCGGGCATGATCGTGTGGAGCGGGCGTTTTCCGGGCCCGAATTCGTTCGGATGGCCAGGTACCAGATTGAAGCCGCTGCCGCGGTTCTGAAGCAGTACGCCGGATTTCGGCGCCAGGACGCAACTGCCGAAATGGTGGTAGAGCGAATTGATCAGCGTCACCGCGTTGCCGGAACCGTCCACCACCGAAATGGTGGTGGTATCGGATTTGCGCGTGGCCGGCTCCCCGAATTCCCTTGTCGTCCTGTCCCCGTCGATCATGGCGGCGAGCGCGGCGGCATGGGCGTCGCTGGTGAACCGCCGGTGGTCGACGGCGCTGTGCTCCGGGTCGCCGATCGAGCGATCGCGCTCGCGATAGGCGAGCCGCGCCGCTTCGAGCAGCAGGTGGAAGCGTTCCGCGCTGAAATGGTCGGTCTTCGGCAGATGCTTGAGAATGTTCAGCAGGAGGAGGGCCGTGGCGCCCTGATTGTTGGCCGGAAGCTGCAGGACCTCGAAGCCCTTGTAGTCGATGCGCAACGGATCGACGTAGAATGACGCCGTTCTTTCGAGGTCGTCGTGCGAGAGGCAGGACCCTCCGCGTTCGAGGGTCGCCACGATATCGTCCGCGACCCAGCCGCGATAGAAACCGTCGCGGCCCTTGGCCGCGATCTCGCGCAACGTCAGTGCAAGCTCCGGCTGGCGGTGGATTTCGCCGGCGCGGAAGGCGCGGCCGCCCGTGAGGAACCGGGCCGCCGCCTCCGGCGTCGTCGCCAGTGCCGGCGCGAAGGAGCTCCAGTCGAGCGCCACGCGGTCGGCGACGACATAACCGTCGGCGGCCGCCCTGATGGCTGGATGGAAGAGTCTCTCCCAATCCAGGCTGCCGTGGTCGGCATGGAGGCGCGCCCAGGTGTCCACCGCCCCCGGGCAGGTGACGGCAAGCGCGCCGCGCAGCGGCATCCCGGTATAGCCCAACGCGCGCAGGGCGTCGGCGGTCATCGCGGCGGCGCTCTTGCCCGATCCGTTGAGGCCGAATGTCCTTGCGGAGGCGCACGCATGACCAAGAACGAAGCTGTCGCCGCCGACGCCGCTTGCCTGCGGCTCCACCACCGCCAGCAGCGCGGCGGCGCAGATCGCGGCGTCGAAGGCGTTTCCGCCCGATTGCAGGATGCCGAAGGCGGCGGCGGACGCGGCGGGATGCGCTGTGGCGATCATGCATTCCTGGCCGCGGACGACGGACCGCCCGGGAAAATGGAAATCTCTCATCGATCCCGCATCTCCGAACGGATGCTGCCGAGCACTTCGGCCTGAAGCTGCGCGAATTCCGGCAGCCGGTGGGTATCGGGCGTGCGCGGTCGCGGCAGGGGGACATCGTAGGTCGTCTTGATGCGGCCGGGATTGGAGGCCATCACGAAGATCCGGTCGGAAAGGAAGACGGCTTCCTCGACATCGTGCGTGACGAAGATCACGGTCAGCTTTTCCCGCTCCCAGACGCTCGTGAGCAGTTCCTGCATCTGCACGCGGGTCAGCGCGTCCAGGGCGCCGAACGGCTCGTCCATCAGCAACAGCTTCGGCTTGTAGGAGAGCGCGCGCGCGATGGCGACCCGCTGCTTCATGCCGCCGGAAAGCTGCGCGGGATAGCGGTCCGCAAAGGCTTCCAGGCCCACCAGCCTGAGCTGTGTCATCGCAAGATCGCCGATCTCGGCCTTCGGATGCCCCGTCGCTTCCAGCGCGAATTCCACGTTCTTCCTGGCCGTCAGCCAGGGCAGAAGCGTATAGCTCTGGAAAACCACGCCGCGGTCCGCGCCAGGTCCGAGGATGTCGTTTCCGTCGACCTTGAGGTCGCCATCGTCATGGGATTGCAGTCCGGCGATGATCGAAAGCAGCGTGCTCTTGCCGCAGCCGGATGCGCCGACCAGCGAAACGAATTCGTTCTCGCGGATCGTCAGCGAGATGTTGTCGAGAACGGTAACACGGTCCTTGGTGGAGCGCCCGGCCGGAAAGGTCTTCGTCAGGTCGCGGATCAGAAGCTTTTCCATCAGTGTTTTGCCTCGTAGCGGAACATGCGCTTGCCCAGGAATTTCATGATCTGGTCGCTGATCAGGCCGAGAACGCCGAGCACCACGATGTATCCGATGGCCGTGTCGGTCTGGAAATAACGCTGCGCGACGGTGATGCGGTAGCCGAGGCCGCTGCTGGCCGCGACGAGCTCGGCGAGCACAACCCAGGTCCATGCCCAGCCGAGCGAGATGCGCAGCGTGTCCCAGATCTGCGGCGCGGCCGAGGGCAGGATGATCTTCGTGACGATTTTCGTGTCACTCAGTCCGACCGTCCGGCCGAAGCCGATGAAATCGGGCGGGACGCGCTTGATGTTGTCCATGAACATCAAGGCCTGCTGGAAGAACGTCCCGATCCAGATCACCAGGAACTTCTGGGTGTCCGTCGTGCCGGTCCACAGGATCGTCAGGGGAACGAAGGCGACGACCGGCATGTAGCGTATGAAGTCGAGGAAGGGCTCGATGGCCGCATCCCAGAACTTGTAGTTGCCGATCAGCACGCCGACGGCGAGCGCCGAAACCGATGCGACGGCGAAGCCGATACCGATGCGATAGACGCTTGCCGCAATGTCGGAGAACAGCGTGCCGTCGGCGCCGAGCGCCCACAGGCGCGCGACGATCGCCACGGGGGACGGCAGGAAGATCGGGCGGACGAGGCCGGATTGCACGATCAAAGCCCAGACCGCGAAGAAGATCGCGAAGGAGCACACGGAGATGATGAGATAGGTCGATGGCGAGATCTCAGCCTGCATGCTGAGAAGGGATTTCTTTCGGGGCTTGGCCATAGGTCTGCCTTGCTCGTTCGATTGGAGGACTGCAGCCGCGGGGGGCGCCTGCATAGATTTGTATGTACAAGTCCGGCCGCCGAGGGTCGCGCCCCGGCGATCTTTCATTCCATGGTGCGGCGGCTGATGAGGCTGTAGGTATCGCCGGGATAGGTGAACACGCTTCGGCTGACCGCCATTTCCCCGACCCAGGTGCGGCGCGTCAGGATCATCACGCTCCGAGGCTCGGGAAACTCCAGCAACGCGCATGCTTGCGCATCCGCCATCGAGGCGCAGACCGAATGCTCCATCTTCGTCGCGTCGGCGATGGAGCGCAGGTAGCGCGTCGAGGGGACGGCCTGGAAGTCGTGCTCGAGATAGCCGGGGGCGAAGCTCGGCCGGATCAGTCTGTTCTCCACCTGCACCGGCACTCCGTCCTCGTAGTTCACGATAATCGAATGGAACAGGCGAGAGCCGCGCGGCATGTCGAAATAGGCTGCCTGTTCCGCCGTGGCGCTGATCGTCTCGAGAAGCCTGACCTTCTGCGTGTGGACATTGCCTCGGGCCTTGATGTCGTCGGCTATGTCCTTCAGCTCCATGAGCTCGGTCTGCGCCGGGGGCGCCGAGACGAAGGTGCCGAGCCCCTGGACGCGATCGACCACGCCTGCCGCCGAAAGCTCCCGCAGCGCCCGATGGACGGTCATGCGCGATACGCCGAAGCGTTCGACGAGCTCGGCCTCGGAAGGGATTTTCACGCCGTGTTTCAGTTGGCCGCGCCTTACCTGGTCGAGGATGTGGTCCTTGACCTTCTGGTAGAGCGGAAGCGGAATGGTGCGATCGAGGTGCTGGCGCATCTTGGCTGTCCCGGCCGGCCCTGCAAACCTGCAGGGCCGGCCATGGGGATCAAAGCGACGAAAGGGCCGTCGTGTCGATGACGTCCTTGGCCTCGAAGGTCTTCTTGATCAGGCCGAGCTCCAGGCTGGCGGCGTTCACGGCCGGGAAGGTCTTCGTCGCGTACTCGCCGGTCAGCAGGGTCTTGTTCTCCTCCAGCGTATAGTAGTGCACGCCCTCGAAGGTCGTCCCCAGCTCGTTCGGATCGGAACCGACGCCCTTGGCGATGATCGCCTGGCACTCTTCGGGGTTCTTGTTGTAGAGGTCCACGGCATCGCCCCAGCTCTTGACCATCGCGCGCACCTGGCCGGGCCGCTCCTTCAGCGTCCGGGTCGTGACGACGAAGCAGTCGCTGATGAGGCCGGGATTTTCGGCCGCGGTATAGAGGAGCTTGAGGTTCGGATCGGCTTTCAGCGCGGTCGAGATGTAGGGTTCATAGGTGACCATCGCGTCCGTCGAGCCGGACAGCAGGGCGGCGGCGGCCTGCGATGCGGGCGTGTTGGTCCAGTTGAGGTCGCTCAGCTTCAGGCCCGCCTTCTTGAGCGCGTCGGCGACGAGGAGGTGGCTGGTCGTGCCTTCCTCGAAGGCGATGGATTTTCCCTTGAGGTCGGCGACGGAATTCATGCTCTTCGGGCTGACGATGGCGTCGGCGGTGGTGCTGTAGTCCTCGATCAGGGCGATACGGTAGTCGGGCGATTCCTGCAGGTGCTGCAGCACGTTGTGCGTGGCGCTGTTCGTGCCCTGGATCTCGCCGCTGGCCAGAATTGCCAGATTGGCGGCGTCTTCCGTATAGGGAATGAACTCGACGCCCTCGAGCCCGTTGGCCGCGAAGATGCCCTTGTCCTGGGCGACATACCACATGCCGTAGCCGATCCACGGCTGGATGGACATCTTGAAGATGCCCGGCTCCACCGCCGGGGCGGCGCTGGCTTTGGCCGTGACGATATAGGGTGCTGCGAGCGTTCCGCCCATCAGTGCAAGCATGTTGCGTCGAGAAATGCTGATCATGTCGTTCCCTTTCTTTTGGTGATATTGGCGTGTTTCGATCCGGGCAGGGGTTTCCACCAGGTGAGTCTTATCGGCTGAACCCTTCTGCGAGGTTCTTCATGATCGTTCCCACGGCGTTGCCTTCGCCGGGGCCGGGCAGGGCGCCGATCCATGCCACCGAGCCGGTGCAGAAGACCTGCCCGCCACCGTCGTGGCGATAGATCGTCATGTCCGCGCGCCGCAGCGTCTCGCGTTCGACGTTCCCGTCGGCCAGCCAGACCTCGGGCCGGACCTGGAAACTGTCGTCGAAGCCGTCCGCCGTGGCGAGCCGCACCAGGTTCTTCGGTGTTTCCTGCGAGCGCACCACGGCGTCGATCTCATAGCCGGCCGCGCCGCCCAGCACCGTTCCGCCGTCTCCGATCGGCCCGTCGGCAATGCCGTCGAAGAGCCAGCGGTGTTCCGGGGCGAAGCTGCCTTCGAGCCTGCCATAGGGCCGGCTCGGCCCGAAGCTCATGATCAGGTAGGTGACGCCGAGATAGGATTGCGGGTTCCGCAGGCCCCGGTCTTCCCAGTTGCCGCCGGGCTCGCCGGTGATCGACATGTGCGCTTCGCCCGGCCGGCCGGTCCAGATGTCGCTTTTGACCCGCCGCAGCTCCATGGTCTCGCCCTGGTAGGCGACGACCCAGTAAAAGCCGTTGCCGCCGAGATAGGCCAGATTGCCGCCCGCATCGAGATAGCCGTCGAGCGCCTTCATCATGTCGCAAGACCAGTATTCCGGATGGCTGCCCGTCAGCAGCCCCCTGTAGGCGGCGACCGCCGCGTATCCCTCGTCATGGAGGTCGCGGTCCGTCAATATGTCGATGTCGATGCCTTCCCGCGCATAGAACTTCAGAAGCTGAAGATCGACCGGCAACAGATGCGGGCAATTGGAAAGCGGATAGTGATAGTCGTCGCGCAACGTCGCGCGCGGGCGGCGCGCCGATGTCAGGCTCACGCCGCTGAGGTCGCTGTGGACGTCGTAGAGACACAGAAAACCGTTGTCGAGCGCGAAGAGATGCCCGCGATCCGATCCGTGCCAGGGATAGCGGACCGGCGGGAGGCGTTCGTCGGCATAGGCCAGATAGGTCGAGGTCGGGACGAGGAAGGCGAGCGCCGCCGAAGGCTTCGCCGCCCGAACGAAGAACGGCAGGCGCTCGGTGCCCTGTCCCGTGGTCACTTCCAGAGCGAAAATGCCGGCCCGTGCGTCCGCGGGGATGTCTATCGTCAGGTCGGCAGGCCAGTCGAAGCCGCCGAAATCGTCGTCGTGAAGGTGGATCGCGTCGAAATGCGAGGGTTCCAATCGCGGATCATGCACCTCGGCGGTAAACCGCGCGGACGCCACGCAGAACGTGGGCATGTTGTGGATCGTCAGGGCAAGCGCGCTGTCCTCCACCGAGCCCAGGCGCTCGACCGGCCCGCGGGTCGGGAAACGCCAGGAGCACTGCCGGCCGGCGGCATCGAGCGATATCCGGCCGATGCGCCCGTTGAAGGATTTTGTCTCCCCGCTCCCGTCCGAGCCGATGCAGATGCGGCCGAGGGGATGAACCGCGCCGTGAAAGTCCACGCTGGCGATCTCGGTCCGCCGCGCCGAGGCCACCAATGTCGCGGCGAGGCCGGCGGACGAGCCGGAGACGGAAAGCTCGTACCAGCGCTCGTTGGAAACCTGCGCAAAGGCATGGATACCATCAGCGGTGGCGATATCGAGATGTCCGTCCGCGTCCATCGAAACGGCGAGATCGCCGAGAACGCAGATGGTTTTGCGCGTGTCGTTCTGCGTTGGCAGAAATTCGAAGCTGAGCTGCCAGCCGGCATCGCCCGTTTCGGGGAGCGCCGGGAGCTCGACCCAGGAGCCCAGAGAGAAATCCCGGACCTTGAAGCTGCCGGAATGGCGCTGCAAGTCCCACTCCGCCACCTCCTGCTCGTCCCGGTCGAGGGAGACGATGCGGAACGACGCGTGCGGGTCGACACAGGAAAGATGGGCCCGGGTCGAGGCGCCGGCCTTGACGCTCCACGGCTCGATGTAGCCAGCAACGGGCATGGCTGAATGGTTCAGCGGCTTTCGCATTGTGTCACCCTCGTTGACTGGCACTTTTTGACGTGCCTTTGGCGGATGTGCAGGCTTGTCTATACAAGTTTCGACGCCGCAGTTGCCCTGTCCCGCGTCACGGGCGGGCTTTTCACGCTGCCCGGCTTGGATTTATAACCCTTCTCTTTATGGTTTTCGACTGTAAGCCATCCTTGAGAGGGGCATATAACCCCATGGGGGTATAGGTGATGAGATTCTCCGTCCTCGATAGCCTCGCCGCGGCGATCGATGCTGTCGGCTCCGCCCAATTCTATCCGTTGATGTGCGCGTACCTGCGCGAATGCCTGGAATTCGACAACGTGATCGTCGTCATCTTCGTTGGTTCGAACGTCCCCCACATCGCCCATACGCGGCATTACGGTCCCGATGTGTTCCGGTTCGTCGATGAGCAATACCTTTCCGGCGCCTATCTCCTGGATCCGGTCTACCACTTCCACTTGAGGCACGGCGACGCCGGGCTCTACCGCCTGCTTGACGTCGCGCCGGACCAGTTCCGCAGCAGTCGCTACTATAAATGGTACTACGGCAGGATCGGGATTTCCGACGAGATCTCCGTCATCCTCCCCGTCTCCCGGAACGCGACCATCACGATTTCAATGGGCAAGGATTCGTCCTCGGGAACGACGTTTTCGCAAAAGGCCGAGGAGGGCCTTCGAAAACACCGGTCGGTCATCATGGCCGTCCTCAGGGCCCATTGGAACGCGCTCGATGCGCCACATCTCAACATCCCCCGCGCGACGTCCCTGGCCGATAGCCTTCGCCAGGAGCTCCGGAGCAATCATGGTGTGTCCATAAGCACCCGTCAGGCCGAAGTCGCGCTCCTGATTTTGCAGGGGCATTCCTCGCCATCCATCGGCTTGCAGCTTGGGGTGAGCACCGAAACGGTCAAGGTTTTTAGAAAGCAGCTCTATAGCCGGTGCGGCATATGTTCCCAGGCCGAACTCTTCAACCTTCTCATGCCGATGCTGGGAAATGCCAACGTTCGAAAGGAAAGCAATTGAATTGATTGGCAGTTGAACTGTGGCCCTGATATTGATGGCAGGCCGGAAGGCAAAAATATATCTTTCCCAATGCCCACATTGAATACTTGTGTTGCGAGGTACAAATTTGCCTACTAAAGGCAGATCTCTGCTGATTGTCCTGTGTTTTATTGTAGAATCACGTCCATTGTAGTGCGAATTTGTTCACGTGAAGCGAAAAGCGTAAGGAGATCAATTGACGAGGGCATTGAACAAGCTTTCAGCGCTTGCCGGAAGGAATGTCGGTCCCGGTAAGCTATCCGAGGGTGACGCCTGGACGATCCCCGGCGGAAAGCAGAAGGGGCGCAAAGACAAAACACCCGATTTCCGGGTCCCGCTCGTACCGGAAACGCTATCGCTCATCAAGCAGACGAAGCCTCTTGCCCGCGACGGCTATCTTTTTCCAAGCATCAGGAAGGGCGTAATTTCGGATGCCACCATGGCGCGGTTGATGGAGCGCCGCGTTTTGTTTGGAGACTGGGCAAAGGCGATGTGTTCAGCGCCAAAGGTGCAATGACGGGCAATTAATCCAACGACATCAGCTACCTGCTCGCTTCCTGCCTGTTGCGCACAGGAGCGCTCTTCAACCAGTGCAGGAAATCGCGACCAAGCCTCTCCGGGATCGCTTGGGCTGACAAGGTAACCTGTTCTGCCGCGCGCTGGGGTCACGATCGCCAGGTCGATGATTGATGCTTCTCAAACCTTATCATTTGTTGCTATTTTTTGGCGAACCGCGATATATTTTCCATAATATATCGACGGAGAGTTTAATGTCGGTCTTCCGTGGCCTTGTCGGTCTTGTCGCTCTTCTTTTGTCCTCTCTACCTGCGACGGCGCGCAGTGTCACAGACGCCGCCGGCCGTGTCGTGGAGATACCGGACAAGGTGCAGCGCGTGCTCGCCGCCGGCCCGCCGGCCTCCGTGCTGGTCTATGTTCTCGCTCCGGAAAAACTCGCCGGCTGGGTGCGTGAGCCGAAGCCGGAGGAAAAAGCTTTCCTGCTGCCCGCCGTCCGCGACCTTCCCGTCTTCGGACAACTCACCGGCAAGGGAGGCACGGCGAATATGGAGGCCGTGCTGGCGGCAAGGCCCGATATCATCGTGGACGTCGGCACGGTGAGCGCCACCTATGCCTCGCTTGCCGACAAGGTGCAGGCGCAAACGGGCATTCCCTATGTGCTGATCGATGGCACCTTCGCCCGCAGCGCCGCCATGCTGCGAGAGACGGGTGCGATCCTTGGCGTTCCCGAACGGGCAGAAGCCCTTGCTGCCTATGCCGACGAAAAGCTCGCCGCACTGGAAAAGAGCCTTGCCGCCATTCCCGCGGAAAAGCGCCCGTCGGTCTACTTCGGGCGTGGCGCGGAGGGATTGGAGACGGGGCTTTCCGGCTCGATCAACATGGAGATCCTGGAGGCGGCCGGCGCGCGCAACGCTGCCGCCGCCGCTGGCAAGGGCGGCCTGACGCAGGTTTCGCTCGAGCAGGTCCTGTCGTGGAAACCGGACGTCATCCTCGCCTCCTCGCCGAAATTCGCCCACGCGATCAAGGATGATCCGCTCTGGCGGGAACTCGACGCGGTGAAGGCCGGGAGGATCCACGTCGCACCGGCTCTGCCCTTCGGCTGGATCGATTCCCCGCCCGGAGTGAACCGGCTGATCGGCATTTCATGGCTGGAGCACACGCTCTATCCCGAGGCTTTCCCGGCGAAGCTGGACGAGGACGTCAGGACCTTCTTCAAGCTGTTCTATCATGTCGAGCTGGATGACGCCCAGCTCGCGGGCCTCATCGGCCGGGATGCGGACAGGTAGTGCGCGTGTTCCTGTCCCGCCGCCCGGCGGCGGTGCTCGGCCTTGCCGGTCTCGCTCTGCTGGCGCTCTTCTCCATGATGATCGGCAAGTACGGCAGCGGGCCGGGGCCGCTGTTCGCGGCGCTGCGGCAACTGGTGACGGGCGAGGGAAGCGACCCGTTGCTTGCCACCGTGCTCTGGAACGTGCGTCTGCCGCGCGTAGTGGCCGCTGTGGTCGTCGGTGCGGCGCTGGCGGCGGCTGGAGCGACCTATCAGGGGCTGTTCCGCAATCCACTCGTCTCGCCGGACCTGCTTGGCGTGTCGGTGGGGGCAAGCCTGGGGGCGGTGGCAGGCATCTTCCTGTCGCTGCCGGTGCTGGCAATCCAGCTTGCAGCCTTTGTCGGCGGCCTCGTCGCGGTCTTGCTCGTTACCGGCGTCGGCATGCTGGTGCGCGAGCGCGATCCGGTGCTGACGCTGGTGCTGGCCGGCATCGCCATCCAGGCATTGATCGGCGCGGGCATATCGCTGATCAAGATCCTTGCCGATCCCTACGACCAGCTTCCGGCGATCACCTACTGGCTGCTCGGCAGCATGACGGCAGTGACCCGTTTCGACGTTTTCTCCATCCTGCCCGCCCTGGGGATCGGCTTCGTGCCGCTCGTCCTTCTGCGCTGGCGCATGAATGTCATGACGCTGGGGGAAGAGGAGGCCCAGACGCTGGGCATCGATACATTGAAGACGCGCATCGTGCTGATCGCCGGTGCGACGCTGGTGACGGCGGCGACGGTTTCGATCACCGGTATCATAGGCTGGATCGGGCTCGTCATCCCGCATATCGCCCGCATGCTCGTCGGGCCGGACTTTCGCCGTTTATTGCCGGCCGCCATGATGCTCGGTGCCGCCTATCTCCTCGTCGTCGACATGCTGGCGCGTTCCATCGCATCGATCGAGGTGCCGCTCGGCATCCTGACGGCGACGGTCGGCGCGCCCTTCTTCCTCTGGCTGCTGATCTCCGGCAAACGGGGCTGGTCATGACCCTGACCCTCAAGACGCTCGCTTTCGGCTATCGCGACCGCGAAATCGGTCACGGCGTCGATCTGTCGCTTCAGGGTGGGGAGGTACTTGCCTTGCTCGGCCCGAACGGAGCGGGCAAGACGACCCTGTTCAAGACCATGCTGGGTCTGCTGCCCGTCAAGGCGGGGGAAGTCCTGCTCGATGGCAGGCCGCTTTCCGGCTGGTCACGCCGCGAGCGGGCGCTGCGCATCGCCTATGTACCGCAGGCTCATGCCGCGCCCTTTCCCTTCACCGTGCGCGATCTCGTGTTGATGGGGCGTGCGGCGCATCTTTCCGCCTTCGCCTTGCCCGGCGCGCGTGACCGCGCGATCGCCGAAGCCGCGCTGGAAAATCTCGGCATCGCAAAACTTGCCGATACGCCCTCGACGGAGATCAGCGGAGGGGAAAGACAGCTTGCGCTGATCGCCCGCGCCCTGGCGCAGGAAGCACGCATCGTTGTCATGGACGAACCGACGGCAAGCCTCGACTACGGCAACCAGATGCGGTTGCTCGCCCATATCCGCCGGCTGGCGGCGGACGGGCTTGCCATCGTGCTCTCGACGCACAATCCCGACCATGCCCTGCAGGCAGCCGATCGTGTCGCCCTCCTGAAGGACGGCGAACTGACAGCCCTCGGTGCCACGCGTGAAACGTTGACGCCCAATGCCCTGAAGACGCTTTACGGCATCGAGGTGGTGATCGGCAGCGTCCCGGGAAGCGACGCATTCGTCTGTGCCCCGCGGCCCGGCTGACGCGAAGACATTTTTTAGGAGCGGCTAGAGCACTTTGCCCTGCGGCCGTCGGGAGGTCTGCAGGCCTGAAAGCTGTGCCTTTGATACATCCGTTCCCCCGATTTTCGCATTCTTCATGAAACTCCATGTGTGAAATAGAGGGGAACAGGGGCCCAGGGCGCCTATCTCGGGGTTGCCTGAAAACAAGCATCGATATATTTCTGAAAATATAGCGGTTGGGGAATCGCACCGGGCTGATCCAGATTTTCGAGAGCGTCGCAGAACGCGTGCTCACGCATGCCCGGTTGAATTTTGAGGAGGGGTATATGGGTTATCTTATCGTCCGCGCTTCAGTGGCGCTTCTGAGCTCGACGGTCTTTGTCGTCCCGGCCATGCCTGCGTTCGCGCAATCGCCGGCGGCGGACACGCCGGCCGTCAAGACCTCCGCCAAGAAGCCGCGGGTCAAGGCGGAAGACAACGGCGCGTTCGAACTGGGCAAGATCATCGTCCCGGGCGGCGGTGGCAGCAGCGGCCAGACCGTTTCCCAATCCACCATCACGGCCGACGAGATGCGCAGCGCCAATCGCGATGTGCTCGACGATGCCCTGCGCGTCGTTCCGGGTGTCGAGGTGGGCAATTCCGGTGGTAGCCGCAATGAGCGCATGGTCTATGTGCGCGGTTTCGACCGCTGGCAGGTGCCGCTTTATATCGACGGCGTTCGCATTTACCTGCCGGCCGACAACCGCATCGACTACGGCCGGTTCCTGACGCCGGATCTTGCCGAGATTCAGGTGCAGAAAGGCTATGTCCCGGTTCTCAACGGCCCCGGCGGCATGGGCGGCGCCATCAATCTCGTCACCAAGACGCCGACCGAGGCCTTCGAGGGTGAAGTCCAGACCGGGCTGGAATTCGGCAATACGGGGGAGCTTGCCTCCTACAAGACCTTCGCCTCCGTCGGCACGCGGCAGGATACGTTCTATGTGCAGGCAAGCGGCTCGGTGCGTTCCAGCGACGGCTGGTTCCTTTCGCGCGATTTCACGCCCAACGCGGTCGAGAACGGCGGGCGCCGGGATTTCAGCGACGTAAAAGACTGGCGCGGCAACATCAAGGTCGGCATCACGCCGAACGATACGGACGAATACGTCATCAGCTATACCAAGCAGGAGAGTGAAAAGAACGCGCCCTATGCTGTCAACCAGGCTGTGCTCGGGCGCACGCCGTTGCCCGTCTTCGGCATAGGAGACAAGTACCAGCGCAACTGGACGTGGCCGCAATGGGACATCGATTCGCTTTCGTTCAATTCCTACACGGCGATCGGCGACGCCTCCTATGTGAAGGTGAAGGCCTTCTACAACACCTTCGACAATATCCTCTCCGCCTACGACGACAGCACCTTCTCCACGCAGAAGGCGGAAAAGCTCGCCTTCGACAGCTACTACGACGACCATGCCTACGGCCTCAGCGCCGAAGCCGGCACGGAAATCGCCGGCAACAGCCTGAAGGCGGCAATCCACTATCGCCGGGACAGCCACACGGAATGGAACGACAACCGGCCGGACCATCCGACCCTGCATTTCATCGAACCGCGGCAGACGCAGGTCGAGGACGGCCTCGCCCTCGCGCTGGAAAACACCTACCACGCCACCGACACGCTCGATCTCGTCGCCGGCCTCAGCTACGAGAAGACCACGCTGAAGAGGGCGGAGGAGTACGACTCCAAGAAGACGCCCAAGTTCTTCTCCTATCCGCTTGGCGGCAGTGATTCCGTCAACTGGCAGACGGCGGCCGTCTGGCGCCCGACCGCCGTCACCGAGCTTCACGCCAGCATTTCTTCACGCACCCGCTTCCCCAACATGTTCGAGCGGTTCAGCACGCGGTTTGGAACAGTCAAACCCAATCCAAATCTCGGCTCCGAACGTGCGCTCAATTTCGAGGTTGGCGGTGAAACCGAGTTGACGGACAGGTTGCGCGCATCCGGAGCGGTTTTCTATAGCGATATCGCGGATGCCATCCAGTCCGTCGATATCGGTGTCGATCCCAACGATGCAACAAAGAGGCTCGTTCAGAACCAAAACGTTGGCAACGCCCGCTACTACGGTTTCGAGTTGAAAACCGATTGGGACGTTACCGACGAGTTGACCCTCGGCGGAATTTACACCTATCTCAAGCGCGAGATCAACGATCCGGCTCGCCCGACCCTGCGTTCGACTGGCGTGCCGGAACATCTCCTCTACGCCTATGCGACTTGGTCTCCAACGGAGAAGTTCTCCATGACGGGCAGCTTGGAAACCTCGTCGTCGCGTTGGTCGGATCATCCGGCGGGAGGCGACCGTTATGTCGAAACGGGAGGCTTCGCCCTCGCAAACCTGAATTTCGAGTATAAGTTCACGGATGCGTATTCGACGAATTTCGGCGTGCGCAACCTGTTCGACAGGAACTACGAGCTCGTCACCGGTTTCCCCGAACCCGGCCGCACCTTCTATCTGAATGCCCGCGCCACGTTCTGAACGTGACATCCAACCCGGGAGGCGAGAATGCATATCGGCTATGTCAGCTCTGATGAGGAGATGAGGACAAATGCAGCTCTTTCCGCGGTCGCCGAATCGGCGAAGCGGGAAGGGCTTGCGCTGGCAGGGACGGTCCAGCCGGTTGATCCCGGCGGCGTCCATGAAAAGTGCAACATCGTCCTCGGCCTCCTGCCCGACGGCGAGCGGCGGAATATCAGCCTCAACCTCGGCCCGGGCGCGACCGGATGTCGGCTGGATGCAGCGGCGCTGGAGGAGGCGGTGATGGTCGTCCACGACAGGCTGCCGAGCGCCCAAGGCCTGATCGTGAACAAATTCGGCAAGCAGGAAGCAATCGGCCGCGGGCTGGTGGCAGCCATCATCGAAGCCTGTGACCGCGGGCTTCCTGTGCTGGTCGGTGTCTCGCCGCAATGGCGGGAGGCGTTTCTTGCCTTTGCCAATGGGAAAGCAATTGAACTGCCTCCCGAAGAGGCGCACCTTCTAGACTGGCTGCGCGCAGCTTGTCCCGAGCTGCCGAACCAGTAGGCGGCGCCGCTGTCCAGCCTTTCCGCCCAAGCGTAGGGTCGCGCTGCTTGCTAGATGCTTGTCGCGCCCCGCTCCCCAGCGAATGATCCCGTGATGGAATCTGATTGAGCGCATAGGCTTTGCTGCGTCGCGATTCGGCTAAATTCGTCGAGGAATTCACTGTTGGTGCCGCGACGACGGCGCGGCTTTCGACCCCAATTCGGGGATGCGCAGTGGCGATGCCCTGGCACGCGCGTCATTGGCTGGGTTGCTGCAGCTTTAACTGAGCGTGTGATTTCTGCTAATGATCTCTCCGCCTTGTCTCTTCTATGAAGGCGAGGAAATGCTCCCCTCGCGAAATCACCGTCACCCTTGGGTATACCCTCGTGTGGCGGCTTCGACGTTACGCCCGTCGCCGGTCTCGACCTTGGAGGCCTTCGCGAATGTGCTGGACGTGCGGGTGTCGGCGCTGTTCAGGGACGTCGATCCGAACGCGGGTGCCCCTGCGAAGCTGAATGCCGGCAGGAAACCCAGGACCTCGAATTGAAGAAGCCCGCGGCGAGGCGGGCTTGCTGGGGTGGAAGGTTGTGGGAAAGGGCATCATCAATATTCGCCCGTCTGCATGATCGTCATGACGCGAACGGTGAAGGCGGGGTCGGCCGAATCGGGTGAGGCGTAGCGAAGATCGAGGTCGTAATAGTCGATCTTCCGGAAGTACCGCACATCCTTGAAGGCCAGCGCGCCGAAGTCGTGCTCGCCATAGGGATCGTCTTCGGGATTGAAGCGGTCGAGCTCCCGCATCGCATGAAACAGGCCGCACCGGTCGTCGGGCGAAAGAAGCATGACGCCGCGCGTGGCGACGACATGGCCGCTCGATCCACACTCGGTGCGCGGTAGCATCATAAGATCGGCGATGTCCTGCGAACGCCAAACGGTTGTCCGATATCGCATCTGATGGGAACAGCGAATCTGGAGAGCTTCAGTTCAGGGGCGCGGGATAGCTTCGCCGGCTTGACGCTGATCCCGTAGCTGGATTGAGGGTCAGCAGGATTGTTGCTGATCCACAAATGCCGCAGTGATAAAGGGGAAGATTCTTAACTGATGGTGCGGCCCCTAACGAATTTCCCCAGCGGAACCGATTTACTGAAATCATTGAATAAGTTCCAAATCGTGCACTCTAAGCGGCTCGGAACCACGCCCCTTAACAACTTTCCCTGCAAGTGTTACAGCGCAAAAAAAAGCCCGCTAAAAAGCGGGCTTTCATGGGGTAGGTAAGAACGCGAGTGTTTAAAAGCCTACGCTCTCGATTTCACTTCGACGGTAGATTTTCGTCGCCTTAGGGCTTGCCTCGTACACCGGACAAATCCCCAACTCGGTGAGCCGATTGCGCACCGCAAGTGCGGCTTCACCCCGTTCTTTTGCCAGGACATCAAGCAAAACATGTTCTCGCGAAAACGCTTCCAGATCGTCTGATCGTACCACAAGAATATGGCTCCTGATCTTTTGGTGCGGAACCTTCATTGTGGGGACAATCCCCAGGTCGAAAAGATCATTGATGGTCTCCCGGCGAGTACCCAACGCGGCAGCAGCACTCGCGCGATCAAGGAATTCTCCTCCGAACCCCGATCCAGAAAGCTCGTCAATCTCAGTCGGGTTGACCATGATTTTATCGAGCCGAAAATCCGGTCCCGACATTTGAACGTGGGCCAGTTTACCATTCAGAATGAGTGCGATGATCTCAACGAACGTCCGATGGCAAGTTTTGGTAGCATCCAGTACCGGTACGAGATCGTGTTCTGTTGCAATAGGCGAAAGACGAGCCTCAACGCGATCCCGAAACCGCTGTACCTCATCAGCCGACACCCATCGGTACACTCGGCCCATTGCCTCGCCATTTGTTGAGAATGGCAGATATCCCTCGTTCAACAACGCTTCCATTTGCGTCATTGCACATCCCAGACGTTCGGCGGCTTCGCCATAGAGGCTGCTACCAGCGCCGTTCAGCAGGCCAAAGTTTCTCGGACGGACAATAAACCGAACGGCAAGCTAACCCGACAGTTCCCGATTGCTGAACCGCTCACTGCTATGCCATCGCCGCCCGCGCGACCGGAACTAGAACCCGTCCGGAAGCCACATTCTGCAATCGCGGGGTTGGTTGGGGATCTGAAATCTGCAAAGGCAGATGAAGATGGAGAGATCAAGGTCTCGAGCGTTCGCATCAATAGGTCGTGCCTGACCAGATCGATTGCAGTCCTGCACCATTTAGCCGTCGAGCTTGACGCACGGGGGATATCGCTCACCTGCACCAGCGAAAACATAATGGCATCGATTGGAGTCGATCGGGTGCGATTCGACCTGACCGAGGAATACCGCCGTCAGAAACACGAGCCGACACCCACTGAACTGAAGAAGGAGCAAGACTTCGAACGAAAGAGAGAATTGGCGCGCCGGCGCGGTGAGTGGCTGTGGGGTGAGCGGTTCTGGCCGGAATTCGATTATGTCTATACAGGCAAGTTGACCTTTGAAATCCATAACTGGGCTGAGGGCGCCCGAAAGAAATGGAGTGACGGGAAGCATCAATCCCTTGAGACGATGCTGGAGTCCATGGCCGATGGCGTTCTATTTCATCTCGTCTTCGACAAGGCGCGGCGAGAGGAGCGTGAAGAACAGGAGCGGCAGAGACAACATCTCGCTCATCGCAGGAAGCTCCAGGAGCTTCGAAAGGTGCGGGAGGACGATAGGCTGACCTTTCTGAAGCAACTCGCTGAATATCAGCGGGAAGCCGCCGATCTTTCAGCGACAATACGAGCCGCGAGTTCGAACTACGACAGTTCCCCGCCCGAATATAAACGCATGATCGACTGGGCGAGGAAAAGGTTGAAATTTATTGCAGATCAGAACGACGTTGCGACACTCGCGCGCAACCTCCAAGCAGCGAAGCTTTTCCCGGAGGTAGATGAGCTGCACGATCCAGAGGGTGAGCCGCCCTCGTCTGGCAGCCTGCTTCCCGGCTTCCGGTCCCGATAGTTTCCTGTCCGCCTTGCCGGCTCGGGGCCAATGCCGCGCACTCGCTTTTCTGCTTCCGCATGTGCAATCAGCATCGCCACATCCTCACCGTGGAACGAGCGTCGTAAAAACGCTGCCGTCTTTGAGGATGTGATGGCGCGTGCCAATTATCTCGCTGTAGGGCTCACGGCGGCTCTTGGCACGGCGCAGCAACTCGCCCGCCATGATTGCCCCGGCTCCATCGAACTGCATGACGGGCTCAAGCGGATGCCACTCGCCTTCGGATCGGCAGCAATCCTGCTCGTCGCCGTTCTCGTCCAACTCGTCGTCGTCGTGCGGCTCGTCGAGGATATCGCCGCCGTGCTCGTCTTCTGCCTCGCATTCATCGAGCCGCGACTGCGCCCAAACCTCCTGAGACCGGCCTTCGTGGTCATTCTCAGCGCCCAAGGTGGGCTCATCGTCGTGGCCGTCCTCAATGTCCGCGTCATCGTCCAGCAGGTCAGCGTCTTGGAAATGATAGCGGTGCCCGTCCTACACAGCGACAAGTGCTCAATCTTTGACGTATCGGCTTTGCTCCCGAAGCTACCCAAGAACGACATCTCAGCCTTCAGCCTGCGCGATCTGGTGCTCCCTGGCGATGAAACCATCTACGTTCATTTCGGTCGCGAAGAAGCGCTCATCGTAGATCACGCTCAGGACCTCTATTTCGAAGGCGCTTACGTCACACAGGCTGACGAAGAGATTGGCGACGACGAAGTCAGCACATTCCGAATGGCACTCGTATTCAGCGATCCAGAATTCGGAGGACTCGCCTTCGACCGGCCAATCGGCCAAACGCTTAAGCGAAACTCGGACTTCGTTCGATTCGAGATCAAGCACACCAACAGCGTACGACAGGGCTTCGCCAGCCTGGCACAAAACGGCTTGGTGGAAGAAAGTCAGGTTCTGACTGCACCATTGAAGGTTTATCGCGCCGCTTATGATCTCCTCATCAGATCGATGATTTACCTCGGCCAAGAGGGACGCGACTTGGAGCCGGGTTACTTCGACGGGGCTCCGGAAAGGCAGTTGCGGAAGGCGTTGAACGGCGATGAGAACTCCGAACACTATCTATTGGAAAGTGGCTTTCCTGCCGTGCAGTTTGTCGGGCGAAACATCGAGCCGATTCCAGACCTTTCTGAGCCTGATTGGGGTGCTGAACCAGTTGGCTTTCGGATTTAGCGAGTTTTGCGGTTTCAAGCCAAGAATATTGCCGGGGAAAGTTGTTACGGGGCATCCGCCCCCTAAGACCGGCTCCAGGGAAATTCGTTAGGGGCCGCACCAACTGAAGATTTTCGTATGTATTTGAGTTTTTATGAAAATTGGTGCCCCATGCCGGAATCGAACCAGCACTCCTTTCGGAACTCGATTTTGAGTCGAGCGCGTCTACCAGTTCCGCCAATGGGGCACGGCACTTGCAGCAATCGCGTTTACACGAAGCGCCTGCGGGCGGCAACCGGCAAATCGGCGGGCGGGTGCGATCACTTATGCGTGCGATGCATTTACAAAGGCGGCCCACCTGATAGAACTCGGCGCCGTTTCGCCGGCATGTCCGCCGGTCTTTCTGGACGAGCCCGATGACCGCATCCCTTTCCCGCAAGACATCCGCAGGCCTCCTTTCGCTCGGCATGGCCGCGACCGTGGGCGGGGCGCTCGCCTTCGAGCATGTCGGCGGCTATATTCCCTGCGCGCTCTGCCTTCTGCAGCGCGATCCCTATTACTACGGCATTCCGGTGGCCATCGCCGCCCTGCTTTCCGCGCTTTTCGGCGGTCCGGCCTGGCTGACGCGGCTGCTGCTCGCCGTCGCGGGCATCATGATGCTCGTCGGTGCCGGCATGGGCGTCTATCATGCGGGCGTGGAATGGGGCTTCTGGGAGGGACCTGCGACCTGCGCCACTTCCGCGCAGGGCGTCACGCAGAATGCAGGTGATCTTCTCTCCGACCTCAATGCCAAGCACGGCCCGTCCTGCACGGAAGCGTCCTTCCGGCTCCTCGGCCTGTCGTTCGCCGGCTGGAACGTGATCGCAAGCCTGATCCTTGCCGCGATCGCCTTTTCGGGCGCGCGGTCGGCGAAAGCTTGATGCCCGCAACCTGATCTCGGATGCATGCCGCAGGTGCGCGAAAGCGCTCCCGCGCGGCAGGCCTCAGGGTTGCAGTTCGACGTCCCAGTAGAGATAGTCCATCCAGCTTTCATGCAGATAGTTGGGTGGAAACAGTCGCCCGTTGTTGTGCAGATCCTGAACCGTCGGCTGGTAGGGCTTCTGATGCGGGTGCATGCCCGCCTGCTTCGGCAGCTTGCTGCCTTTTCTCAAATTGCACGGGGAGCAGGCCGCGACCACGTTGTGCCACGTCGTCTCGCCGCCATGGGCGCGGGGGATGACATGGTCGAAGGTCAGGTCGTCCGGCGACCCGCAGTACTGGCATTCGAACTTGTCGCGCAGGAACACGTTGAACCGGGTGAAGGCCGGATGGCGTGACGGCTGCACGTAGGTTTTCAGGCACACGACGCTCGGCAGGCGCATCGTGAAGCTGGGAGAGGAGACCGAATGTTCGTATTCGGCGATGATGTTTACGCGGTCAAGAAACACGGCCTTGATCGCGTCCTGCCAGGACCACAGCGACAAGGGATAATAACTCAGCGGCCTGTAGTCAGCATTCAATACAAGGGCTGGCAGGGCCTGTGGTGAAACAGAAATCGTCAAGGGCTTCTCCTGATCGATTCGGCATCTGCCTTTCTATATTAGGCCTGTTGTTACAGCATTGTGAAGCAAGAAAGAAAAAGCGAAAACAAGGTATTTTGAGGGCTCAGCCCTCCAGCACCGGCGCCACTTCGCGGCGCATTTCCCGCGCGTAATAGGCCCAGAAAAGCCGGGCCGAGACGCCGCGCCAGGGTGACCAGCTTTCCGCGATCCGGTCGAGCTCCTGCGGGCTCGGCCGGACGGCAAGGCCGAGCGCATGGGCGACGGCGTTCTGGAGGGCGATGTCGCCCGAGGGGAAGATGTCCGGATGCCCGCCGCAGAAGAGCAGGTAGACATCCGCCGTCCAGCGGCCGATGCCCTTGATGGCGGTGAGCTTGCGTGTCGCGGCCACCGCCTCCATCGTGCAGACGGCGTCGAGATCGAGGTCGCCGCGGTCGACGGCCTCGGCCGCCCGGCGCAGGGTGTCCGCCTTGGCGCGCGACAGGCCGACGGCGCGGCAATCCTCGTCGGAAAGGCCGAGCATGTGGTGGGGCGTGATGTCGCCGGCCGCCTCCTCCAGCCGCCGCCAGATCGCATCGGCGCTCGCCCGCGAGACCATCTGCGCCACGATAATGCCGGAAAGGCCGCGGTAGCCGGGCGCAAGCCGGCGCAGCGGCACCGGGCCGGCCTTGTCGATGACGGTGAAGAGGCGCGCGTCGAGCAGCGCGAGGTCGACGAGCCCCGCGGCGACATCCGCCTCCGTTCTGATCATGTGCAGTTGCATGGTTCCAAGCGGTCCTTGCGCGGTGGTGGCGCGACACGCCTCTTCATGCCAGAAGACCTCATGCAAAGCCCTTTGTCAAAAAATCGCGTCTTCCGTTTCGCGCCGAGCCCCAACGGCCTGCTGCATCTCGGCCACGCATTGTCGGCGATCCTCAACCACGACCTTGCCGCGGCCTGCGGCGGGCGCTTCCTGCTGCGCATCGAGGACATCGATCCGGCGCGCTCGCGGCCCGAATTCGAGGCGGCGATCTATCGCGACCTCGCCTGGCTCGGGCTCGACTGGGAAAGGCCGGTGCGGCGCCAGTCGGAGCATCTTGCCTTCTATGCCGAGGCGCTGGAGCGGCTGAAGGAGATGGGCGTGCTCTATCCCGGCTTCCTCAGCCGGGGCGAGGTGAAGGCGCGCGTCGAGGCGCACGAGGCGGCGGGCGGCGTCTGGCCGCGCGATCCGGACGGCGCGCCGCTCTATCCGACGGAGGAGCGCGGGCTCGACCGTCCGCAGGCGCTCGCCTTCATCGCGGAAGGCCGGCAGCATGCCTGGCGGCTCGACATGGAGAAGGCCCGGACGCTCGCGCCGGCGGCGCTGGACTGGTCTGAGGCCGGCGAGGGGCCGGAGGGCGAGACGGGAACGGTCGCGGCCCGGCCGGAGCGCTGGGGCGACATCATCCTCTCGCGGCCGGATGCACCGGCGAGCTACCACCTTGCCGTCGTGCTGGACGATGCGGCGCAGGGCATCACCGACGTGGTGCGCGGGCAGGATCTCTTCCATGCGACGGCCGTCCACCGGCTGCTGCAATGCCTGCTCGGCCTGCCCGCGCCGCGCTATACCCATCACGGGCTGGTGCCGGGGCCGGACGGGCGGAAGCTTTCCAAGAGCAATCAGGATACGGGGATCGCGGCCTATTGCGGGAAGGGCGTCTCACCGGCCGGCATTCGCGCCCTGCTCGCGGGCTATGGCTTCGTCCTCCATTGATTCCTCTTCCTCCTGCGACTGAACCCTGACGCCGCGGATGCGGTCGAGGATGAGGTGCTTGACGCGGTATTTCATCAGCGCCGCGTTGATCTCGGCGCCCATGATGAAGATCGCCCCGATCATGTAGAGGAAGACGAGCGCGATCATGATCGAGGCGAGGCCCGCATAGGTCGAGACATAGGTGGCGAAGGTCGAAAGATAGGACGCGAAGGCGTACGCGCCGACGGCCCAGAAGAGCAGCGTCAGCAGGGTCCCCGGCAGCACGTCGGCGATCTTGCGCCGGCCGGCGGGAAGCCACAGATGGGCGATGAGCAGGCCGATGAGCAGCACCAGCACGGTGCCGACGAGGCCCCAGCTCTCCACCCAGGAATAGAGATAGGAAAGCCACGGCAGCCAGTCGCCGGTGGCGCGCACCGCAAGGGGCGCGGCGACAAGCACGATGCTGATGATGGCAAGCGCCAGCACGCCGGCGATGACGAAGCCGAGGCTGGCAAGGCGCGTCATGTACCAGTAGCGCGTCTCGGCCACGCGATAGGCGCGGTTGAGCGAGACGCGCAGCGCCTCCACCCCGTTCGAGGCGAAATAGGCGGCGGCAAGCACCGAGACGGTCAGGAGGCCGCCGCGCGGGATGGTGAGCACGGCGACGATCTCGCGGGAAATGGGAGCGGCGATCGATTCCGGCCATGTGTCGAAGATGAGGTGAACGGCGGTTTCGGCGAACTGGTCGGCGCCGAGGAAGGAGCCGAGCGCGGTGCCGAAGATCAGGAACGGGAAGACGGCGAGAAGCGTGGAAAGCGCGACATGGCTCGCCATCGCCCAGCCGTCGTCTTCGGAGAAATGCCAGATCGCATCGAAGACGACCTTGTAGGTACAGCGGATGGCGGTGGTCGGCATCGGCAATTTCCAGTTCCTTTGCGGCCGCGGCCGGCCGTCTCTTTCGTTGTCTGCCGGGGTATAACCCCTTAAACGGGATTTTGTTTAAGCGGTATGTCCGGATTCCAGGGTCACGCGCAGTCCTGGCGGTGAATATGGGAAACCCGGGCGAATTTGTACAGGAAAGCGTCATGTCTTCTGCAAATGCGGCGATGTCGCCGAGCATCATCGTGACAGGTTGCTCCTCCGGCATCGGTGCCTACTGCGCCCGTGCGTTGAAGGCCGAGGGCTGGCGTGTCTTCGCGACGGTTCGGCGGGAGGAGGATCGCGCGGGGCTCGATGCCGATGGCATCGAGACGGTCTTGATGGACTATACCAAGCCGGACACCATCGCCGCCCTTGTGGAAACCGTGCTGGCGCGCACCGGCGGGCGGCTCGACGCGCTCTTCAACAACGGGGCCTATGGCCAGGCGGGCGCGGTGGAGGACCTGCCGGTCGAGGCGCTGCGCATGCAGTTCGAGACGAATGTCTTCGGCTGGCACGACCTGACACGGCGGGTGATCCCCGTGATGCGCCGGCAGGGGCATGGGCGCATCGTGCAATGCTCGTCGATCCTCGGCATCGTGCCCTATCGCTGGCGCGGCGCCTACAATGCCTCGAAGTTCGCGCTGGAAGGCCTG
This sequence comes from Shinella sp. PSBB067, assembly GCF_016839145.1. Classification (NCBI taxonomy): domain Bacteria; kingdom Pseudomonadati; phylum Pseudomonadota; class Alphaproteobacteria; order Hyphomicrobiales; family Rhizobiaceae; genus Shinella; species Shinella sp. PSBB067. The sequence goes on along the minus strand of NZ_CP069303.1, from coordinate 3,426,918 downwards.
TCGCTGACGCTGCGCATGGAGCTTGCCGGCTCGGGAATCCATGTCAGCCTCATCGAACCGGGGCCGATCGCCTCGCGTTTCACCGCCAATGCGCTGGTGCAGATCGAGAAGAACATCGACCTTGAGAATTCGGTGCATGCGGAGGAATACCGCCGGCAGTTGCAGCGGTTGCGCGGCGAGGCGAAGCCGGCGCGCGGCAAGCTCGGGCCGGAGGCGGTGCATGCGGTGCTGCGCCATGCGCTGACGGCAAAGGCGCCCCGGCCGCATTATGTCGTGACGTCGCCGGCCAGGCAGGGCGCGCTGCTCAAGAAGCTGCTGCCGGCCGCGCTCTTCTACCGTATCATCGGGCGGCTCGGCTGACGCGGCGCGGCGTCGCAGGCGTCGTGGCGCAAAATGCGTGCACCTTGCGCGAAATGCCCTATTTGAATAGGGCTGACAGAAATCAAACCGGATCGCTGGCATGTCTTCCTTCCTCACCTTCCTGACCCTGCTCGTCATGGGCCTTGTCGCCATCGTGCTCGTGCGCGGTCTCGTCAACATGGCCAAGGGCGGCAGCGGCAATATCTCGAACAAGCTGATGCAGGCGCGCGTGCTGCTGCAGGCGATCGCGATCATCCTGATCATGCTGACCTTGTGGATCACCGGCGGCGGACGCGGATGATGGTCAAGCTCAACAAGATCTACACCCGCACGGGCGACAAGGGCACGACGGGCCTTGCCGCCGGCCCGCGTCGCAAGAAGCACGACCTGCGCGTCGAATCCTACGGCGAGGTCGACGAGGCGAATTCCTGCATCGGCCTCGTGCGCCAGCATCTTGCCGACCATCCGACGCTCGACAGGATGCTGATGCGGATCCAGAACGACCTCTTCGACCTTGGGGCGGATCTTGCCACGCCCGCCACGGGCAGGAAGCTTGACTACGAGCCGCTGCGCATCGTGCAGGCGCAGGTGGACAGGCTGGAAAAGGAGATCGACGCGCTCAATGCCGATCTGGAGCCGCTGCGCTCCTTCGTGCTGCCGGGCGGCACGTCCGCGGCGGCGGCGCTGCATCTTGCGCGCACCGTCGCGCGGCGGGCCGAGCGGCGCATCGTCGCCCTGCAGGACAGCGAGGGGGAGACGGTGTCGGCGGTGGCGGTCGCCTATATCAACCGGCTTTCCGATTTTCTCTTCGTCGCGGCGCGCTGGGTGAACGACAAGGGGCGCACGGACATATTGTGGGTTCCGGGACAGAACAGGTAAGCTCGCCCTGAACCGGGTTCCGGCAAGGGCGCGCAACGGTTCCGCGTCGGGATTGGCGGCACACGGACGCCGCACGGGGAAAGGGATCCATGTTCATACCGCTGCATGACGCCAATGCCTTGAAATACATCAAGGTGCAGTATGTCACGATCGGCCTGATCGTCGTCAACGTGGCCGTCTGGCTGGTGACGGGCCTTGCCTCGACGCAGTCGTTTTCCGATGCGGCGGTGGTCGGCCTCGGTTACATTCCGGCAGTGGTCTTCGATTTCGCCGATCTGGAGCCGAGCCTCGTCCTTGTGCCGCAGGACGCGACCTACATCACCTATGCGTTCCTGCACGGCGACTTCATGCATCTCGCCTCGAACATGCTGTTCCTCTGGGTGTTCGGCGACAATGTCGAGGATGCGCTCGGGCATTTCCGTTTCCTCGTGTTCTATCTCCTCTGCGCGGCCGCGGGCGCGCTGGTGCACGGGCTGGTGCAGCCGGATTCGGAGGCGCCGCTCATCGGCGCGTCGGGGGCGATCTCGGGCGTCGTCGCGGCCTATTTCCTGCTGCATCCCAAGGTGCGGGTCTGGGTGCTGGTGTTCTTCCGCATTCCGCTGCCGCTGCCGGCGGTCATTCCGCTCGCCTTCTGGATCGCGCAGCAGTTCTACATGCTGGTGGTGGACGGCGACAGCGGCGTCTCCTGGGGCGCCCATGTCGGCGGCATCCTCGCGGGGGCGGTCCTCGTGCTGGTCCTGCGCCGGCGCGGCGTGCCGCTGTTCGACCGGACCATCTTGACGCCGAAGGCGGTGCGGCATGTGGAGGCAGCCCCTGCGGCCGCCGAAGAGGCGGCCGCGCGCCCCTCGGTGCCGCCGACCCACTGGGGGCGGTAGGTGCCCGCACGCGTAAATTGACGTTAACGTAAAGGTAATTTATAAGGCCTTCCGTTTTCTCATTTGGAGGGCCCGTGTCGCATTGTAATTGGGGAAAAAACGCGTATCCATGTCGCCAACCGACAATCAGGCCGCCCCTGAAAGGCGCATTTTCCCTCGCGGGCATATGAAGGAAGGAAGCCATGAAGATCCTGGTCCCTGTAAAGCGGGTCGTTGATTACAACGTGAAGATCCGCGTGAAGTCCGACGGTTCGGGCGTCGAGCTTGCCAACGTGAAGATGTCGATGAACCCGTTCGACGAGATCTCGGTGGAAGAGGCGCTGCGGCTGAAGGAAGCCGGCAAGGCGGAGGAAGTGGTGGTGGTGTCGATCGGCCCGGCCAAGGCCGAGGAGACGCTGCGCACGGCGCTCGCCATGGGCGCCGACCGGGCGGTGCTGGTGGAGACGGACGATGCCGTCGAGCCGCTCGCGGTCGCCAAGATCCTCAAGGGCGTCACCGAGGCCGAACAGCCCGGCCTCGTCATCGTCGGCAAGCAGGCGATCGACGACGATTCGAACCAGACCGGCCAGATGCTCTCGGCGCTGCTCGGCTGGGCGCAGGCGACCTTCGCCTCCAAGGTCGAGATCGGTGAAGGCTCGGCAGAGGTCACCCGCGAGGTCGACGGCGGGTTGCAGACCATCGAGGTCAAGCTTCCGGCGGTCGTCACGACGGACCTTCGCCTCAACGAGCCGCGCTATGCCTCGCTGCCGAACATCATGAAGGCGAAGAAGAAGCCGCTCGACAAGAAGACGCCCGCCGACTTCGGCGTCGACACGCGCCCGCGCCTCACGGTGCTGAAGACCGAGGAGCCGTCGGGCCGCAAGGCAGGCGTCAAGGTCAAGAGCGTCGCCGAACTGGTCGACAAGCTCAAGACCGAAGCCGGCGTGCTGTAAGCAGGAAAGGGAGAACATCACCATGGCCATTCTTCTTCTGGCAGACCACGACAACGCACACCTTTCCGACCAGACCGCCAAGGCGCTGACGGCGGCAAGCAAGATCGGCCCGGACGTGCATGTGCTCGTCGCCGGCAGCAATGCCAAGGCCGCGGCCGAGCAGGCGGCCAAGCTCTCGGGCGTGACGAAGGTGCTTCTCGCCGACGATGCCAGCCTTGCCAACAATCTCGCAGAGCCGCTGGCAGCGCTCATCGTGTCGCTCGCCGGCAGCTATGACGCCATCGTCTCGGCCGCCACCTCGGTCGGCAAGAACGTCTTGCCGCGCGTTGCCGCCCTGCTCGACGTGGCGCAGGTCTCGGAGATCGTCGAGGTCGTCTCGGCCGATACGTTCAAGCGTCCGATCTATGCGGGCAATGCGATCCAGACGGTTCAGTCCACCGATGCGAAGAAGGTGATTACCGTGCGCACGGCCTCCTTCGCCGCAGCGGGTGAAGGCGGCAACGCCGCCATCGAGACCATCCCGGCGGCAGCGAACCCGGGCCTCTCGACCCATGTCAAGGACGCCCTGTCGTCGTCCGACCGTCCGGAGCTGACCTCTGCCAGGATCATCATCTCGGGCGGTCGTGCACTCGGCTCGTCGGAGAAGTTCCAGGAGGTCATCCTTCCGGTCGCCGACAAGCTCGGCGCAGCGGTTGGTGCAAGCCGTGCGGCGGTCGATGCGGGCTATGCGCCGAACGACTGGCAGGTGGGGCAGACGGGCAAGGTGGTTGCGCCGCAGCTCTACATCGCCTGCGGCATCTCGGGCGCCATCCAGCACCTTGCCGGCATGAAGGACTCGAAGGTCATCGTCGCCATCAACAAGGACGAGGAGGCGCCGATCTTCCAGGTCGCCGACTACGGCCTTGTCGGCGATCTCTTCGAAATCCTCCCGGAGCTCGAAAAGGCGCTCTGAGCCGGTTTCATGCCTCCTTTCGCGACGATGATTTCACTGGAAAAATGCGTCGCGGGGCTTTATCACTTCCACCGGGCCGGCTCGACCGGCCCGGTATTTTTTTGCCTGCGCCGAGGGCGCGGACTGAAGTGACGGGGCGATTGGCGCTATGATCAAGAACGTCGGTATTGTGGGTGCGGGCCAGATGGGGTGCGGGATTGCGCATGTCGCGGCTCTTGCCGGCTACAAGGTCCATATCTACGACCTGTCGCCCGAGCGTATCGAGGCAGGGCTTGCCACGATCAACGGCAACCTCGCCCGCCAGGTCTCCTCCGGCAAGATGAGCGACGAGGAGCGCAAGAAAGCGCTGGCGCTGATCAAGGGCTCCTCCGATATCAACGACCTTTCCGACGCCGATCTCGTCATCGAGGCGGCGACGGAGGACGAGACCGTCAAGCGCAAGATCTACGGGCAGGTCTGTTCCGTGCTGAAGCCGGAGGCGATCCTCGCCACCAACACGTCCTCGCTGTCGATCACCCGCCTCGCCTCGGCCACCGACCGGCCGGAACGCTTCATGGGCATCCACTTCATGAACCCGGTGCCTGTCATGAAGCTGGTGGAGCTCGTGCGCGGCATCGCGACCGAGGAAGGCACCTTTGCCGCCGCCAAGGAATTCGTCACCAAGCTCGACAAGACGATCACGGTCGCGGAGGACTTCCCGGCCTTCATCGTCAACCGCATCCTGCTGCCGATGATCAACGAGGCGATCTACACGCTCTATGAGGGCGTCGGCTCGGTCGAGGCCATCGACACGGCCATGAAGCTCGGCGCGAACCATCCGATGGGGCCGCTTCAGCTTGCCGATTTCATCGGCCTCGATACCTGCCTTTCGATCATGCAGGTGCTGCATGACGGGCTCGCCGATTCCAAGTATCGCCCGTGCCCGCTGCTGGTGAAATATGTCGAGGCCGGCTGGCTCGGCCGCAAGTCCGGCCGCGGCTTCTACGACTATCGCGGCGAGGTTCCTGTCCCGACCCGCTGACGGGCGGAGAATCCGCGAAGCTTCCCTTTCAGGGAAAAATGTTCCGCCTGTCGCCGCGTGCGCGACAGGCCCGTGCCTCGGAGACCGTCCGGCCGCTCGTTATTGTCTGCCCCATTCTCTTGCATCGGGGTTTTTCAGATGAAACGTTTGCTCCTTCTCGGCGTGGCCCTTCTCGGCCTTGCCGCTCCGCTCTCCGCCAACGCCGCCGACAAGCTGCTCAACGCCTCCTATGACGTGGCGCGCGAGCTTTTCGCCGCCGAGAACGAGGCCTTCGTGAAGGCGCATCCGGGCGTCACCATCGACCAGTCGCATGGCGGCACCTCCAAGCAGGCGCGCGCCATCGTCGAGGGCCTCGAGGCCGATGTCGTGACCTTCAACCAGGTGACGGACATCGACTTCCTCGTGAAGAACGGCTTCGTCGCCGAAGGCTGGCAGAAGGCGTTCCCGAACAACGCTTCGCCCTTCTACTCCTTCCCGTCCTTCCTCGTGCGCGCCGGCAACCCGAAGAACATCAAGGACTGGTCCGACCTTGCCCGTGACGACGTGAAGGTCATCTTCCCGAACCCGAAGACCTCGGGCAATGCGCGCTACACCTATCTCGCCGCCACGGCCTATGCCAAGGAAGCCTTCAACGACGATCCGGCGAAGGTCGAGGAATTCGTCACCAAGATCTTCGACAACGTGCCGGTCTTCGACACGGGCGGCCGCGCGGCGACGACGACCTTCGTCGAACGCGAGATCGGCGACGTCATCATCACCTTCGAGGCCGAGACCAAGTCGATCGCCAAGCAGTATGGCAAGGACAAGTTCGAAAGCGTCGTGCCCTCCGTCTCGCTGCTTGCCGAATTCCCGGTCGCGGTGGTCGACAAGGTTGCCGATGCCCATGGCAGCCGGGATCTGGCAAAGTCCTATCTCGACTTCCTCTATGCGCCCGAGGGACAGAAGATCGCCGCCGAATTCGGCCACCGCGTCCTTGACGAGAAGGTCGCCGCCGAGTTCAAGGACCAGTTCCCGGACATCCGCCTCGTCAATGTCGACGACGTCTTCGGCGGCTGGGACAAGGTCTCTAAGGAGCATTTCTCCGAAGGCGGCACGCTGGACAAGATCTACGGCAGCCGCTGATCCTTCCCTCTTCGTTCTTCAAGGCAGCCGGCGGGCGCAAAACCCGCCGGTTGTGGTATGAGAAAGGAACGCCCGTTTGAAACGGCGTGTACTGCCCGGCCTGCCGCTCGCGCTCGGCATCACCCTCGTCTATGTGGCCATCATCGTGGTGTTGCCGCTGGCGGCGCTCGTCTTCAAGGCGGCAAGCCTCGGACCTGCGGACTACTGGCGCATCGTCTCCTCCGACCGCGCCCTTGCGAGCTACCGCGTGACGGTGCTCTGCGCGCTGGCGGCGACGGCCTTCAATCTCCTCTTCGGCATGGCGCTCGCCTGGGTGCTGGTGCGCTACCGCTTTCCCGGCCGCCGGCTGGTCGATGCGCTGGTGGACCTGCCCTTCGCGCTGCCGACGGCCGTCGCGGGCATCGCACTCACCACGCTCTTCGCCACCAACGGCTGGTTCGGCGGCCCGCTCTCCCATCTCGGCATCAAGGTCGCCTATACGCCGCTCGGCATCATCGTCGCCATGAGCTTCACCAGCATCCCCTTCATCGTGCGCACGGTGCAGCCGGTGCTGGAGGAGCTCGATCCGGCGCTGGAGGAGGCGGGGCAGACGCTCGGGGCGAGCGATCTTTCCATCTTCGCCAAGGTCATCCTGCCGCTTCTGGCGCCCGCGCTGCTGGCGGGCGTCTCGCTCTCCTTCGCCCGCAGCCTCGGCGAGTTCGGCGCCATCATCTTCATCGCCGGCAACCAGCCGTTCTCGACGGAGATCACCGCGCTCCTCGCCTTCATCCGGCTGGAGGAATACGACTATCCGGCCTCCGCCGCCATCGCCTCTGTCATGCTGCTGACGGCCTTCGTCATGCTGGCGATCACCAATCTCATGCAGGCCCGGGCCCTGCGCTACACGGTGAGGGGCTGACATGGCGCATCACGCAAAGGGCAAGCCGCCGCGCGTCGGCGACAATCCCCTCTTCCGCCGCGTCCTGCTGACAGTGGTCCTCCTGCTTGTGGGGCTGATGATCATCGCGCCGCTCGTCGTCATCGCCGTCGAGGCCTTTTCGCGCGGCTTTGCCTATTTCGCGAAATCCATCGCCGATCCCGACACGCGGCACGCCATCCTGCTGACGGTCGTCACGGCGCTCATCGCCGTGCCGATCAACACGGCCTTCGGCGTTGCTGCGGCCTGGGCCATCACCAAGCACGATTTTCCGGGCAAGCGGCTGCTCACCGTGGTCATCGAGATTCCCTTCTCGGTCTCGCCCATCGTCGCGGGCGTTTCCTATCTCTTCGTCTTCGGCTTGCAGGGCCTTTTCGGCCATGCGCTGGAGGCGGCGGGGATCAAGATTCTCTTCGCGCTGCCCGGCATCGTGCTTGCCAGCATGTTCGTCACCGCGCCGTTCGTGGCGCGCGAGCTGATCCCGCTCATGCAGGCGCAGGGTCGCGATCTCGAAGAGGCGGCGACGTCGCTCGGGGCGAGCGGCTGGCGAACCTTCTTCTCGGTCACGCTGCCCAACATCAAATGGGCGATGCTCTACGGCGTGGTGCTGTGCAATTCGCGCGTGATGGGCGAGTTCGGCGCCGTCTCGGTCGTCTCGGGCAATATCCGCGGCCAGACCAATACGCTGCCGCTCCATATCGAGCTGCTCTATCACGACTATAACGCGGCCGGCTCCTTTGCCGCCGCATCCATCCTCGCGGGCCTCGCCATCCTCACGCTCCTTGCCAAGGTGGCGCTGGAGCGGCAGGGGGCGGGCCGCGTGCAGCGCCCGTCCGCCCTTGCGGGGGCAGACAGCATCACTCCGGAGGTCAAGCCTTGAAGATCCGTCTCGATAATGTGGTCAAGGAGTTTCAGACCTTCCGCGCCGTGCACGGCGTCTCGCTCGATATCGAGAGCGGCGAGCTCGTCGCTTTGCTCGGCCCCTCGGGCTCCGGCAAGACGACGATCCTGCGCATGGTCGCCGGTCTCGAATATGCCGATGCCGGGGCTATCTATTTCGGCGAGGAGAACGCGACGGACATTCCGGTGCGCGAGCGCGGCGTCGGCTTCGTCTTCCAGCACTATGCACTCTTCCCGCACATGACGGTCGGCGAGAACATCGCCTTCGGCATGAAGGTCTCCAGGGTGAAGCGCACGCCGCAGGCGATCGAGGCGCGTGTCAGGGAACTGCTCGATCTCGTGCAGCTCGGCGGGCTCAAGGACCGCTTTCCCGGCCAGATCTCCGGCGGCCAGCGCCAGCGCGTGGCGCTTGCCCGGGCGCTCGCCGTCGATCCGCGCGTGCTGCTGCTCGACGAGCCCTTCGGGGCGCTCGACGCGAATGTGCGGCGGGACCTGCGCCGCTGGCTGCGCAAGATCCACGACGAGCTCGGCATCACCACGCTTTTCGTGACGCACGACCAGGAGGAGGCGCTCGACCTTGCCGACCGCGTCGTCATCCTCAACAAGGGCCGGATCGTGCAGGAGGGCACGCCTGAGGCCGTCTGCCGCAACCCGGCCGATGCCTTCGTGATGAATTTTCTGGGCGATGCCAACCGGCTCGATGCGGATATCCGCGGCGGCAGGGCCTATGTCGAGGACGTTGCCTTCGAGGCCGAGGGCGTCGCCGATGGCGGCGGGCAGATCCTGTTCCGCCCGGCCGACGTCACCTGGCGCGAGGACGGAGAGGGGATCGCGGCGAAGATCGTCCGGGTCATCGACCGGCCGGATTCGCGGCGCGTGCTGGCGATGACCGGCAGCGGGCAGGCGGTGGAATTCGACACTGCGCCGGAATTCCCGCACCGCAAGGGCGAGGCGGGGTTCATAGAGATTCGCCGGCCGCGGGTCTACGCGGCGGCATGATATCTCAGCTCTTCGGCGCCGCCAGCGCGGCGTTGATCAGGGCCTTGGCGTCCTCGCCGTCCCAGGCGGCGGGGCCGTTCATCGCCGATACCAGGCAGCCCTTGTCGTCCATCAGCAGCGTGACGGGCAGGCCGAAGGCGAGGCCTTCCTTCTTCAACGTGTTGAAGACGCCCATCGAGGCATCGCGGTAATAGGCGAGGTCGTGCACCTTCGTCTCGTCGAGGAAGGCCTTGGGCTTCTCGTCGTTTCCAGTGTCGATGTTGATCGCCACCACCTCGAACCTGTCGCTGCCGAGATCCTTTTCGAGCGCGTTGAGCGCCGGCATTTCCTCGCGGCAGGGCACGCACCAGGTCGCCCAGAGATTGACCAGCAGCATCTTGCCCGCAAAATCCGCGATGGTCTTCTTCTTGCCGTCCGGGCCGTCGAAGACGAGGTCGGGGAGCGGGCGATGCTCGTCGACCGTGCGCATGGCGGCGACCTCACCCTTCGAGAAGGGCGTGATCGCGGCGGCCTTTTCGGCAGCGAGCGCGCACGCGCCAGCATCGGCGGACGCGACCGCGCCATTGCCAGACAGGCTTTCCTTCACGTATATCGCTGCACCACCGGCGAGAAGTCCGGCGAGCCCGGCGATGGCGATGAGCTTTCCTGTGGGCAGGCCGAGTTTCTTCTTCACTGACATTTCCATTCTCCAGGACTCTTTTCCAGGCAGGCAACCATGGCAGACGGCACTTCCGAGACGAAATCCTCGAACCAGATGTGGGGCGGCCGTTTCGCCTCGGGACCGGATGCGATCATGGAGGAGATAAATGCCTCCATCGGCTTCGACAAGAAGCTTTACGCCCAGGACATCCGCGGCTCAAAGGCGCATGCAGAGATGCTCGCCCATCAGGGCATCATTTCGGTGGACGATAAGGAGAAGATCGTTCACGGTCTCGACACGATCCTGTCAGAGATCGAGGCTGGCACCTTCGCGTTCTCGCGCAAGCTGGAAGACATCCACATGAATGTCGAGGCGCGGCTGGCGACGCTGATCGGCCCCGCCGCCGGGCGCCTGCACACCGCCCGCTCGCGCAACGACCAGGTGGCGCTCGACTTCCGCCTCTGGGTCAAGGAAGAGCTACAGAAGACCGAGAAGATGCTGACGGGCCTCATCGCGGCCTTCCTCGACCGCGCGGAAGAGCACGCCGAGACCGTCATGCCCGGCTTCACCCATCTCCAGACCGCCCAGCCGGTGACCTTCGGCCACCATTGCATGGCCTATGTGGAGATGTTCGGCCGCGACCGCCAGCGCGTGCGCCACGCCATCGAGCATCTCGACGAAAGCCCGATCGGCGCCGCCGCGCTTGCCGGCACCGGCTACAATATCGACCGCCACATGACGGCCAAGGCTCTCGGCTTCCGCGAACCGACGCGCAATTCCATCGACACGGTCTCGGACCGCGACTTCGCGCTGGAGTTCCTCTCCATCGCCGCCATCGCCTCGGTGCATCTCTCGCGCCTTGCCGAGGAGATCGTCATCTGGTCGACGCCGCAATTCGGCTTCATCCGCCTGTCGGATGCCTTCTCGACCGGCTCCTCCATCATGCCGCAGAAGAAAAACCCCGACGCCGCCGAGCTGGTGCGCGCCAAGACCGGCCGCATCAACGGTTCGCTGATCGCGCTGCTGACGGTGATGAAAGGCCTGCCGCTCGCCTATTCCAAGGACATGCAGGAAGACAAGGAACAGGTCTTCGACGCAGCCGAGAGCCTGGAGCTCGCCATTGCCGCCATGACCGGCATGGTGCGCGACATGACGATCCGCGCGGACCGGATGAAGGCGGCGGCCGGCTCCGGCTATTCCACCGCGACGGACCTTGCCGACTGGCTGGTGCGCGAGGCGGGCCTGCCCTTCCGCGACGCCCACCATGTCACCGGCCGCGCCGTTGCGCTCGCCGAGAGCAAGGGCTGCGACCTTGCCGAGCTTTCGCTCGAAGATCTGCAAGCGATCCATTCCGCGATAACCGCCGATATCTTCAACGTCCTGACGGTGGAAGCCTCGGTCGCCAGCCGCAAGAGCTATGGCGGCACCGCGCCCTCGGAAGTCCGCCGGCAGATCGCCTGGTGGCGGCAGCGGGACTGATCAAACCGCTTGCGGGAACCATCGAGAGATTAGGGGTGCACAGGGCGGGCGAATTCGCTAAGGATGATGCCCACCCGATCACCGGCAATTCCAGGGAACGCTTCATGACACGCATCGATATCGGCAGGCTGGCTTTCGTGCTCTGCCTTTCCGCAGCGGTTCTGACCGCTTGTGGCCGCAAGGGCGATCTCGACCTGCCGGGCGGCGGACAGCCGGTCGTGAAGACCATCAAGGGCAAGAAGGTCGAGCAGGTCGAAGACAGGCCCTTCGTCCTCGACCCCCTTCTCTAGAGCGTTTGCGCTTTTCTTCGAATCGCGAAAACGCTCTATCCTTTTGTTTTTACGCAATTCCGGACGCAAAACCGCTGCGCACTTTTGCTGGAATTGCTCTAGTTCTACGGATCAGGCAGTGAACCATTTCGAGCATCGCGACGGCATTCTCTACGCGGAGGACGTGTCTGTTCCGGAGATCGCCAAGGCGGTCGGCACGCCCTTCTACGTCTATTCGACGGCCACGCTGGAGCGGCACTACAAGGTGTTCTCCAAGGCTTTCGAGGGCGTCGATGCGCTGGTCTGCTACGCCATGAAGGCGAATTCCAACCAGGCGGTGCTGAAGACGCTCGCCCGGCTCGGCGCGGGCATCGACGTGGTCTCCGAGGGGGAACTCCGCCGGGCGCTCGCCGCCGGCGTTCCCGCCTCGCGCATCATGTTCTCCGGCGTCGGCAAGACGCCGCGGGAGATGGACCTTGCGCTGGAGGCCGGCATCTACTGCTTCAACGTGGAGTCCGAGCCGGAACTGGAGGTGCTGAACGCGCGCGCCGTCAAGGCCGGCAAGGTCGCCCACGTCTCTTTCCGCATCAACCCGGACGTTGATGCCCGCACCCATGCCAAGATCTCGACGGGCAAGAAGGAAAACAAGTTCGGCATCTCCTGGGAGCGCGCGCGCGCCGTCTATGCCCGCGCCGCGAGCCTGCCGGGCATCGAGGTCACCGGTATCGACATGCATATCGGCAGCCAGATCACCGAGCTGCAGCCCTTCGACGACGCCTTCCGGCTGCTGCGCGAACTCGTCGAGACGCTGCGCGCCGACGGCCACACCATCGACCATGTCGATGTCGGCGGCGGCCTCGGCATTCCCTACAAGACCGACAATGCGCCGCCGCCGCTGCCGGACGCCTATGCCGAGATCGTCAAGAACCAGCTCAAGGGCCTCGACTGCAAGATCGTCACGGAGCCCGGCCGGCTGATCGTCGGCAATGCCGGCATCCTCGTCACCGAGGTCCTCTATGTGAAGGACGGCGGCGAGAAGACCTTCGTCATCGTCGACGCGGCGATGAACGACCTCATCCGCCCGACGCTCTACGAGGCCTGGCACGAGATCCAGCCCGTCGTCATCTCGGCGGCGAACGCGCCGCGCATCCGCGCCGATGTCGTCGGCCCGGTCTGCGAGACGGGCGACTATCTGGCGCAGGACCGCGAAATGGCGCAGCCGAGGCCCGGCGACCTCATCGCCGTCGGCTCCGCCGGGGCCTATGGCGCGGTGCAGGCGGGCACCTACAACAGCCGCCTGCTGGTGCCGGAAGTGCTGGTCAACGGAGCCGAGTTCCACGTCATCCGCCCGCGGCTTTCCTATGACGACCTGATCGGCCTCGACTCGATTCCGGACTGGCTTGCCTGAGCCGTCAGGCGCGGATGCCGTTCACGATTTCGCGCATGCCCTCGTCTTCGCCACAAAGCATGTTATTTTCGGGTGAGGCGACCCGTGGCGGAGACTGATGGACGATGGCGTTTGAAAGGCAGCGCGAGAGGGAGGCGACCGGCAATCCGCTGGCACGCCGGCTTGCGGGCAAACGCCTTGCGGCCAAGGCCGTTCTCTACATGGAGGCGATTGCGCCGCGGCTGCTGCCGGTCCTCCTTCTCGTTGCGACATTCCTTGCGCTGACATGGTTCGGCTATTTCCGCCATGCGCCCTTCTGGTTGCATATCGCGACGCTCGCAGGCTTCGCGATCGGGTTCGTCGTCCTGGTTGCCCGGCTGCGCGGCATCGTGTGGCCGTCGATCGACAGCGCCGACCGCATGCTGGAGGCGCGCAATGCGCTGGCGCACCAGGCGATCCGCGTGCAGGACGACAGGCCGGCCGTCGGCGATGCCTTCGGCGAGGCGCTCTGGCGCGAGCACCAGGCGCGCATGGCCCGCATGATCGGTGCGCTGCGCACCGGCACGCCCGAGCCTGATATCGCGCGCCACGACCGCCATGCGCTGCGCGCCGTGCCGCTGCTTCTCGTCGCGATCGCCTTTGCCTTTTCCTATTCCAACCGCGGCGGCCTGCTGGCCGATGTCGTGGCCTTCCGCATGCCGGCGCAGACCGCACCCGACATGCGCATCGACGCGTGGGTGACACCGCCGGCGCATACGTCACGCGCGCCCGTGTTCCTCACCGGCAATGCGCAGGGCGAAGCGTCCGCGGCGGCGGAGGGGGAAATCCGCATTCCCCAGTTCAGCGAGCTGACCGTGCGCGTGACCGGCGGCAGCGGTGATGAAGACGTCAGCTACCAGGCAACCGGCGAGGCCACGGCCACCGCCATTCGCCCCGCCGCGGAAAAACCGAAGGGCGAGAATGCCGGGGGTGCGATGGGCGACGGCAAGGCGGCGAGCGTTAACGGCGCGCGCACCATGCAGTACAAGATCCTCAAGGACGGCACTCTGACGGTCGATGGGCGCGCCTGGACGTTCGCCGTGATCCCCGACCGGGTGCCCGAGATCGCCTTCGACGGCATTCCGAAGAAGACGGTCGCTTCCGCCCTCGAGATCAGCTTCATCGCCAAGGACGACTACGGGCTTCAGGAAGCCCATGCCGAGATCGTGCCGGTCGATCAGCCGAAGGATGCCCGTCCGCTTTATCCGCCGCCGGAATACCGGCTCGACCTGCCGCGCCGCGCGGCGCGCGAGGCCAAGGGCACTACGAGCCGCAACCTTTCCGAACACCCGCTCTCCGGCAAGCGCGTGAAGATCACGCTCGTCGCCAAGGATGCGGCGGGGCAGGAGGGGCGCAGCCAGCCGGTGGAGATGGTGCTGCCGGCAAAGACCTTCTTCGAACCGCTTGCCGGCGCCGTTGCCGAGGAGCGGCAGGTTTTCGCGCTCGACGCCAACCAGCTCCCATTCGCCATCGCGCTCAACGAGGCGCTGACGATCCGTCCCGAGGAGACGATCCCGAACCTCACGCATTTCCTGCTGATCCAGTCGGCCGGCGCGCGCATGAAGCTGGCGCGTACGGAAGACCAGATGCGCGAGACGGCGGATTACCTCTGGGAAATCGCGCTCGGCATCGAGGACGGCAACCTGTCGCTTGCCGACCGGCGCCTGCGCGAGGCGCAGAAGGCGCTGTCCGAGGCGCTTGAGCGCAACGCGCCCGAGGAGGAGATCGCCCAGCTCATGAAGGAGCTGCGCGATGCGATGCAGGCCTATATGCAGGAGCTGGCGAAGCAGGCGGCCAAGAACGGCCAGCAGCAGAGTGCCCAGCAGCAGGGCCGCATCCTGCGCCAGCAGGACCTGCAGCGCATGATGGACCAGATCGAGAACCTGGCGCGCTCGGGTGCGCGCGACCAGGCGCAGCAGATGCTGTCCGAGTTGCAGCGCATGATGAACAACCTGCAGGCCGGCCGGCCGCAGCAGGGTCAGGGCCAGCAGAACGATGCCATGCGCCAGCAGATGGACAAGCTCGGCGAGCTCATGCAGAAGCAGCAGCAGTTGATGGAGAACACCTTCAAGCTCGACCAGGCGCAGCGCGACCGCATGGAGCGGGGCGACCCGATGCCCGGCGAGGAGGGCGAGCGGCAGCCGGGCGACGACGGCGCCGGCCAGCAGCCGACCGACCAGATGACGGCCGAGCAGCTTCGCGATGCGCTGAAGGCGCTCAAGGAGCAGCAGGACGGTCTCGGCAAAGAGCTCGGCGCGTTGCAGGAAGCCTTGAAGGGCATGGGGCTGGAACCCGGCGAAGGCTTCGGGCAGGCGGGCCGCGAAATGAAGGGCGCCGCAAAAGCGCTCGGTGAAGGCCAGGGCGAATCGGCCGTGGGCGGCCAGGGCCGTGCCCTCGAAGCGTTGCGGCAGGGCGCGCAGAACATGATGAGCCAGATGCAGGCCATGGGCCAGGGGCAGGGCCAGGGCATGCCGAGGGCCGCCGGCCGCAACGGGCGTGACCCGCTCGGCCGCGAGCCCAGGGACAAAGGCACCGGCGCCATTGACGACGCGTCGAATTCTGTCCCGGAGGAGATCGACATCCAGCGGGCGCGGGACATTCTCGAGGAGATTCGCCGCAGGCTCGGCGCGGGCGCCACGCCCGGCTTCGAGCGGGAATACCTGGAGCGGCTGCTCGGGATCCGCTAGGGCGGATCCGGCAGGGATGCATGGCGGTCTGCGCCCGGATTTGCGGAAAACAAGCGATTGGAGCAGTTATGCGGCCGGCAAGCGGGGGGAAGCGTTACCCGCTCAGGCGGCCAATGCCTGTGCCACGGCGCGGCGGATGTCCGGCAGGCTGAACGGCTTGCTGACGACGTCGACGATCTTCAAGGAGAGGTCGTCGGCGCGTTCGCGCTGGTCGGCATAGCCGGTCATCAGCAGGATCTTCAGCGCCGGATGGGCGGCGGAGGCCTTGTGGGCAAGCTCGATGCCGTCCATCACGGGCATGCGTATATCGGAGAGCAGGAGGTCGAAGCCGCCATCAATCAGCGCGTCGAGGCCGGCGGCGCCGTCCGGCGCCTCGACCGTCTCGTGGCCGTCCATGCGCAGGGCCCGCGCCACGAAGGTGCGCAGCGAGTCTTCATCTTCGGTGATCAGAATCTTCGCCATCAATCCCCCTTCGGGCCGCATCATCGGCCCTGGTTCGGGAACGAAGAGACCAGACTTTCCTTGTCGATCCGTAAACGCCGGATAGGGGAAATTGAGAGAGCTCAGTCGGCGTCGCCGGTCACGACGCCCACGAAGGGCAATTCGCGGAAGGCATAGGCGACGTCCATGCCGTAGCCGACGACGAAATGGTCCGGGCATTCGAAGCCGACATAGTCGGCCTCAAGGTCGGTCCTGCGCTTCTCGCGCTTGTCGAGCAGCACGGCGATCGTGACGTTGCGCGCGCCGCGCTCGTACATCAGTTCCTTGGCGTAGCTGAGTGTGCGGCCGGATTCGAGGATGTCGTCGATGAGCAGGATGTCCCGGCCGTGGACGTCGCTGTCGATGTCCTTGATGACCTTCACGCCCTGCGAGACCGTGCCGGTGCCGTAGCTGGAAAGGGTGATGAATTCCACTTCCGGCGCAAGGCCCGCCGCGTGCAGCGCACGGGTGAGGTCGGCCGCGAAGATGAACGAGCCCTTGAGGACCGCGATGACGAGGAGGTCCTTCGTCGGGCCGGAGGCGATCTCGGCCGCGAGCTCCTCGTTGCGCCTGGCGATCTGCGCGGCGTCGTAAAGCGTTTCGATCTTCTTTCCGCGGACAATCTGCATCGCGAGGCGGCTCCTTGGGTCGTGGCAGAGCAGTTCCGGCGATGGTCCGGCGTGGTGCCACGCCGAAAATTTCGCAGGAACGAGGGAGCCGATTAGCATAGTCAGGGAGCGGGCGCACCCTCGCGGACGAAGGAAACCGAGACTTTCGGCACTTTTCCGCCGCCATGCGGGATGTGCAGGGCGAAGTGCTCGCTGGCGCCGGGAGGAATGGTCGCGGCGTCGAGCGCGACGCGGCGCTGGAGCGATTTTCCCGTGCCGTCGACGCGGATTTCGAGCGGCGGGACGGGCTGTACCGCGCCGCTGGCATTGTCGAGGCGGCCGTAGACCGACAGCACCTTCATGCCGTTCCGGTCGTCGAGCGAGGTGCTGAGTTCGGCCACGCGCAGCGGCTCGGCGGGGCCTGCGCCGGGAAGTGCGGCCTTCAATGCCGAAATCCCGCCGGCATAGGCGAAGACGAAGAGGCACGACGCCATGACGAGCCCGGCGAAGGCGCGTCCGGGCAGGCGCTGCAGGCCCGCTTCCGCAAGCCGCGCGCAGGCGGCGGCGAGGCAGAAGAGAACGTGCCGGGAAAGCGGCGGCGCCGGTGCCGGGCGGGCAGGTCGGCGATTGTCGTTGGAGGTGCGCGTGGCGGATGCGCGGATCACGACGAAATCGGCATCCACCACTTCGGGCCGCCGTGTGAAGCGCTCCCTGCGGGCGGGCGTCGTCGGCTCCGGCGGCAGGAGATCGATCCGGCCTTTCGCCTGCTGTCTTGCCCTGAAGGCGTTCATCGCGACCTCCGCTGGCCCGCATTCGCAAAATCACCTGCGAAAAGTCGGGCATTGAATGCAATCCTTACGAAACGTAAACCATACTGGTTAATGCTTCGGAAACCCGACCGTGAAAGAGCCGCTTTCCTATGCGAGCGGTGTTGCTAGGGTGACTGTTCGAGAACCGGGTTGGCCATTGATTCACTTCGAGAATGTCGGATTGCGCTACGGGATGGGGCCGGAGATCCTCCGCGACCTCACCTTCGATATTCCGCGCCGCTCCTTCCAGTTCCTGACGGGACCGTCCGGCGCCGGCAAGACCACGCTCCTGCGCCTGCTCTTCCTGTCGCTGCAGCCGACGCGCGGCATCATCCGCACCTTCGACCGGGAAATCTCGACCATTCCGCGCGACGAGCTGCCGATGCTGCGCCGGCGCATCGGCATCGTCTTCCAGGATTTCCGCCTGCTCGACCACCTGACGACCTATGAGAACGTGGCACTGCCGCTGCGGGTGCGCGGCAAGGAGGAGGCCAGCTACCGCGCCGACGTGCTCGAACTGCTGAAATGGGTCGGGCTCGGCGAGCGGATCAACGTGCTGCCGCCGGTGCTCTCGGGCGGGGAGAAGCAGCGCGCGGCCATTGCGCGCGCGCTCATCGACCGGCCGGAGCTTTTGCTCGCCGACGAGCCGACCGGTAACGTGGATCCGCCGATGGCGCGCCGGCTGCTCAGCCTCTTCCTCGAGCTCAACCGGCTCGGCACCGCCGTGGTGATCGCCACGCACGACCTGTCGCTGATGGACCAGGTGGAGGCCCGTCGCATGATCCTCTCGCAAGGGCGGCTCGACCTTTATGATTGAAGCGCCGCGCGATGCCGCCGACAATGCCGGGGCCGCCCGCCGGCCGGAAATGCGCGTGCGCCCGACAGCGCCCATCGTGCCGCCGTCCAACGTCTCCGGCACGGCGCTGATGGCCGTCATCGCCATCATGGCCTTCCTCGCCTGCCTCACCTTCGGCGCCGTCAGCATGGTGCGGGCGACGGCGGCGAGCTGGCAGAGCCAGATCTCCCGCGAGGTCACCATCCAGATCAAGCCGGACGACAATCTCGACATGGAAACGGCGCTCAAGGATGCGCGCGACCTTGCGCTCACCTTCTCGGGCACGCGCGACGGCACGATCGTCGACAAGACCGCGACGGCGCGCCTTCTGGAGCCCTGGCTCGGCGAGGGGCTGGACATCGACGAGCTGCCGGTGCCGCGGCTCGTCATCATCACCATAGACGAGCAGAATCCGCCCGATTTCGCCGGCATGCGCGCGGCGCTCGCCGAAGCGATCCCGCAGGCCTCGCTCGACGACCACCGGACCTGGGTCGACCGCCTCGTCGCCATGGCCCGCACGACAGCCTTCATCGGCACGGGCGTGCTGGTGCTCGTCTTCTCGGCCATGGTGCTGACCGTTGTGTTCGCAACGCGCGGGGCGCTGTCCGGCAACCGGCACATCGTCGAGGTGCTGCATTTCGTGGGGGCGGAGGCGGGCTTCGTCGCTTCCGAGTTCCAGAAGCATTTCCTGAAGATCAGCCTCAAGGGTTCGCTTGCCGGCGGGCTGCTGGCGGCGCTGTTCTTCGCCGTGGCCGGCTTCTGGCAGGGCCGTGCCATCGCCACGCCCCAGAGCGACCAGGCGACGGCGCTTTTCGGCACCTTCTCCATGGGATTGACCGGCTATCTCGGCATTGCCGGGACCATTGTCGTGATCGCGCTGCTGACGACGCTGACGGCCCGCTTCACCGTCATGCGGACGATCCACGAGATCGACCTCATCCGCTCCGACCCGTCGCGCACCGACCAACTGCCCGATCCATGACGCGCGCGGGTTGGATCATCGCCGCGAAACGGACCATTCGTTGCCGCAATCGCGTTTTATGGGTCGAATCATGAACGCGCTGGAACGGGCAAAGCCGGGAATGCCTGAGGGCATTTCGCGGGGCGAGGCGAGGCGGCGCCGCCGCCGGCGGCCCGCCCGGCGCGTCGTGCGCGTTCTCCTGGTGCTGATCCTTCTTGCCGCCATGGCGGGTGCCGGCGGCTTCCTCTATTTCGCCGAGACCGTCGCCGCGCTCGAGGCGCCGCGCGAACCGAAGGCCGATGCCATCGTGGTGCTCACCGGCGGCTACCAGCGCATCGACCGCGCCATCGAACTTCTCAAGAAGGGCGCGGGCGGGCGGCTGCTCATTTCCGGCGTGAACCCCACGACGAGCGGCAACCAGATCCGCAGGCTCACGCAAAGCTCGTCGGCCCTTTTCGAATGCTGCGTCGACATGGGCTACGAGGCCGTGGACACGATCGGCAACGCCAACGAGACGGCGCGCTGGATCAGCGATCACCGGTTCCGCCGGGTGCTGGTCGTCACCAACAACTACCACATGCCCCGAAGCCTGCTGGAACTGCGGGTCAGCGATCCCGCCACCGAGTTCATCGCCTATCCGGTGGTCAATTCGGATCTCAAGAACGGCAACTGGCTGCGCCAGCCGATGATCCTGAAGGCCATGCTTTCGGAATATCTCAAATATTGCCTGGCGCATGTGCGCGCCTTTGCCGGCGCGCGGAGCTGGTCCGGGCTGCGCGCCGACCTGACCGGAAGCTGAGATCGCCGCCATGGGAGTTTCCCCGCCGGGGATTATCGTGTAGGGCGAAGGCACGTTCCGCTCACAGGCTGCCCGATGCTCGCTTTCCGCTCCGTGCTCTTCAACGCCCTCTTCTATGTGAACCTCATCGTGCAGATGATCGTCTTCACGCCGGCCTATTTCCTGCTGCCGCGCAAGAAGGCCTATGTCATCGCCAAGAACTGGGCGCGCAGCAACCACTGGCTGTTCGCCAGGATCGTCGGCACGACCTTCGAGATCGAGGGACTGGAGAACATTCCCGACGGCAGCTACATCTTCGCGCCGAAGCACCAGTCCTTCTGGGACGCCTATGCGCTGCTGCCATGGCTGGACGACCCGCTCTACATCCTGAAGCGCGAGCTGACCTGGATTCCGCTGTTCGGCTGGTACATCAAGAAGCAGCGCATGGTGCCGGTCAACCGCAATGCGCGCGGCAAGGTCATGGCCGCCGTCATGGCGCGCACCAGGGCCGAAATGGAAACCGGCCGCCAGCTCATCATCTATCCGGAGGGCACCCGCCGTCCGCCCGGCGCTCCGCCGGAATACAAGTACGGCATCGCGCGCCTCTACCGTGACCTTCAGGTTCCCGTCGTGCCGGTCGTCATGCATCCCGGCCTGTTCTGGCCCCGCCGCAAGTTCATCCGCCAGCCGGGTCATTTCAAGGTGATCATCCTGCCGGCGATTTTGCCCGGCATGGACCCCGATGCCTTCCTCGCTCATCTCGTCGAGGTGATGGAGACGGCGAGCGACCGGCTGCTGGTCGAGACGGTGGAAGCCAATCCGCATCTCATCCTGCCGCCGACCGCCGTGCAGCGGCTGGCGGAGCTGAAGGCGCAGGGCTCCGGTCAGGCCGAGGCGCGCGCGTAGAGGTTTTCCGCCGCCCGGCCGACATCCTCCAGCCAGTGGTCGCGGATGCCCATCTCGCGCAGATGCGCGAGCGTGTTGCGCACGTAATCCATGTTGTGGCCCGACTTGCCGAAGGCGGCGCTGACGGTGCTGGCGGCCTCCCCTACCGTCAGCGATCCGGCAAACTGATGGTGGGCGCGGTCGCAGATATAGGCGAGCGTTGAGACGCGGCGGCCGTCGCTCAACGTCGCGGGCAGCGTGCGTTCCTTGTAGACGTGGGTCACCAGCTCGCGTTCACGCAGATAATCGACCACCGCCTCGCGCTTTTCCGGCGTCACGCGGAAGGCGACGCCGCGGCAGGAGCCGCCGCGGTCGAGGCCGAGCACGAGGCCTGGCCTTTCCTCCGTGCCGCGATGCACCCAGGAGCGCACGCAGAGTGAACGGCGGAAGCCGAAGAGGTGGGCCGCCTGCCGTTCTTCGAACTCGAAGCCCGGATTCCACATCAGCGATCCGTAGCCAAAGACCCAGAATTCGTTCATATCCACCGTCACCTGGATCGTCTCTCAAAAAGCCGCCGCAATTGCCGGCATTGTCGCGCAAATCACGTTCGTCACCATTGGAGAACACTATGGCATCGTCAAGCCGCGCCGACGTTTCCGGCGTTACGCGCAAACTGATCCTGCTCGCCATCGGCGTCGTTCTCTTCATCGCGCTCTATACGGGCGGATGGTTCTATGCCGCAAGCTGGCTGAAGGAACGGCTGGATCGGGAGCTTGCCGCCTCCGCACAGGGCATGCATTCGGCATCGTGCGGCAACCTCGACGTTCGCGGCTTTCCGTTCCGCATCGGCGTCTTCTGCGATTCCGTCGCCGTCGACGACCGGCCTTCCGGGCTTTCGGCCACTTTCGGCGCATTGCGCTCGGCCGCGCAGGTCTATCGCCCCGGCCATGCGGTGTTCGAACTGGACGGGCCGGCGCAGGTGCGCGTGACACCCGACCTCGTCTTCGATGCCGACTGGGACCTGATGCATGCGAGCGCCGTCGCCTGGACGGACGGGCTCGACCGGTTCTCGGCCGCTTACGATGGGCTGAAGGGCCAGCTCAACATGCCCTCGGACGGCCTGTCGGTCGGCATTGCCGCGGCCCACGGCGAAAAGCATGTCCGCCGATCCGGCGAAGCGCTCGACGTCGCCGCCTCGCTCGATACCCTCTCGCTGGAGCTTAATGGCAAGGCGCTGCCGCCGATGAACGTCGCGGCCGACCTGACGATCGCCGATGCGGCCCGGTGGATGTCCGCCGAGGGCCCGCCGCCGAACCTGCCGCTCGGCACGAGCACCGAGTTGCGCAGCCTGTCGTTCGATCTCGGCGCGGGCCAGAAGCTGACCCTTTCCGGTCCCGTGACGATCGGCGAGGACGGCTATGTCTCCGGCGCGCTGGACCTCACCATCGAGGGCATCACGGCCTGGCGCGATCGCGTTTCGGAGGTGTTTCCGCAGGCCGCCAAGACGGCGAAGCGCGTCGCGGAGGGGGTCAAGGTCCTCTCGGGCGGGCAGGAGCGGGCCGTGGTGAAAGTCAATATCCGGCAGGGAACGGTCTATCTCGGCCTTTTCCCCGTCGCGGAGATCCCGCCGCTCTGATCAGCCGTTCTTGTCGTCGACCGGGCGGCCGAAGTTCGGCGCGGCGGTATCCTGGCCGGCGTCGATGATCGAGCGTCGGATGGCGCGGGTGCGGGTGAAGAGGTCGAAGAGCTTATCCCCGTCGCCCCAGCGGATCGCGCGCTGGAGATAGGCAAGGTCCTCGGAAAAGCGCGCCAGCATTTCCAGGATCGCATCCTTGTTGTGCAGGCAGACGTCGCGCCACATGGTCGGGTCCGAAGCGGCAAGGCGCGTGAAGTCGCGGAAGCCGGAGGCCGAATACTTGATGACTTCCGATTCCGTCACCGTCTCCAGGTCGTCCGCCGTGCCGACGATATTGTAGGCGATGATGTGCGGCAGGTGCGAGACGATGGCGAGCACCTTGTCGTGGTGCTCCGTATCCATCTCGTCGACTTTCGAGCCGAGTGCTTCCCAGAAGGCGGCGAGCTTGCGCTTGGCGTCCTTGTCGGTGCCGTGCACCGGGGTCAGGATGCACCAGCGGCCCTGGAACAGTTCTGCAAAGCCGGCATCCGGGCCGGAATGCTCGGTGCCGGCCAGCGGGTGGCCGGGGATGAAATGCACGTTCTTCGGCATGTGCGGCAGCATCTGCGCGACGACCGATGCCTTGGTGGAGCCGACGTCGGTGACGATGGCGCCGGGCTTGAGGTGCGGGGCGATGTCCTCGGCCACCTTGCCGGAGGCGCCGACGGGCACGGAGACGATGACGAGGTCGGCGCCTTCGACGGCCTTGCCGGCGTCATGCACGTAGTCGGTGCCCAGTTCCAGTTCGCGGGCGCGGTCCAGAGTTTCCGTGCTGCGGCTCGAGATGGTGACGGTTTTCGCAAGGCCCTTGGCCTTGACGGCGCGGGCAATGGAGGAGCCGATGAGGCCGATGCCGATCAGCGCGATCTTGTCGAAATGTCCGTCCGTCATGCTGCCGCCCCTTGCTGCCGTCAACCCGCTCTAGAGCATTTCCGCTTTTCTTCGAATCGCGAAAACGCTCTATCCTTTTGTTTCTACGCAATTCCGGACGCAAAACCGCTGCGCACTTTTGCTGGAATTGCTCTAGCGGGCGGCCCGGCATTTGTCGAGGGGATCAGCGCGGCGCGCGCTCGCGCGTCGTGGGGATGCCCTGCGGGGCGAGCACCGGCACGAAGACGCGCCGCGAGGCACGGGCAGCGACCGGCAGGCCCTGATAGAGCCGCTTCTGCGCCTCCACGATGATGACGCCGGAGAACATCGGCCAGAGCGAGCGGCCGAGCCGCTCGAAGGCGCCGCGCAGCTTCTGCACGCTGCGCAGCTTGGAAGGCGGGAAGAACAGGGCCTCGGCCGAGGCGCCGGGCGTGAAGTTGGTCTCGCGCAGCAGTGCGATGAGCTGGCTGCGGGAGTAGGGACGGCCGGAGCCGAAGGGCGTGTGCTCCATGCGCGCCCACACGCCGCGTCGGTTCGGCACGACGATGACGAGGCGGCCGCCGGGGGCCAGCACGCGCCAGAGCTCCTTCATCGTCTCGCGCGGATTCTCGGCAAATTCCAGCGAATGCACCATCAGCACGCGGTCGACCGAAGCGTCCGGCAGCGGCAGTTCCTCGTCGAAGACCAGCGCCGTCGAGGAAAGCTCGCCCGGCGGCCAGTTCACCGCGCCCTGGCCGGCGGGCATGAAGGCGAAGGTGCGCTCCGTATCGGCGCGGAAGCGGTCGAGATAGGGCACGGCATAGCCGAGCCCGACCAGCCGCTCGTCCGGCAGCCGCGCCCAGAGCGAGGCGAGCGCCATGGCGATCGAGTGATCGGCAAGGCGGCCGAGGGGCGAGTGGTAGAATTCGCGGAGGTCGACGATATCTGCATGCATGGACAAGATGTTAGCGATGGTCCGGTGGACTTCAAGGCCGATTGCCTTACATTCGCCCGCGACGACCTGCCCGATGCGACGAGGAGCGACCATGACCGCGCTGGAAATCGAACTCTTTGCCTGCCGCAGCGATAATTTCGGCGTGTTGCTGCACGATCCGGTAACGGGTGCGACGGCGAGCATCGATGCGCCGGAGGAAAAGCCGATCCTTGCTGCGCTGGAGCGCCGCGGCTGGCGCCTCAGCCATATCTTCACGACCCATCACCATGGCGACCACGTGGAGGCCAACCTCGCGCTGAAGGACCGCTTCGGCGCGACGATCATCGGCCCGGCGCGCGAGACCATTCCGGGCATCGACCGCAAGGTGGATGGCGGCGACAGTTTCGATTTCGCCGGCCGGCGCGTCGAGGTCATCGCGACGCCGGGCCATACGGTCGGCCACATCTGTTTCCACCTGCCGGAGGAGAAGCTGCTCTTTGCCGCCGATACGCTCTTCGCGCTCGGTTGCGGCCGTGTCTTCGAGGGAACGCCCGCCCAGATGTGGGAATCGCTCTCGACGCTCGCCGCCCTGCCGGATGAGACGACCGTCTATTTCGGCCATGAATACACGTTGTCGAACGCGCGCTTTGCCAGGACCGTCGATCCGGAAAACGCGGCGCTCGCACGCCGTGCCGACGAGATCGAGGCGTTGCGGGCCGACGGCGCCTTCACCGCCCCGACGACGATCGGCATCGAAAAGGCGACGAACCCCTTCCTCAGGGCCGGCGATCCGGCGATCCGCCGCCATCTCGGAATGGAGCGGGCGAGCGATGCCGAAGTGTTTGCCGAAATCCGCGGGCGAAAGGACCGGTTCTGAGATCAGGCGGGTCTTGCGACAGCCCGCCTGAAGATCATGTCCTTGGCGGCGAGCACCGCGCCGCCCGTCACCAGCAGGCAGGCGAGCGCGATGGTCCAGGTCGGCTCGGCAAAGCCGGAGAGGATGAGGACGAGGGTGGAAAGCAGCGGCGCGGCATAGCTGGCGGCGCCGAGGATCTGGATGTCGCCGTTCTTGACGCCGTAGTCCCAGACATAGAAGGCCGCGCCGACCGGCAGCAGGCCGAGGCCGGCGATGGCGAGCCATTCGAAGCCCGTCTGCGGCCAGACGGTGGTTTCCAGCATCAGGTGGCAGATGAGCGAGAGGATGGAAGTGGCGAGGCAGAAGCCGGTCACCACATCCGTCGAGACCGCCTCGAAACGGCGGGTCGCCAGCGAGTAGCCGGCCCAGGTGAAGGCGCAGAGGAAGGCGGCGCCATAGCCGATGAGATAGGCGCTGTCGAAGGTAACGCCGTTTCGCCCGACGATGAGCGCGGTGCCGCCGAGGCCGAGCAGCGTGCCGACCACATGGTTCCAGCGCAGCGTCTCGCCCGGCAGCAGCGCCGAACCGGTGACGATGAGGAGCGGCCAGAGATAGGCGATCAGGCTCGCCTCGACGGCCGGGGCGTTGCGCAGGGCCGTGAAGTAGAGGAAGTGATAGCCGAAGAGGCCGAGGATGCCGGTGATCCAGACCTTTGCCGGCTGCTTCAGGAGACGGGCCCGCTGCGGCCGGGCGATGAGCACGACGATGCCGGGCAGGCTGCCGATGAGGAAGCAGACGGCGGAGAGCTGGAAGGGCGGCATCTTGCCGGACGCGGCGGTGAAGAGCGCCAGCAGCGCCCACATGAGGATCGCCGTAAAGCCGATCAGGGTTGCACGCGTCTTCAAGGCCGATCACTCCCGGTCTGCCGACCGGGGTCATGTCATCCGCCGAAGCGCGTGGCCGAGACGGTGACGGGACCGAGCTTGGTCGGAATCTTCACATAGACTGGAGCATATACATTCGCGTCTTCGGCCTTGGCAAACCAGATTTCCATCGTCCTCAGCCTGCGCAGGTATTCCACGTCGTCCCGGCCCTTCTTGTAGCCGGATTTGGGGACGAAGCGGATGCCGCAGACCACGGCCTCGCCCTCGAAGCCCTTGGTGGAATAGGGCTTCGTGCCCTTCGACGTCAGTTGCAGGTCGAGGCGGGATTCGCCGTCGAAGATCGGCAGCGTGTTCGGGCAGACGCGGTTGCCGGCGGGAATGATGAGGCCCGAGATCGGGTCGAGCACCGCGCGCAGGTCGGCGCGGGTGACGGGCACCCAGTTTTCCGGCTTCTTGCGCGCCGGCACCATGTTGGCATGGATGACGTTGCCGTTGCGGAAGGTGACGTCGATGGCCCGGCCGCGCTTGCCGCTGCGGTAGTTCACCGAATAGGAGGTGGCATGCAGGTTGTCCCGCCCGACGATGCCGGAGACGGAGGTCGTGCCCTGCGTGCGGGAGAAGATGTCGACGAGGCCTGCCGAATGCAGGCTGCCGGAAATGGTGTAGCGGTTGCCGGAAAACTCGGAGCGGAAGCTGGCGGTCGCGACCGGCAGTCCGGAAAGGCGGATGCTGTAGTCCGTGCGGTGCTGGATCTCGGCCGACGAAAGGGGCCCCGCGCCGCCCAGAAGGGCAAGCGACACCGCTGCGCCCGCTATCCAACCCCGTCCGTTCATCCGCACGACTCCCAAGACCTTTCCGCATTCGTCCGTAGCCGGAAACGCCCGACCTGCCTGTTTCGATGCAATTGCGGGCGCATATTTTCCGGAATCGTTTCCAGGACGCCCGCCTAGCCCGCCATTGCGGCGATTCTACGCCGTGGAAAATCTCGCCGTCTCCTGCTATTGCCTGCAAATCGCGATGTTTGGCAACTGATTTCCGGCGGAACGGCAGGTTTGGCTTGACGTCGCCGGCCAGTGTGACTATAGAACCGCGACTTTCCAAAAAGGCCAGACGGACTGCGGCCGGTTTCGGCACCGGAAACGTATTGTCCTGAACAAGAAAAAATAGGTGTACCATGTCCCGTAGTTGCGAATTGACCGGCAAGGGCGTCCAGTCGGGCAACAATGTGAGCCACGCAAACAACAAGACGAAGCGCAAGTTCCTGCCGAACCTGTGCAATGTCACGCTGATTTCCGACGCCCTCGGCCAGCGTTTCCGTCTTCGCGTTTCCGCAGCCGCTCTCCGCTCGGTCGAGCACCGCGGCGGCCTCGACGCCTTCCTGCTGAAGGCCGAAGAGAACGAACTGTCGATGCGCGCTCGCCTGCTGCGCCGCCAGATCGCCAAGAAGACGGCTGCCGCTGCCGCTGCCTGATCGGGCAACACGCCGAAGCATTTTCATTGAGGCTTGACCGCTTTGCGGGCAGGCCTCAATGCTTTGCGCACATCATCGTTACTCCAACTGGTGGCATCACCCAGGATAAAAAAATGCTCGCGAACCGCGTCATCCCTATCTATGTCCTCCTGATGACGGCCGTGGTCGTCGCCTCCAACGTGCTGGTGCAGTACCCGCTTTCGGGTGAACTGTTCGGTATCGCGCTCGGCGACCTCCTGACCTACGGCGCCTTCACCTATCCCGTCGCCTTCCTCGTCACGGATCTCACCAATCGCCAGTTCGGCCCGCGCATCGCGCGCCGCGTCGTGGCGGCCGGTTTCCTCGTGGCGGTGCTGTTCTCGTTCGCCGCGTCCACGCCGCGCATCGCCATCGCTTCCGGCTCGGCCTTCCTTGCCGGCCAGTTGCTCGACATCTCCATCTTCAACAGGCTGCGCCGGCAGACCTGGTGGCGCGCGCCGCTGATCGCCTCGCTGATCGGTTCGGTGCTCGATACGATGATCTTCTTCTCCTTCGCCTTCGCGCCGTTCTTCTCGGTCTTCGGGCCGAACGACGATTTCGCCATCGCCTCGGCGCCCGTGCTCGGCATCTTCGCGGCCGAGACGCCGCGCTGGATCTCCTGGGCCATCGGCGACTTCTCCGTGAAGGTGCTGGTGGGCCTCGTCATGCTGCTGCCCTATGGCGCGCTGATGAGCCGGCTCAAGCCGATGCCGGGCGTCGAGAAGATGGCTTAACGAGCGGCGTTCCAGAGGTCGAGGAGCGACAGTGAAAGCTCCAGCCTCGCTCGCCCTCCAGCGTCATCCTCGGCCTTGAGCCGAGGATCCCCAGGCGCGGCGTGCCGGCGGATGGATGGTCGGGTCAGGCCGACCATGACGGAGGAAAGGTTTTTCTCCTCCGGCCGATCTTTCACTTCAGCCGGAATTCCAGCATCAGGTTGCGCTGGAGGATGGAGTGATTGTCGTCGGAAACGACGATGATGCGGATGTCGTCCTTAGCTATCGCCACCACGTCCAGCCCTTCCATATTGTCGATCTGCTGGCGAAGGTCGGCGTCGATCAGCACCTCGCCGTCGACCACCGCGCCGGGGCGGATCGTATCGCCGTCGATCCGGCGGATGCGCATGCCCATGCCGTCCAACAGGCGGAAGCGGCGTTCCAGCAGGAGGAGGTCGCCATTCGGCAGGAAGGCGCCGTCGGTGATGTCCCAGGGGTCGTTGCGTCTGACGGTGAAGAGGCCCGCACGCGGGCCTTCCAAGACAGCGGCGAAGACGTTGCCATCGGCATCCAGGCTGCGCTCCGTCACGACCACCGGTACGGCGCCGAGCGGGCCTGTGGCCGGCGACATGGCGAGCGCCTCCATGCCGCGGTTCCGTCGGATCTCCCTTCGTTCGATGGGAAGGGGCAACCGGCGCTTCGGCCTTGCGTCCATGAAGCCGGGATCGGGATAGGCGTCGATCCGGTGATGCCCCTCGAAGCTGACGAGGAGCTCGCCCCTGCCGATGGCGAGGCCCTCGGCATCCATCGCCTGCTTGGGGTTTTCGTCGCGGCCGTCCCGATTGAACATCGAGCGGATCCTGACGTCGGCAAGGCCGCTCAACCGGCCTTCGGCATCGCGCTCGACGCGGCCGGTCAGCCAGTGGCCGGTATCGAGCACCGAGACGAAGTTCTGCCGGTCGTTTCGGAAGCGGATCGCCGAGATCGCGCCGAGCAGGGGACTGGTCGACGAATAGGCGATGCCGCCGAGGAATTCGAGCCTGCCGAAGATGCGCTGGCCGGAACCCGGCGTGAACTGCGTAATGGCGCGGCTGGAGACCGGGACCTCGATGGCATCCGCTGCCGCCGGCTGCACGGGCGACAGGCAGAGCAGGGCGGACAGGGCGATCGCGGGAAGGCTTCGCACGAAGCGCGCAGGCCTTTGCCGGAACGCCGGCTCAGCCCGCACGGCGGCGGCTGGCGGGGAGGCGGGCGGTGCTTTCGTCGGCGAAGAGCGAGGCGAGCTGTTCGGTCATGGCGCCGGCCAGCTCGTCCGCGTCGACGATGGTGACGGCGCGACGGTAGTAGCGCGTGACGTCATGGCCGATGCCGATGGCCAGCAGCTCGACCGGCGAGCGCGTCTCGATCTGCTCTATGACGGCGCGCAGGTGCCGCTCGAGATAGTTGCCGGGGTTCACCGAGAGTGTCGAATCGTCGACCGGCGCACCGTCCGAGATCATCATCAGGATGCGGCGCTGCTCGGGGCGGGCGAGCAGGCGGTCGTGCGCCCAGATCAGCGCCTCGCCGTCGATGTTCTCCTTCAGGAGGCCCTCGCGCATCATCAGGCCGAGATTGCGCCGTGCGCGCCGCCACGGGGCGTCGGCGGCCTTGTAGATGATGTGGCGGAGATCGTTGAGGCGGCCGGGCGCCTGCGGCTTGCCGCTGCCGAGCCATTTTTCGCGCGATTGCCCGCCCTTCCAGGCCTTGGTGGTGAAGCCGAGGATCTCGACCTTCACGCCGCAGCGCTCCAGCGTGCGGGCGAGGATGTCGGCGCAGGTGGCGGCGACCGTGATCGGGCGGCCGCGCATGGAGCCGGAATTGTCGATCAGCAGCGTCACGACCGTGTCGCGGAAGGTCGTGTCCTTCTCGCGCTTGAAGGAGAGCGGCTGCATCGGGTCGATGATGATGCGCTGCAGGCGGGCGCTGTCGAGATAGCCCTCTTCGAGGTCGAATTCCCAGGCGCGGTTCTGCTGCGCCATCAGGCGGCGCTGAAGCCGGTTGGCGAGGCGGCCGACCGCGCCCTGAAGATGGGCGAGCTGCTTGTCGAGGAAGGCGCGCAGGCGGTCGAGTTCCGCCTCGTCGCACAGTTCCTCGGCGGTGATGGTCTCGTCGAATTCCTGCGTGAAGACGCCGTAATCGACCTTCTCGTTGAAATCCGTGAAGGGCTGGTTCGGGCGGCGCACCTCGCCGGGCTTTTCGGTGTCGTCGCCGTCATCGTCGACGAGGTCGTCGTCGGAGATTTCCGCGCCGTCCATCTCGCCTTCGTCCATCTGCTCGTCGGACGTCTCGTTCTCGTCGGCGGGCGCTGAATCGTCGCCAGCGTCTTCCTGGCTGTCGTTGTCTTCCTGCTCGTCGCTGCGCGGCTGGTTCTCGTCCTCGGGCGTTTCCGAATCGTCCGGTTCGTTCTCGTCCTCGCCGTATTGCTCGGCGACGTTCATCGAGGCGAGCATGTTGCGCACGACGCGCGAGAAGGCGTGCTGGTCGTTGATGGCGGAGGAAAGGCCCTCCATGTCCTTGCCGGCCTTGTCGACGATGAAATCGCGCCAGAGGTCGAGCACCTTGCCGGCCGAGGCGGGCGGGGCCTGGCCGGTCAGCTTCTCGCGCACGATGAGCGCGACGGCTTCTTCAAGAGGGGCATCGGCCTGGCGGGTGATCGCGCCGAAATTGGCCTTGGCGTATTTCTCCGTCAGCATGGTGGTGAGGTTCTGCGCCATGCCGTGCATGCGGTTGGAGCCGATCGCCTCGACGCGCGCCTGCTCGACGGCGTCGAAGATCGCGCGGGCATCGGCGCCCTGCGGGGACATGGTCGCGTGGATGCGGGCGTCGTGACAGGCCTTGCGCAGCGCCATCGAGTCGCCGAGGCCACGGGTGAGCGCGACTTCGGCGGGCGACGGGCGCTTGGAGAGCTCGGGCAGGCGGATGCGCTCGCCGGTCATGCCGGGGCGCTCGTTGGCGAAGGTAACCTCCACCTCCGCATCGCCCGAGACGGCGCGCACGCAGCCCGTCACCGCGCGGCGGAACGGTTCCATGTCCACCACGCCGCCGGGCCTCGGCTTCGAATTGTCTCCGCGGGCTGCCATGCGCTTCACCTTGCCGTCAGACAGTCGCTTCCAGGACGATGTTGGCGGCGCTTTCCTTCAGCTCCACGCCGAAGGCGCGCTGGTAGAGTTCGGCCACCAGCGTGCGCTCCAGTTCGTCGCACTTGTTGAGGAAGGTCACGCGGAAGGCGAAGGCGACGTCGCCGAAGATCTCCGCATTCTCCGCCCAGGTGATGACCGTACGCGGGCTCATCACGGTCGAAAGGTCGCCGTTGATGAAGGCGGCGCGGGTGAGGTCGGCGACGCGCACCATGCGCGAGATGGTCTCGCGGCCGTCCTTGCCGGCAGCGAGGCGCTTCACCTTGGCGGCGACGATGTTCACCTCGTTGTCGTGCGGCAGGTAGTTCAGCGTGGTGACGATCGACCAGCGGTCCATCTGCGCCTGGTTGATCTGCTGCGTGCCGTGGTAGAGGCCGGTCGTGTCGCCGAGACCGACGGTGTTGGCCGTCGCGAACAGGCGGAAGGCCGGGTGCGGGCGGATGACGCGGCTCTGGTCGAGCAGGGTCAGGCGGCCGGAGGATTCCAGCACGCGCTGGATGACGAACATGACGTCCGGGCGGCCGGCGTCGTATTCGTCGAAGACGAGCGCGACATTGTGCTGGTAGGCCCAGGGCAGGATGCCGTCCTTGAATTCGGTGACCTGAAGGCCGTCCTTGACGACGATGGCGTCCTTGCCGACGAGGTCGATACGGCTGACATGGCTGTCGAGGTTGACGCGCACGCAGGGCCAGTTGAGGCGGGCGGCGACCTGCTCGATATGGGTCGACTTGCCGGTGCCGTGGTAGCCGGAGACCATGACGCGCCGGTTGTGGGCAAAGCCCGCGAGGATGGCGAGCGTCGTTTCGCGGTCGAACAGGTAGTCCGGGTCGAGGTCCGGCACATAGGCGTCCGCCTTGGAATAGGCCGGGACCCTGAGGTCCGTATCAATGCCGAAAACCTCCCGTACGGAAACCGTGGTGTCCGGGAGGTTGGAAATATCGAGATCCATCTTGCTCATCACGTCTCCGCGGGCGGCGGCCATGCCTCCGCCCCAATAATTTATTGCACGCCAACTTTGCCTTTTGCTTGACCGCATTTGTGCGACGCCGGGCGATTCCGCCCGGTTGCAAAATGCTCTAGCAGAAGCCGGCCTGCTTTAACAATTGATATGCTTGGATGACGGCGCGAAAACGCTCCTCCGAGCCTCTATCTCCGCCATTTGCATCCGGGTGATGCTTTTTGACAAGCATTTTGTAGGCGGACTTGATGTCCTCGGTCGTGGCATTCGCGGAAAGGCCGAGCGTGTCGAAGGCTTTCGCCTCCAGGGTCTTCAGTTTTCGCGCGCGGGGCTCCATCTGGGGCCTGCGGCCCTTGCCTTCGTTGAAGAGGCCGAAGGGATCGCGGATGCGCTGATTTGCCCCGGCCGTGCCGGAGCGCGCGGTGCCCTGCGCCGGGCCGTTCTTGGCGGCCTTGTTGACGCCGATGGTCCAGGTCGGGCGGTGGCCGGTGATGGCCTCCTTCTGGTAGCGCGCGATCTCGCCGTCGGACAGGCCCGAGAAGTAGTTGTAGCCCTTGTTGTATTCCTTGACGTGCTCGAAGCAGAACATGAAATACTGCCCCTCGGCGTTGCGGCCGACGGGTGCGCGATGCACGGCATTCTCCTCGCAGCCGTCCCACTGACAGGTCGGCGCGGAGCGTTCGGGACGCTCCACGCGCCGCTTCGTGCGGATGCGGTCGAAGTATTTGGAATCGAGTTTCATGGCGCTAATTATGGGGCTCCCGAGCGGCCGCAACAAGAATTGACAAAGCGGATTGTTGCTGGCTTTGTGGAACCCTTTACCTGCGTCGCGGCGGTGCCGTTTCCGTCGCTGAAAGTTGCCCCATGTCCATGAAAACCAGCATCGCCGGCAAGCTTGAAGCCGCCTTTTCCCCCGAGCGCCTCGAGGTCATCAACGAGAGCCACCTGCATGCCGGCCACCAGCCGGGCTTCGATGGCGAGGGCGAGACGCATATGCGCATCCGCATCGTCTCCGCAGCCTTTTCCGGCATGAGCCGGGTGGCACGCCACCGGGCGATCAACGAGGCGGTGAAGGCAGAGCTCGATGCGGGACTGCATGCCCTCGCCGTCGAGGCGGCGGCGCCGGGCGAACCGACGCGCTGGTGAGCTTTTTGGTCTTGCGCCATTGCGAACGCAAAACCGCTTCTCACGTTCGCCGGACCTGCTTCAGGCGCCCGGCTGCAACAGCTCCGCCGGGCGGATGCGCAGCTTGGTGATGCGGTTCTTCACCCGCTTCATGACGATGAAGCGCTTGCCGTGGAACGTGAAGGCCTGGCGCTCCTCCGGGATCGACTTCGATTCGTGGATGACGAGGCCGGCGATGGTCGTCGCCTCCTCGTCCGGCAGCGTCCAGTTGAAGGCGCGGTTGAGGTCGCGGATCGAAACGCTGCCGTCGACGACGAGCGAGCCGTCCGCCTCCTGCCGCACGCCCTGGATGTCGACCGTCTTCTCGTCGGAGATGTCGCCGACGATCTCCTTGAGGATGTCCTGCAGCGTGACGAGGCCCTGCACATCGCCGTATTCGTCGACGACGGTCGCGAAATGCTCCTCGCGGCGCAGGAAGGCGGCGAGCTGCTCCTTCAGCGTCGTCGTGTCGGGCACGAACCACGGTTTCTGCGCGACCCGCGTGATGTCGAGGCTCTTCGGCTCGACGCCGGGTTCCGCCAGCGCGCGCAGGAGGTCCTTGGCGTGGACGACGCCGACGATGTTGTCGGCCGAGCCCATCCAGAGGGGCATGCGCGTATAGGGGCTTTCCAGCACGGCCTTGACGATCTCCTCCGGCGGATCGCCGGCATTGAGCGCCCGCATGGCCATGCGGTGGATCATGATGTCGGAGACTTCCAGCGCGTCGAGGTCGAGCGCATTGGGAAGCCGGTCGCGCTCCGTCTTCGCGGACGCCCCCTCGCGTTCGCCCTCCGCCTCGCGCGTCTCCCGGTGCGAACGCCACAGCCCTGAAATCGACGAGCGCCAGTAGACTATGGCGGCGAGGGCGATGAGGCCGAGGACGATCCACGGCCAGACATCAGGAGCGAGCACGGCGGGCGTATCGCTGGTCATTTCGGCAGCTTTTCCTTGAGGAAGGCGACAACTTCCGACTGCGGCACGTCGTCGGCGACGAAGGACCGGCCGATGCCGTGCGTCAGGATGAAGGTGAGCTTGCCGGCCTTGACCTTCTTGTCCTGCGCGATGGCGTCCATCAGCCTTTCCGCTGGCGGCAGGCCGCCCGGGATCTCTGCCATCGATGTCGGCAGGCCGACGTCGCGCAGATGCGCCTCGACGCGGCTTGCATCGTCGGGGCTGCAAAGGTTCATCCGGGCGGAGAACTGGTGGGCGAGCACCATGCCGATGGAGACGCCCTCGCCATGGACGAGGCGGGCGCTGTCGTACTGCGTCGCCGCTTCCAGCGCATGGCCGAAGGTGTGGCCGAGATTGAGGAGGGCGCGCTGGCCGTTCTCGCGCTCGTCGGCGGCGACCACGTCGGCTTTCGCCTGGCAGCTCGTGGCGATGGCCGTAATGCGCGCCTCGCCGCCGGCGAAGACGTCGCGCCAGTTCTTCTCCAGCCAGGCGAAGAAATCCGGCTTGTCGATCAGGCCGTATTTGGCGACCTCCGCGTAGCCGGCGCGGAATTCGCGCGGCGAGAGCGTGTCGAGCACGTCGGTGTCGGCGAGCACGAGGTCGGGCTGGTGGAAGACGCCGACGAGGTTCTTGCCGTGGGCCGAGTTGATGCCGGTCTTGCCGCCGACGGAGGAATCGACCTGCGCCAGAAGCGAGGTCGGCACCTGGATGAAGCGCGAGCCGCGGCGAACGATGCCCGCGGCAAAACCGGTGAGGTCGCCGATGACGCCGCCGCCGAGCGCCACCACCGCGTCGTTGCGCTCGATGCGGGCGGCAAGCACGCTGTCGCAGACGCGGATCAGGTGCTCGAAGCTCTTCGTCTTCTCGCCGGCCGGCAGCACGAGCGAGACGGCGTCGATGCCCTCGGTTTTCAGCGCGGCCATGAAGCCGTCGAGATAGATCGGCGCGACGTGCTCGTCGGTGATGACGGCGATCTTGCGGCCCTTGAGGCGGCTTGCGATCTCGCGGCCGGCGGCGGATATGAGGCCGGGGCCGATCAGGATGTCGTAGGAGCGGTCGGCGAGATCGACGCGCACGGTGCGGCGCGCGGTGGCATTGGCAGTCATGGTCATCTCGTCAGGGTTTGCGGGCGGCGGCGATGATCGCGGCGAGCACCTCCTCCACCATGGTTTCCTTCTTCACGTCGCGCGACATCACGGTCAGATCGGCTTCCGCATAGATCGGGTAACGGGCGTTCATGAGGTTTTCGAGCGTCTGGCGCGGGTTCTCCGTCTTGAGCAGCGGGCGGGTGTCGCGCTTGTTGACGCGCTCCCAGAGAACGTCGAGGTCGGCCTTCAGCCAGACGGTGAGGCCGCCGCGCCTGA
Organism: Shinella sp. PSBB067; assembly: GCF_016839145.1. Classification (NCBI taxonomy): domain Bacteria; kingdom Pseudomonadati; phylum Pseudomonadota; class Alphaproteobacteria; order Hyphomicrobiales; family Rhizobiaceae; genus Shinella; species Shinella sp. PSBB067. Next base: position 3,391,092 of record NZ_CP069303.1, on the reverse strand, counting down.
TGTGCCTTCGGGTGTTCTCGTTGATATAGGCGCCGCCCCCGGTCGACACGACCCGCGGGCCGGAGCGCAGCAGGCGCTTGATCACCCGGGTCTCGAGTGCCCGGAATTCCGCCTCGCCATAGGCGGCGAAGAGATCCGTTATCGACATGCGCGAGACGCGCTCGATCTCGTGGTCGGAATCGATGAAGGGGATGCCGAGCGCCTGCGCCGTCATGCGGCCGATCGCCGACTTGCCGGCGCCCATCAGGCCGATCAGGACGAGGTTGCGCCTGCCGAGCGCGGCACGGGCCTCGGCGGCAAGCGTAAGGGGGGCCTGGACGATCAGCTCGGTCATGGGGTTTCCCGGAGTTTCGCTTCCTTCCGTATCGACAAAAGCGCCGGGAGCGTCAAGCCTGCGCGGTGTCGGGCGTGCGGGGGGCGAACGGCCGCCGCCCTTGCGCTGAAAGGACGGCGAGGCGATATAGGGACTATCGTCCCGGAGATCGCCATGCCCACCCTTTTCCGATTCCTGTTCTTCTGTGCCGTGATCGTCGGGTCGGTCTACGGCGTAATGGTGGCGCTGGTGACCTTCGTCGAGCCGACCGAGCGGGAAGTGACGATCCGCATTCCTTCCGAGCGCGTGAATCCCCAGCCATGAGGGATCCGTCCGCCCTTCAGGTCGAGTCCTTCCTCGAGATGATGAGCGCCGAACGGGGCGCGGCTGTCAACACGCTGCAATCCTACGAACGGGACCTCGAGGATGCGCGCTCCTTCCTCAACGAGCGCGGCGTGCGGCTTGCCGAGGCGACGCCTGACGACCTCAGGGCCTATCTCGGCCATCTTGCACGGCAGGGCTTTGCCGCATCCTCGCAGGCGAGGCGGCTGTCGGCGCTCCGGCAGTTCTTCAAGTTCCTCTATGGCGAGGGCCTGCGCGGCGACGATCCGACCGGCATTCTCGACGCGCCGAAGAAGGGGCGCTCGCTGCCGAAGACGCTGAGCGTCGACGACGTCACCCGCCTCATCACCCGGGCCGAAGCCGAGGCGGCGGAGCCCGGCGGCAATCTCCTTCTCAAGCGGCGCATGCATCTGCTCGTCGAGCTGCTCTACGCGACGGGCATGCGCGTCAGCGAACTGGTATCGCTGCCGGCGAGCGTGCTGGCGCAGACGGCGCGCTTCCTCGTCGTCAGGGGCAAGGGCAACAAGGAGCGCATGGTGCCCCTGTCGCGCGCCGCCGTTTCGGCGCTGGAGGCCTATGGGGAGATGCTGGCGGCGGAGATCGGCGACGATCCGGCGGCCGGCGCATTCCTTTTCCCGGCGCAGAGCAAGGAAGGTCATCTGCCGCGCCAGGTCTTCGCGCGCGACCTGAAGGCGCTGGCCGGGCGGGCCGGCATCCGGGCCTCGACGCTTTCGCCGCACGTCCTTCGCCACGCCTTCGCCAGCCATCTCCTGCAGAACGGCGCGGACCTGCGCGCGGTGCAGGAACTGCTGGGTCACTCGGACATTTCCACGACACAAATCTATACGCATGTGCTGGAAGAACGGCTCCACCAGCTCGTTCAAACCCATCACCCCCTTGCCAAACAGGCAAAAAAACCGGATTAGGACCCCCACCGCCTGCGACTGGCCTTCTGGCTGACTGCAGACCGGCGCGGTTTGAGCAAACGATCGGAAACGCATCTCATGCACAACTACCTCGATTTCGAAAAGCCCATCTCGGATCTCGAAGGCAAGATCCACGAGCTGAGGAAGCTCGCAGAGGAAGATGAGAGCATCGACACGAGCGACGAGGTCGGCAGGCTTGAAGTGCGCGCCCGCGAGGCCATGGCGGACATCTACGCCAAGCTGACGCCCTGGCAGAAGACGCAGGTCGCGCGCCATCCGCAGCGTCCGCATTTCGTCGACTACGCCAGCCAGCTCTTCGAAGAGTTCACGCCGCTGGCCGGCGACCGCAAGTTCGCCGAGGACGAGGCGATCCAGGCGGGCCTGGGGCGTTTCCGCGGCGAGGCCGTCGCCATCATCGGCCAGGAAAAGGGCAGCGACACCAAGTCGCGCCTCAAGCACAATTTCGGCAGCGCCCGGCCGGAAGGCTACCGCAAGGCGATCCGCGTCATGGAAATGGCCGACCGCTTCGGCCTGCCGATCATCACGCTGATCGACACGGCCGGCGCCTATCCCGGCATCGGCGCGGAAGAGCGTGGCCAGGCTGAAGCCATCGCCCGCTCCACGGAGATGTGTCTCAACGTCCGCGTGCCGATTGTCTCCGTCGTTCTCGGCGAGGGCGGCTCGGGCGGCGCCATCGCGATCGCCACGGGCGACCGGGTCTACATGCTGGAACATGCGATCTATTCCGTGATCTCGCCGGAGGGCGCGGCCTCCATCCTCTGGCGCGATTCCACCCGCGCCAAGGAAGCGGCGAGCAACATGAAGATCACGTCGGAGGACCTGAAGGCTCTCGGCGTCATCGACGGCATCATTCCAGAGCCGGTGGGCGGCGCGCATCGCGATCCCGCGGCGGTCATCGGCCGCACGGGCGACGTCATCGCCGCCGCGCTGAAGGACCTTTCGGCCAAGCCCGGCGACCAGCTTCGCAAGGATCGCCGCCAGCGCTACCTGAATATCGGCCGCCAGCTCTGACCTGCGGGCCCGGTCCGCAGTCTTTCGCCCCATCTCGGCCACAATCCTTGTGTGTGAAGGGGCTGCGGTCGTCCGGCAGTCTCGCGAAAGAATTCCCGGTTAAGAGTTTATGAAGTATAAGCCGGTTACGACTGCGCGTCCCGCCCTGCCGGCGCGACGGCTCGCGATCTGACGATAGTTCACGGACCCTTGCATGCGCCTCACCGTTCTTGCCACCGTTTCGCTTCTCGCCGTGGTCACCGCGGGATGCACCAATGAGACGCTCGACTCGTTCGACAAGGTCGATGTCGATATCTCCAGGGTGTCCAGCAAGACCGGCTACCAGCTCTCGCCGGCGGTGCTGAGCAAGTTCTCCAAGATGAACATCGACCGGTCCTCGCCGATCATGCTGCGTATCCTGAAGGAAGAGGGGCGGCTGGAAGTGTGGAAGGCCGACCGCTCGAACCGGTTCCAGATGGTGCGCAACTACAAGATCTGCGCCTGGTCCGGCAAGCTCGGCCCGAAGACGAAGGAAGGCGACCGCCAGGCGCCGGAAGGCTTCTATCCGCTCTCGCGCGGCCAGATGAACCCGAATTCGAGCTACTATCTCGCGATCAACACCGGCTTTCCCAATACGTATGACCGCGCCAACAGGGCGAGCGGCACCAACCTGATGATCCATGGTGCCTGCTCCTCGTCGGGCTGCTATTCGATGACCGACGAGCAGATGCTGGAAATCTTCGCCTTCGCGCGCGACGCCTTCGACGGCGGGCAGAAGACGGTTCAGCTCCAGGCGTTCCCCTTCCGCATGACCGCGGAGAACATGGCGCGCCACCGCGACAATCCGAACATCGAATTCTGGAAGATGCTGAAGGTCGGCTGGGATCATTTCGAGATCACCAAGCGCCCGCCGGAGGTCAATGTCTGCGAAGGCAAGTATGTCTTCAACCAGCAGGCCGACAAGCCCTTCTCGCCGGCCGGCGCCTGCCCGGCGATGACGACGCCGCCGTCGCTCGACGTGGCGCTTTCGAGCTACAACAAGACCTATGCCGCCGCCTATTCCAAGGCGATGGGCAAGTATCAGGGCACCGTCTGGGTGGAGCCGTCGGAAGCCCAGCGCAAGGCCATCGTCGCCGACCAGCGCAAGGGCCGCGAGCTTGCCTATGCGCCGACCGGCAATTCGCTCGACGCCGGCAAGCTGATGACGCAGCAGGAGATCGAGGCCCAGAAGCGCAAGGCCGAGGAAGCCGAAAAGCGCAAGATCGAAGCGGAAGAGCGCGCGAAACAGGCTGTCGAGCAGGCCAAACTCGATGCCGAGCAGAAGAAGGTCAAGGAAGCGGAAGCCCTCGCGGCGGATGTTGCCGCCGAGAAGGCGCAGAAGCAGGCGCGCGGCGCAGGCGCCCTCCCGGTTCCGGAAGAAAATCCGGGCGTGACGGTCGTCGAGAAGACGGAAAAGAAGCCGTTCTGGAAGCTCTGGACAGCCAGGGAAGAGGCGCCGGCCACGGTCGCGCCCGTCGAAAGCGCGACCCCGCCGGCCGGACCGAATTCCGGCCAGCCGGCTCGCAAGGAGGCGCGCAATCCCGCCCCCGCCACCGAAAAGGCAAAGGCTTCGGCTGCATCGGCCGCGGTTGCCCCGGTGCCTCAGGAAAGCCCGGCCGTCGAGGTCGTCGAGCAGGCGCCGAAGAAGCCTTTCTGGAAGTTCTGGCAGAAATGAGTGCCACGGCCGGCAAGGACGATGTCGACGTCTACGACCTGCGCGGCCTGAAATGCCCCTTGCCGGTGATGAAGACGCGCAAGCGCCTTTCGACGATGGCGGCAGGCGCCGGCCTCTGGGTCGAGACCACCGATCCGCTCGCGGTCATCGACATTCCCCATTTCTGCCAGGAGGACGGCCATTCGCTGGAGGCGAGCGAACGCGTCGAGGCGGGACACCGATTCCTGATCCGCAAGAAGGCCTGATCTAGAGTTTCAAGCCCGGTATCGCGAGCGGATTGTCGGCGAGCGCCGCGCGGTCCGGGCGGTCGATCTTCGGCGTGCCGGTAAAGGCATCGAAGAGGTCGCGCACGAAGGCTTCCGGCAGGTCCTTGGTGATCAGCACCAGCCGCGTGCGGCGGTCGTCCGGGTCAGGCCAGGCGGCAAGCCGCTCCGGCGGATGGAAGACGCTCTGCACGCCGTGCAGCACCAGCGGACGCTCCGGGCTGTTGCTCATCAGCACGATGCCCTTCATGCGCAGCAGTTTTTCACCATGGGCCGAGCGCAGGAGGTCGATGAACATTTCCAGCGCCATCGGGTCGATCGGACGGTCGTAGACGATGCTGAAGGAGCGGATCGTCGCGTCGTGCCGCGTCACGTCATGGGCGTGATGGTGGTGGTCGTGCCCGTGGTGGTGATGCCCGTGACCATGATCATGATCATGGTGGTGATGGTGGCCGTGCGACTCCTCATGCAGCCAGCGGCGGACGTCCGGTATCTTGCTGCCGGGATCGTAGAGGCCGTTGGCGAGGAGGTCCGGGCCGGCAAGGCCGGGCGTGTCGACATCCAAGACGGCGGCGCGCGGGTTGAGCGCGGCGATTTCCCTGGTAATGGCGGCGAGCGTTTCGGCGTCGGCAAGCGAGGTCTTGCTGATCAGCACGCGGTCGGCGACGGCGACCTGCTTGACCGCCTCGGGATGGTTGGCGAGCGTCGAGAGACCGTTGACGGCATCGACGACGGTGATCACGCCATCGAGGCTGAAGGACTGGGAAAGGATCGGGTTGCCCATGACGGCCTGGAGCACGGGGGCGGGATCGGCAAGGCCGGTCGTCTCGATCACTATGCGCTTCAGCGGCTGGATCTTGCCCGTCTGCATGCGGTCCATCAGGTCGGCGAGCGTATCGACAAGCTCGCCGCGGATCGTGCAGCACAGGCACCCGTCGGAAAGCTCGATGATGCCGTCGCCCGACTGCTCGACGAGGAGATGGTCGATGCCCACCTCGCCGAACTCGTTGATGATGACGGCGGTGTCGGTGAGCGCCGGGTCCTTCAGGAGGCGGTTAAGCAGGGTCGTCTTGCCCGCGCCCAGAAAGCCGGTCAGTACGGAAACCGGCACGCGCCGCTCAGCAAGGGTCATGGTCTTCAGTCCTGTCAGAAGGTCGGCCGCGGGATCGGGATCGGCACGTTGACCATGTCGCCGATGTCGCCGGCGGCGACCTGCTCGCTGCCGGCCGGCTTGGCGTCTTCACCCGCGATGAGGCCGGCATAGACGAGTTTCAGCGGCCTGTTCAGCTCGTGGATATAGGGGGAGGCCAGCTTCTGGCGGCCTGCCTCGTCCCGTCCCTCGCTGCGCACCTTGGCGGCGTGCTTGGAGCAGATGCCCTCCGAAATGTCGGCGACGCTGTCGCGCGTCTCGCCGTAGGGGCGGAGCTGGCCGAGCGTCGGCACATTGCCGACCCGGCTCGTCAGGCCCTTTTCCAGCATGCCGGCGGAAATGTCGGCGCGTGCGCCGAGGCTGTCGGAGCCGAGCACGACGGACACCACGCTGCGGCCGTTGCGGGTCGCCGAGGAGACCTGGTTGAAGCCGGAGGCGCAGATGAAGCCCGTCTTCATGCCGTCCGCGCCGTCGAAGCGGCCGATCAGCATGTTGAAGTTGGGATACTGCTTCTTGCCCGTGGTGAAGCCTTCCAGCGAGAAGTAGGAGGCATATTGCGGGAACTCGCGCTTCAGCGTCACGGCGAGCACGGCAAGGTCGCGCGCCGTCGTGTACTGGCCCTTGCCGGGCAGGCCGTGCGGGTTGATGAAATGCGAGGAGCTCATGCCGATGCGGGCGGCTTCGGCGTTCATGCGGTTGACGAAGCCCTGTTCGGAGCCGCCGACCGATTCGGCGATGGCGACCGCGACGTCGTTGGCCGACTTGACGAGGATGATCTTCAGCGCGCTGTCGAGCGTCATCTTCTGGCCGGGCTTGAAATACATCTTGCTCGGCGGCTCGGCGGCGGCGTTCTTGGTCATGGTGACCGGGCTTTCCAGCGTCAGTTCGCCGGCCTTGATGGCGCGGAACACCGTATAGGCCGTCATCAGCTTGGTGAGCGAGGCGGGATACCAGCGCTGGAAGGCATCCTCGTGCTCGATGACCTTCAGTGTGTTGACGTCCACCAGCATGCGCGGGTTGGCCAGGGTGGTGTTGGCCGCAAGGCCTGTGGTGAGCAACAGGGCGGAGCCCAAAAACCATGCGCTCCGGCGCGTCGTTCGTCCGTTCATCTGCAAAGGTCTGTCCTCGAAATCGGGAGTTGTCTCGAACCGTCACCCTATTTAACCTATATGGCACCGTGATGGCAAAGCCATCGAAAAGGGATGGCCGACTTTCCGGCCGAAATGACAGGAAGTGTTGCATGCCCGTTCTCAACCGCGCCGCAGAACTGCAGGACGAAATCGCCGGATGGCGCAGGCATCTGCACCGGGAGCCGGAACTTCTCTTCGCGGTGGAGAAGACGGCCGCCTTCGTGGCGGAGAAGCTGCGTGAATTCGGCGTCGACGAGGTGGTGACCGGCATCGGCCGCACCGGCGTCGTCGGGCTCATCCGCGGCAGGCGCGACGGTGGGGGCGAGGGACGCACCATCGGCCTTCGCGCCGACATGGACGCGCTGCCGATCGAGGAGACCAGCGGCAAGCCCTGGTCCTCGACCGTCAGGGGCAAGATGCACGCCTGCGGCCATGACGGCCATACGGCGATGCTGCTCGGCGCGGCGAAGTACCTTGCCGAGACGCGCAATTTCGCCGGCAATGTCGCGGTCATCTTCCAGCCGGCCGAAGAGGGCGGCGGCGGCGGCAACGAGATGGTCAAGGACGGCATGATGGAGCGCTTCGGCATCGCCGAGGTCTACGGCATGCACAACCTGCCCGGCCTGCCGGTCGGTACCTTCGGCACGCGGCCCGGCGCGATCATGGCGGCGACGGACGAGTTCACCATCAAGGTGAAGGGCCACGGCGGCCATGCGGCCTTGCCGCACAAGACGGTCGATCCCATCGTCATCGGCGCGCAGGTGGTGACGGCGCTGCAGACGATCGTCTCGCGCGTCGCCGATCCCGTCGCCTCGCTCGTCGTCTCCGTCACCAAGTTCAATGCGGGCTTTGCCCACAACGTCATTCCCGAGGAGGCGCAGCTTGCCGGCACGGTGCGCACGCTGAGCCCGGACATGCGCGAGGAGGCGGAGGCCCGCATCCGGCAGATCTGCGCCGGCCTTGCCGCCGCGCACGGCGCGGAGATCACCGTCGCCTACCATCGAAACTATCCCGTCACCGTCAACCATCCGGAAGAGACGGGCCACGCGGTGGCGGTGGCGCGGGAAATCGCCGGCGAAGCGGCGGTCCATGCCGCGCTCGACCCGATGATGGGCGGCGAGGACTTTTCCTACATGCTGCTTGCCCGGCCGGGCGCTTTCGTCTTCCTCGGCAACGGCGACACGGCAGGCCTGCACCACCCCGCCTACGACTTCAACGACGACGCCATCCCGCACGGCGTGACCTATTGGGTCAAGCTCGCCGAAAGCCGGCTGGCCGCCTGAAAGCAGGGCAGGCACCTCGGTCATCGGCATCCCGTGAAGGGATGGCCGACCCTGTGGGTCACTCGACTGTTTCCCCAACGGATACGCCGAAAATCGCTTGGCTTCGGCCCGCGGCTTTTGTATGGGTGCAGTCAGTGGTCCCGTAGCTCAGCAGGATAGAGCACCAGATTCCTAATCTGGGGGTCCCGCGTTCGAATCGCGGCGGGATCACCATTTCTCCGGCAAATGGTTCTTAGACGTCTTCCGTCTCGCGCTCCGGCGTGACGACCCTGGGCTTCGTTCGGACGGCGGGGACGATCGAGGGCTTGGTCACGACCTTCGGCTGCGGTGCCTTGATGCCGAGCATGCTGCGGATGCGGTCCGAGACCAGCGGGCGGAAGCGGCTGGCGCGGAAAGGCATGTCGACGGCGCCGTAGCCTTCGGGGCCGTCGTCGTTGCCGCGGTAGAGTTCCATCAGCTTGATGCCGTAGAAATCGCCGTCGACATAGTGGCGGTAATGGCCGGCCCAGCGGACCGTATAGACCTGCCCCTTGCGGATGCCCTGGTCGATCGAGACGTTCTTGAAGCGGTCGTTGATGCAGACCACCTTCTGGCCGACGCTGAATGTGGGCATGTGCTTTCCTCCGATGCCCCGTGCCGGCTCAGCCGGACTTGCGGCAGTTGACGCCCGGCGCGTTCTCGCCGCGGGTCAGGTCGTAGAGCGTTGCCTCGTCGCCCTTCGTCCACCATTCGAAATGGCCGCCGGCATATTTGGCGCCGGAGGCGGCCATGACGTTGGCGGCGATGACGGTCTCTTCGCCGACGCGCACGACGGCCAGCGAATTGGCGCCGACATTGATATATTCGACGCTGATGCGCTGATCGGCGTCGCACTGGTAGGTCAGCGTCTCGCGCGCCACGCTCTGCTCGGGTCCGGGCAGGCGGATGACGATGTCGGTGTTGTTCTTGAGGCCGGCGAGCCGGATCGCCTGCGCGCCTTCCTTGCCCGTCAGGTGCAGGATGCCGTTCTCCAGCTTCCAGGAGGTCACGGTGCCGAGCGCGTCGAAGAACTTCTGCTCCTGGTCCATGATGGCGGGGGCGCACATCTTGCGCGTGGCGGCGGCCGGCGCGAAGGCGATGTTGCCGTTCTGGACCTTCAGCTTGCCGCGATAGGTGTTGCAGCCGCCATTGCCGCCGTAGGACCCGTCCGGCTTGATCTCCAGCGTCGTCTGCAGGTTGTCGATGACACCGCCGCCGCCGATGTCCTCGGCAAGCCAGGTGCCGCCGAGGCCACCGGGGACGGGTTCGTCTGCATAGGCCGGAGCTGCCGCCAGAAGGGCGAGGCAGGCGAGGGTCCATACTCTCAGGCGTTGGTGCACAGATTTCTCCAATCGCGTCAAGGCGGAAGACCGCTTTGACGGGACGTTATGGCCGTCCGGGCGAAAAGGTCAAGACACGGGTGCCAGAAGACTGGCGCACCGGTTGCTTTACAGCATTTCGGCGACTTGTTGCAGGCGTCTTTCGCCTGTAGAGCCTTTCCTGACAAGAAGAAACAGCGGACATCCCCATGGCTCCCGACGCGCGGCAGAAGCGCCGCATCACCGTTCTCGGCTCCACAGGCTCCATCGGCACCAGCACGCTCGACGTGCTGCGCCAGCTGGGCGGACGCGAGCGCTACGAGGTGCTGGCGCTGACCGGCAACGGCAATGTGGAGCTCCTCGCCGCGCAGGCCAGGGATTGCGGCGCGCGGATGGCGGTGACGGCGGACGAGAGCCGCTACGGCGCGCTCAAGGATGCGCTTTCCGGCAGCGGCATCGCGGCGGCGGCCGGGCGCGAGGCGCTGCTGGAGGCGGCCTCGGCCGATGCGGACTGGGTGATGGCGGCGATCGTCGGCACGGCCGGTCTTGCGCCGACGCTTGCCGCGGCCAAGAAAGGCGCGGATATCGCGCTCGCCAACAAGGAATGCCTCGTCTCGGCGGGCGACCTCTTCGTCAAGGCGGTTGCGGCAGGCGGCGGGCGGCTCATTCCCGTCGACAGCGAGCACAGCGCGATCTTCCAGGCGCTGGAGGACGACCAGCGCCACGCCGTCGAGCGCATCGTGCTGACGGCCTCGGGCGGCCCGTTCCGCACCTGGAGCCGCGACGAGATGGCGGGCGTCACCGCCGACATCGCGCGCGCCCATCCCAACTGGTCGATGGGCCTGAAAATTTCGATCGGCAGCGCCTCGATGTTCAACAAGGCGCTGGAGATGATCGAGGCGAAGCATCTCTTCGACGTCAGGCCGGACCAGATCGAGGTGATCGTCCATCCGCAGTCGATCGTCCATTCCATGGTGGGCTATGTCGACGGCTCGGTGCTGGCGCAGCTCGGTGCGCCCGACATGCGCACGGCCATCGGCTATGCGCTGACCTATCCCGCGCGTGCGCCGCTCAATGTCGACCGGCTGGATTTCGCCAGGCTGGCACGGCTCGATTTCGAGGCGCCGGACGAGGTGCGTTTCCCGGCGCTTCGGCTTGCCCGCACGGCGCTCACGCGCGGCGGGTTGCAGGGTGCGGTGATGAACGCCGCCGAGGAGGTGGCGTTCCATGCCTTCGTCGCCGGGCGCATCGGCTTCCTCGCCATGGCCGACATTGCCGAGGAAGTGATGGACAGGCTCTCGCACCTGCCGCCGGCGTCCTCCATGGACGATGTCTTCGCCGCGGACGAAGAAGCCCGGCGGGTGGCCGCCGGGCTCATCGGATAGGCTTTCTCGAACTTACCCTGTCAGGCGACGGCGCGGGCGAGCGCGCAGCGCGACCAGAGCGCATGCAGCGCGCCGACGAGATGCTCGATGTCGGCATCCGTGTGCAGCGGCGTCGGCGTGATGCGCAGGCGCTCGGTCTTCTTCGGCACGGTCGGGTAGTTGATCGGCTGGACATAGACGCCGAAATTGTCGAGCAGCAGGTCCGAGATCCATTTGCACTTGGCCGCGTCACCCACCATGACCGGCACGATATGGCTCGGGTTCGGCATATGCGGAATGCCGTTGCGGTCGAGAAGCGCACGCAGCTTGCGCACGCGCGCCTGATGGGCGAGGCGCTCGACCTGACTTTCCTTGAGGTGGCGGATCGAGGCGAGGGCGCCGGCGGCGAGCGTCGGCGGCAGGGCCGTCGTGAAGATGAAGCCGGAAGCGAAGGAGCGCACGAAGTCGCAGAGCGCGGCGGAGCCGGTGATATAGCCGCCCATGACGCCGAAGGCCTTGCCGAGCGTGCCTTCGATGACGGTCAGCCGGTGCATCAGGCCTTCGCGTTCGGCAATGCCGCCGCCGCGCGGGCCGTACATGCCGACGGCGTGGACTTCGTCGAGATAGGTCATCGCGCCGTATTTGTCGGCGAGGTCGCAGATCTCCTTGATGGGGGCGATGTCGCCGTCCATCGAATAGACCGATTCGAAGGCGATCAGCTTCGGCGCCTTCGGGTCGGCGCTGGCGAGCTTGGCTTCGAGATCCTTGAGGTCATTGTGTTTCCAGATCACGCGCTCGCACTTGGAGTGGCGGATGCCCTCGATCATCGAGGCGTGGTTGCCGGCATCGGAGAAACAGATGATGCCGGGGATCCTGGAACAGAGCGTGCCGAGCGCGGCCCAGTTGGAGACGTAGCCGGAGGTGAAGAGCAGGGCCGATTCCTTGCCGTGCAGGTCGGCGAGTTCCTGCTCCAGGAGCACATGGTAGTGATTCGTGCCGGAGATGTTGCGGGTGCCGCCGGCGCCGGCGCCGCACTGGTCGATGGCGCGCTTCATGGCTTCGGTGACGGTCGGATGCTGACCCATGCCGAGATAGTCGTTGGAGCACCAGACCGTGACGTCCTTGGGACCTTCCGCCGTATAGCGGGTCGCCTTCGGGAAGTTGCCCTTCTGGCGCTCCAGGTCGGCGAAGATGCGATAGCGGCCTTCCTGATGCAGGCCGTCCAGTTCGTTCTTGAAGTAGGTCTCGAAGTCCATCCGGGGTCTCCTGTCCGGCGAAAACCCGGACACTGTCGTCGTTGGCTGTCGTTCAATCGGCTATATCAGGTGCCGTTCCGCTGCAACGCATCGCGCTGCGGCAAATCGGCGCCACCTTTGAACCATTCCAATGTATGTTAGGTCACCAAAGGCCATTTCCTGTTGATGCATGTCAAGTCTGCACGAAAAAAGGACGGTCTCAACCGTCCTTTTGTCCGAAGTGTTTCCGCTTTCGTGATGGTATCAGGCGGCGGCGACCGCGCGCTTGGCCATGACCTTCACCAGGTTCGCGCGGTATTCGGCGCTGCCGTGGATATCCGAGAGCATGTCCGCCGCATCGACCGTGATGCCTGACGCGGCGTCCGCCGACCAGTTTGCGGAAAGCGCCGCCTCCAGGCCGGCATGGCGGAAGACGCCGTTGGAGCCTGCGCCCGTCACCGCCGCCCGCACGCTGCCGTCCCATGCCTTCGCCACGAAGACGCCCGCCATGGCGTAGCGCGACGCGGGGTTGGGGAACTTGGCATAGGCGGCCCTTGCCGGTGTCTCGAAGGTGACCGCGACGATGATCTCGCCGTCCTCCAGCGCCGTCTCGAAGAGGCCGGTGAAGAAGTCGTCGGCGGCGATCTCGCGCCTGTCGGTGACAATCGTCGCGCCCAGCGCCAGCATGGCGGAGGGATAGTCGGCGGCGGGGTCGTTGTTCGCGATGGAGCCGCCGATCGTGCCCATGTGGCGCACATGCGGATCGCCGATATGGGAGGCCAGATGGCAGATCGCCGGGCAGACCGCCTTCAGCTCCGCCGAGGTCGAGACCTCGTGATGCGTCGTGCCGGCGCCTATCCTGACCCTGTTGCCGCTGACCGAGATGCCCTTGAGCTCGGGGACGTGGCGCAGGTCCACGAGATCGGAGGGGGCGGCGAGCCGCTGCTTCATGGTCGGGATCAGCGTCATGCCGCCGGAGACGTATTTCGCCTCGTCGGACGACGATTGCAGCCTGGCCGCATCCGCGAGGGAGGAGGCGCGATGATAATTCGTTGCGTACATGGCGTCCTCCCGTCAGTTGTGTGCGGCCAGCGCCGCCGCCCAGACCTTCTGGGGCGTAGCGGGCATGGTGAGGTCGTTGTTGCCGATGGCGTCGGTGATGGCGTTCATCAGCGCCGGCGGCGAGCCGATGGCGCCCGCCTCGCCGCAGCCCTTGATGCCGAGCGGATTGCCGGGACAGGGCGTGACCTGGTGCGAGACCTGGAAGGAAGGCAGGTCGTCGGCGCGCGGCATGGTGTAGTCCATGTAGCTTGCCGTCAGGAGTTGGCCGCTATCGGGATCGTAATGCACGCCTTCCAGAAGCGCCTGGCCGATGCCCTGCGCGATGCCGCCATGCACCTGGCCCTCGACGATCATCGGGTTGATGATGTTGCCGAAGTCGTCGGCGGCGACGAACTGGACGATCTTCGTCTTGCCCGTCTCCGGGTCGACCTCGACCTCGCAGATGTAGCAGCCGGCCGGGAAGGTGAAGTTGGAGGGGTCGTAGAAGGCGCCTTCCTTCAGGCCCGGCTCCATGCCGGACGGCAGGTTGTGCGCCGTGTAGGCGGCAAGCGCCATCTGGAACCAGGGAACCGACTTGTCGGTGCCGGCGACCTTGAGGGCGCCGTTCTCGATGACGATGTCGCTCTCGTCGGCCTCCATGAGATGGGCGGCGATCTTCCTGGCCTTGGCCTCCACCTTGTCGAGCGCCTTGACGATGGCGGACATGCCGACCGCGCCGGAGCGCGAGCCGTAGGTGCCCATGCCCATCTGCACCTTGTCCGTATCGCCGTGCACGATGGAGACGCTGTCGATCGGCACGCCGAAGCGGTCGGCGACGAGCTGGGCGAAGGTCGTCTCGTGGCCCTGGCCGTGGCTGTGCGAGCCGGTCAGCACCTCGATGGTGCCGACGGCGTTGACGCGCACCTCGGCCGATTCCCACAGGCCGACGCCGGCGCCGAGCGAGCCGACAGCGGCGGACGGCGCGATGCCGCAGGCCTCGATATAGCAGCTCATGCCGATGCCGCGTTTCATGCCGCGGCCGGCGGCCTCGGCCTTGCGGGCGGGGAAACCGTTCCAGTCGGCCGCCTTCATCGCCGCTTCCAGCGAGGCTTCGTAGTCGCCCGCGTCATAGTTCATGATCACGGGCGTCTGGTGCGGGAAGGAGCGGATGAAATTGATGCGGCGAAGCTCCGCCGGCGAGACGCCGAGCTCGCGGGCCGCCGTCTCCATGGTGCGTTCGAGGAGATATGTCGCCTCCGGCCGGCCGGCGCCGCGATAGGCGTCGACGGCGACGGTGTTGGTGTAGACGGCCCGCACATTGGCGTGGATCGCCGGGATCGCATACTGGCCGGAGAGCAGCGTGGCGTAGAGATAGGTCGGCACCGAGGAGGAGAACAGCGACATGTAGGCGCCGAAATTGGCGATGGTGTCGACCTTCAGCCCCGTGATGCGGTTGTCCGCGTCGAAGGCCATCTTGACGGTCGAGACGTGGTCGCGGCCATGGGCGTCGGTGAGGAACGCCTCGGTGCGGTCGGCCGTCCACTTGACGGGGACGCCCGCGCGCTTCGATGCCCACAGGCAGACGATCTCCTCGGGGTAGATGAAGATCTTCGAGCCGAAGCCGCCGCCGACATCGGGGGCGATGACGCGCAGCTTGTTTTCCGGCGCGACATTGTAGAAGGCGCTCATGACGAGGCGGGCGACGTGCGGGTTCTGGCTCGTCGTGTAGCAGGTATAGTGGTCTTCGGCCGAATCGTAGATGCCGAGCGCGGCGCGCGGCTCCATCGCGTTGGGCGCGAGGCGGTTGTTGACGATCTTCATCTCCGTGACATGGGCGGCGGCTGCAAGGGCGGCATCGGTCGCCGTGCTGTCGCCGATCTCCCAGTCGAAGATGAGGTTGCCGGGGGCCTCGGGGTGAAGCTGCGGCTGGCCCGTCTCCAGCGCCTTCACGGCATCGGTGACGGCGGGCAGGACGTCGTAGTCGACGATAACGGCTTCGGCCGCATCGCGCGCCTCTCCGAGGCTGTCGGCCACGACCACGGCGACGGCATCGCCGACATAGCGCACGGTCTCATGCGCGAGCGGCCGCCAGGCGCCCATCTTCATGGGCGAGCCGTCCTTGGAGTGGATCATCCAGCCGCAGATCAGGTTGCCGATGCCGTCGTCCAGCATCTGCCTGCCGTTAAGCACGGCGATGACGCCCGGCATGTCCTGCGCCGCCGCCGTGTCGATGCTCGTGATCTTCGCATGCGCATGGGGCGAGCGCACGAATGCGGCGTAGCGCATGCCCGGCACGGACATGTCGTCCGTATAGTGTCCTTTGCCGGTCAGGAACCGCTTGTCTTCCTTTCGCGCGACGCGCGCGCCGATGCCTTCGACACCCATCTTGATCTCCTCCCGAGAATGAGCGAATTGCGAATGGGAAGTGGCGGACAGGGGACGCTGCGAGGGCGGCCGGGCCCTATCGCATTCCCTTTCCGCTCCCCGTTATTCCGCAGCCTGCCGGCCCGCCGCGCCCATGTCCTCGGCGGCGGCGAGAATGGCTTTCACGATGTTGTGGTAGCCGGTGCATCGACAGATATTGCCTTCGAGGTTCTCGCGCACCGTCTTCTCGTCGAGCGCGCCGCCGTAGCGGCCGATCATGTCGACCGCGGTCATCACCATGCCCGGCGTACAGAATCCGCATTGCAGGCCGTGATTGGCCTTGAAGGCGGCCTGCACGGGATGCAGCTCGCCATTGGCGGCAAGGCCCTCGATGGTGAGGATCTCCGAGCCCGCGGCCTGGGCCGCGAGGATGGAACAGCTCTTCACCGCCTTGCCGTCCATATGCACGACGCAGGCCCCGCACTGGGACGTATCGCAGCCGACATGGGTTCCGGTAAGAGCGAGCTGGTCGCGCAGGAAATGCACGAGCAGCGTGCGGTCCTCGCACTCCCTGCTCACCTTCCTGCCGTTGACGGTCATTGCCACTTTCGCCATTCGTTCCTCCCTGGCGGTTCCTGTCCACTGGGGGCGGTCGATCCGACATTCCATGCAGCGGGCGCCATCGCGACGCGGGCCTGGGATCTAACGACGCCAGTATTGTCTTCGCATGCATTCCATCCGGCAATGGCAGTTGCGACGGCAATTCCTCCTCCGCCGGCACAACCCCAACAATCATATCATTTGACTTTTTGGCGCGGCGATCAACCGGTACTTTCAGGCGGGCGCGAAATTTCTCGTGAGCGGCACGCTCGCGAGAGAATCAGGACGAAGCGGAGCGGCCGTTTATTCGCGCCTCGAAAAAATACTTTGCCGCCATGGACTTCCCGCTTCCAGGCTATATTTTTGTCCTCGGACAGACCTGACCGTCCCCGACGGCCCCGGTATGTTGTCGAGTAGAAGGGGATAGGGTGGACCCGGAAAACCGGGCCGCCGTTCAACTTTGGAGAAGGTTCATGAAGAAAATCATTGCGCTCGTCCTGGTCGGTCTGGCCGTCGCCAGTTGCACCCAGACGGAAAAGGGCGCGGGCATCGGCGCCGTCTCCGGCGCCATTATCGGCGGTGCGGCAACCGGCAATGTCCGCGGTGCGGCCGTCGGCGCGGCCATTGGTGGCGTTGCCGGCGCCGTGATCGGCAGCGTCGCCGACCAGCCCGGCCAGTGCTACTATCGCGATCGCTACGGCCGTCGCTACATCGACCGGTGCCCGCGCGACTATTATTGATCGCCAACGGTCAACTCTCGCGAAGCCCCGGAGCAGCCTCCGGGGCTTTTGCGCGCCTGCCGCAGGCATAAAATGCCCGGCGGCGCTTCAAATCTGCCGCGCCTGCGTGTAAAACCGCCGTTAACATTACGGAAAACCTAACGCGTTAGGGTGTTTCTGCCTGAAAGCCCCGGATGACGGGGCACCTGAAGTCTGTGTCGGAAGCTGTCGGCCTGCCGCGCGCACCGCACCTCCAGGAGAAAGGCGACGGATAGCTGCGGATGCGGGATAAAGTGAACCGGCCGGAAAAGAGTTTTGCGTTTCTGAAGGCTGGCACCGCGCTCGCGGTCGCTGCTGTGCTGGCGTGTGGTCCTTTCGCGGCGCAGCCTGCCTCGGCTTTCGAGATCTTCGGCATGAAGTTCTTCGAGAAAGAGGAAGACACGGCGCCCGTCATCGATCCCGTCGAATACTCGCTGACGCTCGACCCGGGCACGGACGATGCCGCCCTCAAGGAGGCGATCGAGAATACGGCCCGCCTCAAGCAGGACGAAGGAAAGCCGGTCTCCGGCGATCTCGGCCTCGTCATAAAGGCCCGCGACGACCGCGACCGTATCCTCGCCGCACTCTACGAGAACGCCCGCTACGGCGGCGTGGTGAACGTCACCGTCAACGGCCAGGATCTCGATTCCCTGCCACCCAACCCGGAATTCAACCGGCGCGGCGCGATTCCCGTGACGATCAGCGTGCAGCCCGGCCCCATCTTCACCTTCGGTGAGATCGCGTTTTCCGGCGATGCCGAGGGGCGCAATCCGGCCGATTACGACCTCGTGCCCGGCGCGCAGGCCAATTCCACCATCATCCTCAAGGCCGGCGAGAAGATCGTCGTCGATCTCAAGGCGGAGGGGCGGCCGCTCGCAAAGCTCACCGAGCGCAATGCCACGGCGGACCACAAGACGCAGACCGTCGACGTGGTGATCGCGGCGGAGGGCGGGCCCGTCGCGCCGGTCGGCCCGGTCGGCGTCACCGGCACGAAGACGGTCGATCCGGATTTCGTGCAGCGCTATTCGCGCATCAATGCCGGCCAGCCCTATTCGCCGGAAGCGCTGACCAAGGCGGCGGAGCGGCTGCGTGCGCTCGGCGTCTTCTCCAGCGTGACGATCCGCGAGGCGAGTGCGCTCGCGCCGGACGGATCGCTGCCCATGACCATCGAGGTCTCCGAGGGCAAGCACCGCTATTTCGGCGTCGGCGCGCAATATTCCAATACGGACGGCATCGGCCTCCAGGGTTACTGGGGGCATCGAAACCTCTTCGGCCAGGCCGAATCGCTGCGCATCGAAGGATCGGTCAACCGGATCGGCGAATCGGATATCGGCGATCTCGACTATTCCACGGCCATCCTCTTCTCCAAGCCCGGCGCCTTCGGACCGGCGTCCACGTTCAATGCCAGCCTCAAGGCCTCGATCGTCGATCCCGACGCCTACAAGGCGTTCACCACCACCGCTGCGGCGGGCGTCAGCGTCGAGCTCTCCGACAGGGACACGGTGAGCGCGGGCGGCGAACTCATGTGGAGCAATGTCGAGGACGCCTTCGGCAAGAACAAGTACCTGACGGCCAGCATCCCGATCGAGTATGTGCGCGACACCCGAAACGACAAGCTGAACCCGACGGAAGGCTACCGCTTCCTGATCAATGCCAAGCCGAGCTACGAGACGTATCGCGGCACGTTCTTCTCGAGCTTCGAGGGGGCGATCACCGGCTACCAGGCGCTCGGCGCCGAGGATCGCTTCGTGCTGGCCGGCAAGCTTGCGGGCGGCACGATCATCGGCGGCGACGAGCTTTCCGACATCCCGGCGACACGCCGCTTCTTCCTCGGCGGTGGCGGCACGGTGCGCGGCTACGGCTATCAGGAGATCTCCCCGCGCAACGGCGCGAACCAGCTTCTCGGCGGGCGCTCCTATGTCGCGGCCTCGGCGGAGGTGCGCATCGGCGTCACCGAGACGATCGGCGTGGTGCCCTTCATCGATGCGGGCACGGTCTCGACCGACGAGGTGCCCGATTTCAAGGATATCAGGGCCGGCGCCGGCATCGGCCTGCGCTATGCGACGCCGTTCGGGCCGCTGCGGCTCGACGTGGCGGTGCCGCTGAAGAAATATCCCGGCGGAACCTCCTTCGGGGTCTATGCCGGCATCGGCCAGTCCTTCTGACTGCCGCCTCAATTTTCATCTAGGTTCTTGATCGGCCGCGCGATTGGGATTCTAGACGTTAGGAGCGATTCTGCGCTCCCCGCACGCCAGATGGATGAAGCATGAACAGGCTGTCCCGAATTCTCCGCGCCACGCTCCGCTATGTCGGCTACGGCCTTGCCCTCCTGCTCGTGCTTATCGTCGCGGGCCTGGGCTTTGTCGGATTTACCGATACGGGCGCGCGCGTTGCCGTATCCTATGCGGAACGGATCGCGGCGGCGAGCGGCCAGGTCATCTCGATCAGCGAGCCCTCGGGCCTGCTCACCGGCCGGCTGCGCGCCGGCACCGTCACGCTTGGCGACGCGGACGGCACCTATGCGGAAATCCGCGACCTTGCCGTCGATTGGTCGCCGCTCCAGCTCCTCTTCTTCAGCTTCGACGCCTCGCGCGTTTCCGCCTCGTCTGTCTCGCTGTTGCGCCTGCCCGTTTCGAAGGCCGATGCGGAGCCGGCCGAAAGCAAGCCTTTCAGCCTGCCGGTGGAAGTGCATGTCGATTCGCTGGCCATTCCCGAGCTCTTCGTGTCGGGTGTCGTCGCCGGGCGCGACCAGCGCATCGTCGTGTCCGGGCGTGGCGATGCCACCGCGGACAGCGTGGCGGTCAAGCTTTCCGCCTCCGAAAAGGCGCGGCCGGATGCGCGGATCGTCGCCGACATCGTCTTCAACCCGGCGGCCAACGAGCTTCGCCTCGAGGCCGATGTCGCCGAGCCCAAGGGCGGCATGCTGGCCGGGCTGCTCAAGCTGCCTGATGATCCTGCCGTTTCGATCCGCCTGACGGGGGACGGCCCGCTGTCGCAGTGGCGGGGCCGTCTTTCCGCCGCGCTCGACGGCACGGAAATGCTCCATGTCGACGGACGGCACGATCTTGCGGCAAGCGGCCTGCACACGCTCGCGCTGGAGGGCGGCGGGACGTTCGATGCGCTGATGCCGCCGCAGCTCCGCCCGCTCTTTGCCGGCGAGACCGGCATCGATGTGGTTGCCGCCTTCGACGGCTCGGACATGCTGCGCATCGAAAAGGGGGCGATCTCGACGGGTGCGCTGACGCTCGCCGCCTCGGGCACGGTCAGCGCCAAGGGCGCGAACGACTTCGCGGTGAAGCTTGCCGGCAGGGACGGACCGATCGATTTCCGCTGGCCGCTCGCCGAGGGCGATGCGCGCGTCCTGATCGACGGCGCCGATATTTCGCTGACCGGCGAGGCGAGCGCGGCGGCGCTCGACGTCACGGCGGCGATCGCCTCCGCGGAACTGCCGGCCGGCCGGATCGAGAATATCCGCCTGTCGGCCAGGAGCGGGGCTTTCGACGTGGCGAACCGGTCCGGCCGGGTCGAGGCGACGGTCGAGACCGGCGCGACGGCCTTTGCCAATCCCGATGTCGACCGGGCGGTCAAGGGGCCGGCAAAGCTCGTTGCAAGCCTCGACATATCGCCGAGCGAAATCGCCTTCGATCCGGCAACGCTCGAAAGCGCCAGCATCGGCGGCACCCTGTCCGGCCGCTACGGGCTGGAAAGCCGCGAGGCGGATGTGGCCTTCCGCCTCTTCGCCCTGCCGGCGGTGCTGCCGCCGGCGCTCTCCGGCAAATTCGATACGACGATCGCGATGGAAGGCCGGCTCGGTCTGGCCAGCGACGGCGGGGTCCAGGTCTCCGGCCTTCAGGTCAAGTCCGGTACGCTGGAAACGGCGGGCGACGTCTCGCTCGGCAACGGCAACCTCGACGCCGCGCTGACGGGCAAGGTGCTGAACCTCGGCAAGCTGCTTGCGGATGCGTCGGGCGAAGCCGAATTCGAACTGTCCGCCAAGGGGCCGGTGGAAGGGCTCGACGTTTCGGCCAGGGTCACGTCCAGCGGCGCGACCTTGTCCGGCCGCACGCTCAGCGACCTCGTCGTCACGGCGAAGGGCAAGGCCGTGGCCGACAGCCCCTCCGGCGAGCTGACGGCGACCGGTGCGCTCGGCGGACAGGCGATCAACGTGCGCTCCACCATCACGTCGGAGGGCGGGCGCATTTCCGTGCCGGTGCTGGAGGCCGAGATCGGTGCGAACACGCTGAAGGGATCGCTGGCGCTTGCGCCGAACTTCATGCCCGACGGGACGATCCGCTTCGATTTCCCGGATCTCGGCCTGCTCGCGGCGATGGCCGGCCAGCAGGCGGCCGGCGACCTTGCGGGCCAGGTGGAGATCGCGACCGGCAACGGCAAGACCTCCGCGACGGTGCAGGCCTCGGGCTCGGCGATCCGGTACGATGCCGTCAGCATCGCCAAGCCTGCGGTCGATCTTGCCATCACCGACCTTTCGACCGCCGCCGTCACCGGTACGGTCCGTGCCGAGCGCATCGCCTCGGGCGAGAACCGCGTGGAAGCGCTGAAGCTGGACTTCTCACGGGAAGGGCAGGCGACGAATTTCGACCTCACCGGCCGCCTCGACGGCGCGCCGCTCGTAACGAAGGGCAAGGTCCTGCAGCACGGTGATGGCGGGCTCGATGTCGCCCTGCAGTCCTTCGAGGCCGCGCCGCGCCGTATCGGGCTTAAACTCGCCAAGCCCGCGACGATCGGCGTCGCCAATGGCGTCGCGACGCTGAACGGGCTGACCATCCAGGCAGGGCGCGGCTCCGTCGCCGTTTCGGGCAAGGCGGGCGAGACGCTCGACCTGTCGCTCCGCCTCGATGCGTTGCCGGCCGCGCTCGTCAACAATTTTGCTGCCGGGCTCGACGCAGACGGCACGATCGCCGGTACGGTGACCGTGAAGGGCAGGGCGACGGCCCCGGTCGTCAATTATGCGCTAGACTGGAAGGGCGCGGTGACGAGCCAGACCCGCGGCGCCGGCATCGGCGGGCTCGACATCAATGCCAAGGGTGAATTCGCCAACAACCAGGTGCGGCTCGATACCGTGCTTTCCGGTGCGGGCGGCCTGTCCTTCCGCGGCGGCGGCACGGTCGGGATCGGCGGGTCGACGCCGCTCGGCCTGAAGTTCAACGGCAAGGTTCCGTTCGGCCTGCTGCAGGGCCAGCTCTCCGGACAGGGTTTCGTGCTGACCGGCAATGCGGATGTCGATGTCTCCATCGGCGGCACGGCCGCCGCGCCCTCCGTCACCGGCAGCATCACCGCGGGCGGTGCGCGCCTTGTCGACGTGCGCCGCAACCTTGCCGTCGAGAACCTTAATATCCGCGTCACCATGAACGGCCGGCAGGCGGTGATCGAGACCGTTTCCGGCAAGCTGGCGAGCGGCGGGCAGCTTTCGGCAAGCGGCACGGTGGGCATCGATCCGGCGAGCGGCTTCCCCGTCGACGTGGCGATCAAGCTCGGTGACATCACCTATGTCGACGGCACGCTGGTGACCGCCAACGTCACCGGCGACCTGACGCTGAAGGGGCCGGTCGCGGCGCTGGCGCTCGGGGGCAAGGTGCACATCAACAAGGCGAACATCACCATCCCGCAGAAGCTGCCGGCGTCGCTTTCGGAAATCGACATCAAGCATCGCAACGCACCGGCCGCCGTCAGGCGCATGACGGCGGACGTGCAGCGCGAGCAGGGCGCCAGCGGCGCCGCGCGCGGCATCGCGCTGGATCTCACCATCGAATCGCCCGGCCAGCTTTTCGTGCGCGGCCGTGGCATCAACGCGGAAATGGGCGGCAACCTGACGGTCACCGGCACTTCCCTGGCGCCGGTCGTTTCCGGCGGCTTCGAGCTGAAGCGCGGGCGCATGGAAATCCTGGCGCGCCGCCTCGAATTCACCAGCGCGCATATCGGCTTTGCCGGCGGCCTCGTGCCGACCGTCGATCTTGTCGCCTCCAGTTCGGCCGGCACGACGGAAATCACCGTCACGGTTGCGGGTCTTGCCAGCAATCCGACGGTGACCTTCGCCTCCTCACCCTCGCTGCCGCAGGACGAAATCCTCTCCCAGCTCATCTTCAACCGCTCCATGTCGAACCTTTCGGCCGTGCAGATCGCGCAGCTCGCCGCCGCTGCCAGCCAGCTTGCCGGCGGCAACTCCACGGGCCTGCTCGACAGCCTTCGCAGCAAGCTCGGCGTCGACGACCTCGACATCACCACGGATGCGGAGGGCCGTGCGGCGGTCTCGGCCGGCAAGTACCTGAACGATCGGACCTACCTGGAGCTGAAGCAGGATCCGGAGACGAACGGCGCCAAGGCGGTGATCAACCTCGACGTCGGGCGCGGCCTGAAGCTGCGCGGCGAGGCCGGCAGCGCCGGCAATGCCGGCGCGGGCATCTTCTACGAGAAGGAATATTGAGGCCGCTCAGGCCAGGGCGTTCTTCGTCGTCTTCAGCAGGATGTTCGTCTCGGTGACGGTGATGCCGTCGATGAGGCGGATGCGATGCAGCGTCTCGTCGAATGTGCCGAGGTCGCGGTCCTCCAGTTCCGCAATGAAATCCCAGCGACCGTTGGTGGAATGAAGTGCGCGCACCTGCGGCAGGCCGCGCAATTGTGCGGCGACGCGGTCGGCCATCTTGCCGTGCACCTCGATCATCACGATGGCGCGCACGCCGCTTCCCGTCAGTTCCGCGCCGGTCCTGATCGTGAAGGCGGCGATGGTGCCGGAGGACACCAGGCGCTCGATCCGGGCCGCGACCGTGGCCCGCGAAGCGCCCGTCATCGCGGCCAATGACGAGACGGGGGTGCGGGCATTGTGGCGCAGCGCGCTGATCAGGGCGTGGTCGAGATCGTCAAGGCTTACCATTGTGTCGATCGATGCTTTTCAAAATGCTGAAATCGTCCGACTATTTGTCAGTTTTTCCTCTTTTTGCCAACAGTGCGAACGGCAATAATCGCCCGAAGCCGGGGTGAACCGGCGCTCACGCTGCCGCGGGGAAGACATGGCTGAACGGAACAACACGCATATCGCGCTCATCGGCGCGCCTCTGGAAGAAGGCTCCGGCCGCCGCGGCGCGGCGATGGGACCGACGGCGCTGCGCATAGCAGGCGTCGATACGACACTGGCGGAACTCGGTCACACGGTGACGGACGAGGGCGATCTTCATCCGCTGCCGGCGCGGGACCTGCCGAACCATGCGAAGGCCAACAACCTGCAGGTCGTCGCCGCCTTCACGCGAGCGCTTGATACCGCCGTCTACGATGCGGCGCGCAGCGGAAAGTTCCCCCTCGTGCTCGGCGGCGACCATGCGCTTTCCATGGGGTCCGTCTCCGGCATGGCGCGTCATGCGGCCGACGAGGGCCGCCCGCTCTTCGTGCTCTGGCTCGATGCCCATGCGGACTTCAATTCGCCCGCGACCTCGCCGTCGGGCAACATGCATGGCATGCCGGTCGCCTTCTTCTGCGGCGAGGCCGAGTTCGCGCCGATCCTCGAAACCGGCCGCCCCTTCGTCGATCCGAAGAACGTGTTCCAGGTCGGCATCCGCTCCGTCGATGCGCGCGAGCGCGAGGAAATCGCCGAACATGGCGTCAACGTCTACGACATGCGCGCGGTCGACGAGATCGGCATGGCGCATATCATGCACGACATCATCGCCCGGATCAAAGCGGCGAACGGCCTGCTGCATGTCAGCCTCGACGTTGATTTCCTCGATCCGGAGATCGCGCCCGGGGTCGGCACGACGGTGCCGGGCGGCGCGACCTTCCGCGAGGCCCACCTCATCATGGAGATGCTGTGCGACAGCGGCCTCGTCTCCTCGCTCGACGTCGTCGAGCTGAACCCGTTCCTCGACGACCGCGGCAAGAGCGCCCGCATCCTCGTCGAACTGACCGCAAGCCTTTTCGGGCGCCGCATTCTCGACCGGCCGACCCGTAGCGCCTGAACCCTGGAGGACCCCATGACGCCGTCGACCGCAAGCCTGATCGAAACCGAATACCGCCTCGGCGCCCACAACTACAAGCCGCTCGACGTGGTGCTGTCGCGCGGCGAGGGGGTGCATGTCTGGGATATCGACGGCAACCGCTATCTCGACTGCCTCTCGGCCTATTCAGCGGTCAACCAGGGGCATTGCCATCCGAAGATCCTCGCCGCGATGATCGAGCAGGCGCAGAAGCTTACGCTCACATCGCGCGCCTTCCGCAACGACCAGCTCGCGCATTTCTACGAGGAGATCGCCGCGCTGACCGGCTCGCACAAGGTGCTGCCGATGAATTCCGGCGCGGAAGCCGTCGAGACCGCGGTGAAGGCCGTGCGCAAGTGGGGCTACGAGGTGAAGGGCGTGCCGGAGGGCCGCGCGGAGATCATCGTCTGCTCCAACAACTTCCATGGCCGCACCATCGGCATCGTCGGCTTCTCGACGGATCCGGACGCGCGCATCGGCTTCGGCCCCTTCGCGCCGGGCTTCCGCCACGTTCCGTTCGGGGACATCGACGCCTTCCGCGAGGCGATCAACGAGAACACCGTGGCCTTCCTCATCGAGCCGATCCAGGGCGAGGCGGGCGTGCTGATCCCGCCGGCCGGCTATCTGCCGGCCGTGCGCGAACTGTGCACGAAGCACGGCATCACGCTGATCCTCGACGAGATTCAGACGGGACTCGGCCGCACCGGCAAGCTTCTGGCCGAGGAGCACGAGGGCATCGAGGCGGATGTGACGCTGGTCGGCAAGGCGCTTTCCGGCGGCTTCTATCCGGTCTCGGCCGTGCTTTCGAACAGCGAGGTGCTCGGCGTGCTGAAGCCCGGCCAGCACGGCTCGACCTTCGGCGGCAATCCGCTCGCCTGCGCGATCGCGCGGGCCGCGCTGAAGGCGCTGGTCGAGGAGGACATGATCGGCAATTCCGAGCGCATGGGCGAGCGCTTCCAGGCGGGCCTGAAGAATATCCGCTCCAACATCATCAAGGACGTGCGCGGCCGCGGCCTGATGCTGGCCGTCGAACTCGATCCCGCTGCCGGCGGCGCACGGAAATACTGCGAGGCGCTGAAGGAGCGCGGCATCCTCGCCAAGGACACGCATGGCGATACGATCCGCATCGCCCCGCCGCTCGTCATCACCGGCGACCAGGTGGACTGGGCGCTGGAACAGTTCGAGGCCGTGCTGCGCACCTGACGGCCTGCCGGGACGAAGGCCCTGCGGCAGCGCGGGGCCTTTTTCGTTTCGTGCGACAATCCCCCGGATGTTTGAAAGATTTTAACCAGGGCCTGCATAGGATCACGCCGATACGCAGACAAACTGGGAAGATCCCGATGACCTCCATCAAGACGACCGGCTTTGCCGGCGATACGCTCGAAATCATCGCATTCCGCCTGCACGAGCAGGAATTCTGCGTGAAGACGACGACGATCCGCGAAATCCGCGGCTGGGCGCCGTCCACGCCGATCCCGCATTCTCCGCCCGACGTCATCGGCGTGATGAACCTGCGCGGCACGGTAATCCCGATCATCGACCTTGCCCACAAGCTCGGCATGAAGAGCACCGAAGCCAACGAGCGCAGCGCCATCGTGGTCGCCGAAGTGCACAGCATGGTCGTCGGCCTCGTCGTCGACCGGGTTTCCGATATCCTCACCATCCGCAGCGAGCAGGTCCAGCCCGTGCCGGAAGTGACGACCTCCTTCGACAAGGCCTATGCCGAGGGCATCATCGCCCACGAGAACGGCATGATCTGCTTCCTCAACCTGGCGCGCATGTTCAAGGAGCGCGACATGGACGATATCGCCGCCTGACCGGCTGACCGCATAGATCGAATGTGAGACCGCCGCGCGAAAGCGCGGCGGTTTTTTGTTGTCCGCCACTCAGTACAACCTAAGCGATATTATTGCGGGCGCCGAGATATAACCCACTGAGCCCCAGGACCTTCGAAAGTGCCGCCTGCAGCACAGACCAAATCTTGGTGTCTGTTTTTTATCAGTTGTTAAGCTCATTTCTCCATCCTTGATTGTATATTCTCATATCGAGCGCGGCATGGTTTTGCCCGCGATGATTGAATTTGTGTATTCTAATCCATGGCCCGCCTGCGCGGTCCATGTCCGGACGCAACAATCGGCGAGGGCCACGCCGGCAGCATCGGACCATCGTGGCGATCGCATGGAGGGACAGGTCATGCTTTCATTTGCAAAGTCCATGGATGCAGCCCATATCGTCGACGCGCTGTCGCGCTCGCAGGCGGTGATCCATTTCGATCTCAACGGCACCATCCTGACTGCCAACGAAAACTTCTGCCGGGCGCTGGGCTATGAGCTGACGGAAATCGTCGGAAAACACCACCGCATGTTCTGCGAGGCGTCCTATACCACGAGCGAGGAATACCGGCAGTTCTGGGCGCGGCTGGCAAGCGGCCACTACGATGCGGACAGCTACAAGCGCCTGCGCAAAGACGGCGGCGAGATCTGGATCCAGGCGACATACAATCCGGTCTTTCGCCGCGGCAAGCCCTACAAGGTCGTCAAGGTCGCCAGCGACATCACCGAGGCGAAGATGCGGGCGGCGGAGGATGCGAGCAAGCTCGATGCGCTGTCGCGGTCGCAGGCGGTGATCGAGTTCACGCCGACCGGCGAGATCCTCCACGCGAACGAGAATTTCTGCGCGGCGCTGGGCTACGATCTCGCCGAGATCCGCGGCAGGCATCACCGCATGTTCTGCGATCCCGCCTATGTGCAGACCCCGGCCTATGCGCAGTTCTGGAAGAGCCTTGCGGAAGGGAACTTCATCTCCAATGAATTCGTGCGCTACGGCAAGGGCGGCAAGGAGGTCTGGATCCAGGCCGCCTATAATCCGATCCGCGATCTTAACGGCCGGGTTTACAAGGTCGTGAAGCTCGCGACGGACGTCACGGAGCGCATGTCGGCGATCAATGCGCTCGGTGCGGGGTTGAAGGCGCTGTCGGAAGGAGACCTCACGCAAAACCTCTCCACGCCCTTCGTTCCCTCCATGGAGGTGGTGCGCCGGGACTTCAACGAGGCGGTGGCCGGGCTCAACGAGGCGATGCGGACCGTCGAGGCCAATGCCAATGCGATTGCCTCCGGTGCACAGGAAATCCGCTCGGCGGCGGACGACCTTGCCCGCCGGACCGAGCAGCAGGCAGCCTCCGTCGAGGAGACCGCGGCCGCGCTCGACGAGATCACCACGACGGTCGGCGATTCGAGCCGGCGGGCGGACGAGGCGGGCACGCTCGTCTCCAGGACGCGGGCGGGCGCGGAAAACTCCGGGGCGGTCGTCCGGAAGGCGATCGACGCCATGGGGCAGATCGAGCAATCCTCCCGCGAGATTTCCAGCATCATCGGCGTCATCGACGACATCGCCTTCCAGACCAACCTTCTCGCGCTCAATGCCGGCGTGGAGGCCGCCCGGGCGGGCGAAGCGGGCAAGGGCTTCGCGGTGGTCGCGCAGGAGGTGCGCGAGCTCGCCCAGCGTTCGGCAAGCGCGGCCAAGGACATCAAGACGCTGATCACCGCCTCCGGCGTGCAGGTGAAGAACGGCGTGGCGCTCGTCGACGAGACCGGGCAGGCGCTGCAGGAAATCCTGGCGCAGGTGCAGGAGGTCCATGTCAACGTCACCGCCATCGTCGAGGCGTCGCGCGAGCAGTCGGCCGGTCTTCGCGAGATCAACCAGGCGGTCAACGCGATGGACCAGGCGACGCAGCAGAACGCGGCGATGGTGGAGGAAAGCACGGCGGCAAGCCATGCCATGGCCCGCGAGGCCGATGCGCTGCACGCCCTCATCCGCAGGTTCCGCCTTGCCGGGAACGGGCAGGCCATGCAGCGCATGCCGTCCCCTGCGCCTGTCGCGCAGCTCCATGCCGTCGCGCGCACCATGCGGGTCGCAGCCGGTTCTGCGGCGCCCGCGGCGGAAAGGTGGGAGGAGTTCTGAGCGGGTTGTTCCGCGAAGTTGGCCGGCAGCGATGCCGGCCGCCGTCTCAGGGTGCCGCCGATGCACCGCCGGCAAGGCCCGCGGGGGCGTCCGCCTGCGGGGCGGGACGATGGATCAGCGGGATCGCCTGGAGGACCAGGCCGTCGAGGCCTTCGCCGCCATGATTGTCGACGAGATCGAAGAGCTGCCGGCGCATGCGCGGCTCCCAGAACTTGTTGATATGGGTGGCGATGCCGTCCGGGCCTTCACTTGCTGGCTGGGAGTGAAAGAAGATGGCGATCTGGTTCGCCATCCTGATGATCTTGTTGCCGTCCGACATGCCTGTCTCCTAACCGCTGCCCAGCCGGCGCCCGGCGTCGGACACGACGCGCTCAGCCCCGGTGAAGATTTCGAATTCGTCGCCGCGCACGAGCGCGATCAGCGTCATGCCGGCCTCTTGCGCCGTGCGGATGGCGAGTGCCGTCGGCGCGGAAATGGCAATGACGAAGGGGCTGCCGATGATGGCGGTCTTCTGCACCATTTCCACCGAGACGCGGCTCGTCACGACCACCGCGCCCGCGGCGCCGGCATGGCCCGCCCGCCGGGCCGCGCCGACGAGCTTGTCGAGCGCATTGTGCCGGCCGACATCCTCGCGCACGGCGACAAGGCCCTTGCCCGGCACGTAGAAGCCGGCGCCGTGCACGGCGCGCGTCGTCATGTGCAGCGGTTGCTGGCCGTTCAGCAGGCGCACCGCCTCGACCACCTCGTCCTCGCTCAAAGTCAGCGATGACGAACGCACCGAGGGCGTCACGCGCACGGCTTCATCGATGGATTCGATGCCGCAGAGGCCGCAGCCGACGGGACCTGCCATGTGCCGGCGGCGGGCGGTCAGCGCGGCGCTCTGCGCATCGGCAAGGCCGATTTGCAGATCGATGCCCTTGTCCTCCGCGACGATTTCAACGGCTTCGATCTCGGACGGGTCGCTGACGATGCCTTCCGTCAGGCTGAAACCGACCGCGAAATCCTCAAGGTCGGCGGGCGTCGCCATCATCACCGCATGGGTCGAGCCGGCATAGGAGAAGGCGACCGGCGTTTCATCCGGCACGAAGCGCTCGCCGCCCGAAAGCCGCCCGTTTCGTCGGGCGGTTTCCGTGACCTTGATCGTGGTGGAAAAGTCGGGCACGCGCGATCCTATTCTGCCGCCTCCAGCTTGCCCGCGATGCGGCGCGAGCGGCGGGAAAGCTCGTCATACTCCACCTGCCAGTCGGAGGGACCGTTGGAGGGCGAGATCTGTACCGCCGTCACCTTGTATTCCGGGCAGTTCGTCGCCCAGTCGGAGAAGTCGGTGGTGATGACGTTCGCCTGGGTCAGCGGATGATGGAAGGTCGTGTAGACGACGCCCGGCGCGACGCGGTCCGTGATGAGGGCGCGCAGCGTCGTCTCCCCGGCGCGGCTTGCAAGGCGCACCCAGTCGCCGTCGCGGATGCCGCGGTTCTCCGCGTCATGCGGATGGATCTCCAGCCGGTCCTCCTCGTGCCAGACGACGTTCTCGGTGCGCCGCGTCTGCGCGCCGACATTGTACTGGCTGAGGATGCGGCCGGTGGTGAGCAGCAGCGGGAAGCGCGGGCCGGTCTTCTCGTCGGTCGCGACATATTCCGTTCGTATGAACTTACCCTTTCCGCGCACGAAGCCGTCCGTGTGCATGATCGGCGAGCCGAGCGGATGCTGCTCGTTGCAGGGCCACTGCACCGAGCCGATCTTGTCGAGATAGTCGTAGGAGACGAGGGCGAAGCTCGGCGTCGTCGCGGCGATCTCGTCCATGATCTCGGATGGATGCGTGTAGTGCCAGTCGAGGCCCATGGCC
This sequence comes from Shinella sp. PSBB067, assembly GCF_016839145.1. NCBI lineage: Bacteria > Pseudomonadati > Pseudomonadota > Alphaproteobacteria > Hyphomicrobiales > Rhizobiaceae > Shinella > Shinella sp. PSBB067. Next base: position 3,360,476 of record NZ_CP069303.1, on the reverse strand, counting down.
TTGGCGAGGTTCTGCGTGACCTCCCAGTCGGCATAGCCGTTCTTCGGCGTCATGACGCGGCGAACGCGATTGATGCGGCGCTCGGCATTGGTGAAGGTGCCGTCCTTTTCGAGGAAGGTCGAGCCGGGCAGGAAGACATGGGCGTAGTTCGCCGTCTCGTTGAGGAAGAGATCCTGCACGACGACGCATTCCATGGCGGCAAGGCCGGCGGAGACGTGCCGCGTGTCCGGGTCGGACTGGAGGATGTCCTCGCCCTGGATGTAGAGGCCCATGAAGGTGCCCTCGACGGCGGCGTCGAGCATGTTGTTGATGCGAAGGCCCGGCTCGTTGTTGAGCTTCACGCCCCACATCTTCTCGAAGACGTCGCGGGTGGCGTCGTCCGAGATGTGGCGGTAGCCGGGCAGCTCGTGCGGGAAGGAGCCCATGTCGCAGGAGCCCTGCACGTTGTTCTGGCCGCGCAGCGGATTCACGCCGACGCCCTTGCGGCCGATATTGCCGGTCGCCATGGCGAGGTTGGCGATGGCCATGACGGTGGTCGAGCCCTGGCTGTGCTCGGTGACGCCGAGGCCGTAATAGATCGAGCCGTTGCCGCCGGTGGCGAAGAGGCGGGCGGCGCCGCGCAGCGTCTCGGCCGGCACGCCGGTCAGGGCCTCGGTCTCTTCCGGGCTGTGGCGCGGCTCGGCGACGAAGGCGGCCCAGTCCTCGAATTCCGACCAGTCGCAGCGTTCGCGGATGAATTTCTCGTCGTAGAGGCCTTCCGTCACGATGACATGGGCGAGCGCGGTGACGACGGCGACGTTCGTGCCGGGCCGAAGCGGCAGGTGATAGGACGCCTTGACATGCGGCGAGGAGACGAGGTCGATGCGGCGCGGGTCGACGACGATGAGCTTCGCCCCCTGGCGCAGGCGCTTCTTGAGGCGCGAGCCGAAGACGGGGTGAGCGTCGGTCGGGTTGGCGCCGATGATCATCACGACATCCGTGTGCTCGACGCTGTCGAAATCCTGCGTGCCGGCGGAGGTGCCGAAGGCCTGGCCGAGGCCGTAGCCGGTCGGCGAATGGCAGACGCGGGCGCAGGTATCGACATTGTTGTTGCCGAAGCCGGCGCGGATCAGCTTCTGGACGAGGTAGGTCTCCTCGTTGGTGCAGCGCGAGGAGGTGATGCCGCCGATGGAATCGCGGCCGTACTGGTACTGGATGCGGCGGAATTCCGATGCCACATGGGCATAGGCCTCTTCCCACGTCACTTCCCGCCACGGATCGGAGATCTTCTCGCGGATCATCGGGTTCAGGATGCGCTCGCGGTGGGTCGAGTAGCCATAGGCGAAGCGGCCCTTGACGCAGGAATGGCCACGGTTCGCCTGCCCGTCCTTCCACGGCACCATGCGCACCAGCTCCTCGCCGCGCATCTCCGCCTTGAAGGAACAGCCGACGCCGCAATAGGCGCAGGTGGTGACGACGGAATGTTCCGGCTGGCCGATCTCGATCACCGACTTTTCCGTCAGCGTCGCGGTCGGGCAGGCCTGCACGCAGGCGCCGCAGGAGACGCATTCGGAATCGAGGAAATGCTCGTGCATGCCGGGCGAGACGCGGCTGTCGAAGCCGCGGCCCTCGATGGTGAGCGCGAAGGTGCCCTGCACTTCCTCGCAGGCGCGCACGCAGCGCGAGCAGACGATGCACTTGGAGGGGTCGTAGGTGAAATAGGGGTTCGATTCGTCCTTCGGCATCCAGCGGGCATTCGCCTCGCCGTTGTTGCGGGCCTTGACGTGGTTGTCGCCCTCATAGCCGTAGCGCACGTCGCGAAGGCCGACGGCGCCGGCCATGTCCTGCAATTCGCAGTCGCCATTGGCCGCGCAGGTCAGGCAGTCGAGCGGGTGGTCGGAGATGTAGAGCTCCATCACGCCCTTGCGGATCTGCTTGAGGCGGCTCGTCTGGGTATGGACGACGAGGCCGGGCGCGACGGGCGTGGTGCAGGAGGCGGGCGTACCGTTGCGGCCCTCGATCTCGACGAGACAGAGGCGGCAGGAGCCGAAGGCGTCGACCATGTCGGTCGCGCAGAGCTTCGGTACCTTTATGCCGGCCTCCATCGAGGCGCGCATGATGGAGGTGCCCTCGGGAACGGTGATCTCGCTGCCGTCGATGGTGAGCGTCACCATCTTCTCCGCGCGGGAGGCGGGGGTGCCGAAGTCGATTTCAGGAACGAGGGGCATGGGATCACTCCGCTGCTTCGGCGATGGGCGCCGGCGAAAAGTCTTCGGGGAAATGCGTCATCGCGCTCATGACCGGATAGGGCGTGAAGCCGCCGAGCGCGCAGAGCGAGCCGAATTTCATCGTGTTGCAGAGATCGGCCAGCAGTTCGCGGTTCTTTTCCGGCTCGATGCCGCGCGCGATGTTGTCGGCCGTCTCGACGCCGCGCGTCGAGCCGATGCGGCAGGGCGTGCACTTGCCGCAGCTTTCGATGGCGCAGAATTCCATGGCGAAGCGCGCCTGCTTCAGCATGTCGACCGTATCGTCGAAGACGGTGATGCCGGCATGGCCGATGAGGCCGTCCTTCGCCGCGAAGGCCTCGTAGTCGAAGGGCGTGTCGAAGAGTGCGCGGGGGAAATAGGCGCCGAGCGGACCACCGACCTGCACGGCGCGGACCGGGCGGCCGGAGGCGGTGCCGCCGCCGATGTCGTCGACGATCTCGCCGAGCGTCAGGCCGAAGGCGGTCTCGTAGAGGCCGCCCTGCCTGACGTTGCCGGCGATCTGGATCGGGATCGTGCCGCGCGAGCGGCCCATGCCGAAGTCGCGGTAGAATTCGGCGCCGCGATCCATGATGATCGGCACGGAGGCGAGCGAGATGACGTTGTTGACGACGGTCGGCCTGCCGAGGAAGCCCTGCAGCGCCGGCAGCGGCGGCTTGGCGCGCACGATGCCGCGCTTGCCTTCCAGGCTGTTGAGAAGGGCGGTCTCCTCGCCGCAGACATAGGCGCCCGCGCCGGCCCGCACCTCCATGTCGAAGGCCTTGCCGGAGCCCAGCACCGACGGGCCGAGGATGCCGGCCCTGCGGGCAATCTCCACGGCGGCGTTCATCGTCTTGATGGCGTGCGGATATTCGGAGCGGGTGTAGATGAAGCCCTTCGTCGCGCCCGTGGCGAGGCCGGCGATCGCCATGCCCTCGATCAGCACGAAGGGGTCACCCTCCATGATCATGCGGTCGGCGAAGGTGCCGCTGTCGCCCTCGTCGGCATTGCAGACGATGTATTTCTGCGCGCCGGGGGCGTCGAGCACGGTCTTCCACTTGATGCCGGTCGGAAAGCCTGCGCCGCCGCGTCCGCGCAGACCCGAATCGGTCACCTGCCTGACGATCTCGGCGGGCTCCATCGCAACGGCCCGCTCAAGGCCCTTCATGCCCTGGTAATGCCGGTAGTCCTCGAGCGAGAGCGGGTCGGTGACGCCGCAGCGGGCGAAGGTCAGCCGCGTCTGGCGGGCGAGGAACGGGATTTCCTTCGTCCGCCCGAGACAGAGCGGATGGCCGCCGCCCTGCAGGAACCCCGCATCGAAAAGCGAGGCGACGTCGGAGGGCTTCACCGGGCCGTAGGCGATGCGGCCCTGTTCGGTGCGCACCTCGACGAGCGGCTCCAGCCAGTGCATGCCGCGCGAGCCGTTGCGCACGATGCGCGCGTCGATGCCGCGGGCCTCGATCTCGCGGGCGATGGCAGCGGCGACACGGTCGGCGCCCAGCGCCAGGGCGGCAGCGTCACGCGGGACGAAGAGGGTGATGGTCATCGGCGTGCCTCCGCGACAAGGTCTTTTGCAAGGTCCGCGTCGAGCCTGCCGTGCACCTCGCCGTCGAGCATGGCGGCGGGCGCGCAGGAACAGAGCCCGAGGCAATAGACGGGCTCCAGCGTCACCGCGCCGTCCATCGTCGTCTGGTGGAAATCGATGCCGAGCAGCGCCTTGATGCGCTCGGCGATGGCGTCGCCTCCCATGGACTGGCAGGCTTCGGCGCGACAGAGCTTCAGGACATGCCGGCCCGTCGGGTGGTTGCGGTAGTCATGGTAGAATGTGACGACGCCGTGCACCTCGGCGCGCGAGAGGTTCAGCTCGCGCGCGATGACCGGCAGGCTTTCCTGCGGCACATAGCCGAACTCGGCCTGGATTTCGTGCAGGATGGGAAGAAGCGGCCCTTCCAGGCCCCTCAGCGCGCCGACGATTGCCAGCGTTCTTTCTCCGACATCGCTGCCGGCGACGTGCACATTCATGATCAGGCCTCCCAACCGACACGAACGAACCACTGCGAAGAAAACCGGGTTCGATGCGCCGATGCCGTTGAAACTGTTCGGCGAAAACCGGAACCCAGTCGATCTCCGCGGACTATTCTAACAGCTTCTCAGTCATGACACGACGGGTCAATAAAGCTGTCCCGTTGGTCAATAGAAAATTCCTATCAGCCCATGCCCGTTTCGGCAAGGATGCGCGCCTCGTGCAGGAGGGCGGAGACGAGCGGGGTGAACGGCTCGCGGTGGGTGGCGACGAGGCCGACAGTGTGGTTCGGATTGGGCTCGGCAAGGGAAACTATACTTATTTCGTCATGAAATCCGAAGGATTTGGCGACATTTCGCGGCATGATGCTGCACCAGCGCCCGGTGCGCACATGGGAGAGCAGCACGATCATCGAGTTCGATTCCAGCGACGGCTCGACCGAAATGCCCGCCTCGGCGAAGTGGCGGTTGATGATGCGGCGGTTCTGCATGTCGGCGGTCAATAGGCAAAGCCTAACGCTACCGGCTTCCTGCCAGGTCACGCTTTCGCGATCCGAAAACGGGCCGCCCTTTGCCGTGATGAGGCAATAATGCTCCTGCAGCAGCGGCACGCTGGTGACGCGGCCGAGCGGCTCGTTTTCGAGATAGGTGAGGCCGGCGTCGATCTCGAGATTTTCGAGCAGGCCGAGGATCCGGATCGACGTGGTGGACACGATGGAGAAGGTGACGTCCGGGTGCTTTTCCTGAAACGGCGCGGTGATGCGCGGCACCATGGCGAGCGTCGTCGGAATGGCGGCGAGCCGGATGTGGCCGGAAAGGCCCTTGCGCGCCGCGCGCATCTCCTCGCGCATGGTGCGCGTGTCGCCGACGATGCGGCGGGCCCATTCCAGCACGCGCTGGCCTTCCGGCGTCAGGCCCTGGAAGCGCGAGCCGCGCACGACGAGCATCACGCCGAGCTGGCCCTCCAACTGCCGGATGGCCGCCGACAGCGTCGGCTGGGAAATGCCGAGTTCCTCGGCCGCGCGGGCGAAGTGCTTCTCGCGGGCGAGTGCAATGAAATATTCGAGCTTGTCTATCATCGGGAACCGCGCCTCCACGCTCTTGATACAAAAGAACAGTGGCGGCACCAATGCCCCGCGCCCTATATCTGTGACGGCAAAGGGATCCACGAGGAGGACGCCATGACGTTTCAGGCATTGCTGGTCGAAAAGGGCGGGGATGGCGCGGTATCCGCCGCGATCCGCGAGCTCGACGATTCGAGGCTTCCCGACGGGGACGTCACCGTCGCGGTCGAATATTCGACGCTCAACTACAAGGACGGGCTCTGCATCAACGGCAAGGGCGGGCTGGTGCGCAGCTTCCCGCATGTGCCGGGCGTCGATTTCGCCGGCACCGTCGAGGCGTCCGACGACCCGCGCTACCGGCCCGGCGACCGGGTGGTGCTGACGGGCTGGCGGGTCGGCGAGATATGGTGGGGCGGCTATGCGACGCGCGCGAAGGTGAAGGCCGACTGGCTGGTGCCGCTGCCGTCGGAGGTCTCGACGCGGCAGGCCATGGCGATCGGCACGGCGGGGCTCACGTCCATGCTCTCCATTGTCGCGCTGGAAAAGGCCGGACTTTCGCCGTTGAAGGGCGAGGTCCTGGTGACGGGGGCTGCCGGCGGCGTCGGCTCGGTCGCCGTCGCGCTCCTGGCCCGGCTCGGCTATTCGGTCGCCGCCGTGACCGGCCGGCCGGAGACGGCGGACTACCTGAGGGAACTCGGCGCCGAGACGATCATCGACCGTGCGGAACTCGCCGAGGCGAACAGCCGGCCGCTTGAATCCGAGCGGTGGGCCGGCGCGATCGACGCGGTCGGCGGCGAGATGCTGGCGCGGGTGCTCAAGCAGATGAAATATGACGGCGCCGTCGCTTCCGTCGGTCTTGCCGGCGGGGCCGCCGTGCCGTCCTTCACGGTCATTCCGTTCCTGCTGCGCGGCGTCAGCCTGCTCGGCATCGATTCGGTGATGCGGCCCTATGACCAGCGCGTCGATGCCTGGAACCGCATCGCCTCGGACCTGCCGATGGACAAGCTGGAGGCCATGGTCGTGGAGCACCGCCTGTCCGACCTGCCGGACCTCGCGAACAGGATTCTCGACGGCAAGGTGAAAGGACGCGTCGTCATCGACATGAACGCCTGAGCGCGGCCGGTCAGCAGATGAGCTGGCCGCCGTTCACCTCCAGCACCTGGCCGGTGACGTAGCCCGAAAGCGCATTCGAGGCGAGGAAGAGATAGGCGGGCGCGCAGTCCTCCGCCGTCCCGAGCCGTTGCAGGGGAATGGTCCTGCGCGTCGCCTCCAGCTTTTCGGCGGAGGAATAGCGCGAATGGAAATCGGTGGTGATCGTGCCGGGCGAGACGCAGTTGACGCGGATGCCGTCAGGGGCGAGCTCGCGGGCAAGGCCCTTGGAATAGGTCGAGACGAAGGCCTTGGTGGCGGAATAGATCGCCGAGCCGGGGCTGCCGCCGGTCAGGGCCGAAATCGACACCGTGTTGACGATGGCCGCGTGCGGCGCGCGGCGGAGCGAGCGCAGCAGGCCGCGCGTCACCTCGACGACGGAGGTCTGGTTGAGGCGCACGACGGTCTCGTATTCCTCGTCCGTGAGGTCGGCGGCGGGGAACCGGCCGACCATGGTGCCGGCATTGTTGATCAGCACGTCGACATGCGGGAAGAGGCTGTCCGCCCGTTGCAGCAGCGCGCCGACGCCGCCTTCGACGAGGAAATCCGAATAGACGACATGGGCGCGGGCCTCGGCGACGGCGTTTTCGAGAAATTCGGGAAGCGGATCGTGGGCGGCCCTGCCACCGTGCAGCAGCACATGGGCGCCGCAATCGAGGAACTGGCGGGCGATCTCCAGCCCGATGCCGCGTCCCGCGCCGGTCACGACGACATTCTCGCCCTTGAACAAGGCTGGATGAAACATGTGTCTTCCTCCCCGGTCACCTGCCGTCCGCGCAGTATCACAAAAAGACGCGCCCACTCCAAGAAGGCAGGATGATCAATTGATGTGCTTTCGTTTTTGCATATTATGAAAGCAAACGAAAGCAGTGGAGGAGCCGATGTTTCTGACAGGTCGCCAGGCGGAGATCGTCGATCTCGCCAAGGCCGAGGGCCGCGTGCTCGTGGAGGACCTCGCGGCGCGCTTCTCCGTGACGCCCCAGACCATCCGCAAGGACCTCAACGATCTCTGCGACAACAAGGTGCTGACGCGCATCCATGGCGGCGCGCTGTTCCCGAGCGGTAACGAGAATGTCAAATACGAGGCCCGCCGCTCCATCGCCGCGCCGGAAAAGCAGGCGATCGGCCGCGCCGCCGCGGGCATGATCCCCGACAATTCCTCGCTCTTCATCAATATCGGCACGACGACGGAGGCCGTCGGCGAGGCGCTGCTGGATCACAGGGAACTGATGGTCATCACCAACAACATCAACGTGGCCAACCGCTTGCGCGTCTATCCCTCGATCGAGGTCGTCATTGCCGGCGGTGTCGTGCGCGGTGCGGACGGCGGCATCGTCGGGGAGGCGGCGGTCGATTTCATCCGCCAGTTCAAGGTGGACTATGCGGTGATCGGCGTTTCGGCCATCGACGAGGACGGCGCGCTGCTCGATTTCGACTACCGCGAGGTGAAGGTCGCGCAGGCGATCATCGCCAATGCGCGTCACGTCATCCTGGTTTCGGATTCCACCAAATTCGAAAGGACCGCGCCGGTGCGCATCGGACATCTCTCGCAGGTCCACACTTTCATCACGGACCGCTGTCCTTCCGAGGGCATTCGCAGCATTTGCCAGGAGCATGACGTGCGCCTGGTCGAGACGGCGGTGCAGGCCTGACGGGAGAGGCGGTATTTCTTCTCGCATTCGTTTGACATTCGGAATGTTTTCGTTTTAACTCTCCATGCTTTCGCAACTGCGCAAATTTGTGCGATGCGAAATGGGAGGGGAACTTGGACGGCGACGTGATCCGCGATATTTTCGTCATCGGCGGCGGCATCAATGGCTGCGGCATCGCGCGTGACGCGGCGGGCCGGGGCTATTCGGTCGTGCTGGCCGAGATGGAGGACTTCGCGTCGGGCACGTCTTCCGCCTCCACCAAGCTCATACACGGCGGCTTGCGCTATCTGGAGCATTACGAATTCCGCCTCGTGCGCGAGGCGCTGATGGAGCGCGAAGTGCTCTGGGCCATGGCGCCGCATGTCATCTGGCCGATGCGCTTCGTGCTGCCGTTCCAGAAGGGCGGCCTGCGCCCGGCCTGGCTCATCCGTCTCGGCCTCTTCCTCTACGACTATATCGGTGGCCGCAAGCTGCTGCCGGCGACCGATACGCTCGACCTTGCCAAGGACCCCGCGGGCAGGCCGCTGAAGACGTTTTTCCGCAAGGCCTTCGAATATTCCGACGGCTGGGTGGACGATGCGCGCCTCGTGGTACTGAACGCGCGCGACGCGGCCGACCGCGGCGCGGATATCCGCACCGGCACCAAGGTCGTTACCGCCCGGCGCCAGAACGGCCACTGGAACGTCGAGACGGAGAATGTCGCGACGGGCGACCGCGAGACGGTCCGCGCCCGCATGCTCGTCAACGCCGCCGGGCCCTGGGTGGACAAGGTGCTGTCCTCGGCCTTCGGCCGCAACGATGTGCACAATGTCCGCCTGGTGCAGGGCAGCCATATCGTCGTGAAGAAGAAATTCTCCGATCCGCGCGCCTACTTCTTCCAGAACCCGGACGGGCGTATCATGTTCGCCATTCCCTACCAGGAAGAGTTCACGCTGATCGGCACGACCGACCGCGACTACCAGGGCGATCCGCGCGATGCGCGTATCAGCGACGCGGAAATCGACTATCTGTGCGCCTCGGCGAGCGAATACTTCGCCGATCCGGTGAAGCGCGAGGACATCGTCTGGACCTATTCCGGCGTGCGCCCGCTCTTCGACGACGGCGCCAGCAAGGCGCAGGAAGCCACGCGCGACTACGTGCTGAAGGTCGAGGGCGGCGACGGGCAGGCCCCGCTGCTCAACATCTTCGGCGGCAAGCTCACCACCTACCGGCGTCTTGCCGAATCGGCGCTGGAGAAGATCGGCGATGCGATCGGCGCGAAGGGGGACTGCTGGACCGCGCAATCCCGCCTGCCGGGCGGCGATTTTGCGGTCGACGGCTTCGATGCCGAGGTGAAAGGACTTTTCGCGCAATTTCCCTTTCTCGCGCCCGCCCATGTCCGCCGGCTCATACGCCTCTACGGCACGCGGGCGAAGGCGATGCTGGAGGGGGCGAAGACGGTGGACGATCTCGGCCGGCATTTCGGCAGCGATCTCTACGAGCGCGAGGTGCGCTGGCTGATGAAGGAAGAATGGGCCCGGCACGCCGAGGACGTGCTGTGGCGGCGGACCAAACGAGGATTGCATCTGACGGCCGCGGAAGCGGCCGCGCTGGAAGACTACATGGCGGCTGCAAGGGCGGCGCCCCACTAGCACACCCGATCCGGTGGCTGGGAGGAACGACGGAGACAGGAATGCTGGAACTGAGAAACATCGCGAAGGTGACGGGGGCGGAGACGCATATCCACCCGACCAACCTCGTGCTTGAGCGCGGCTCGCTCAACGTGCTGCTCGGCCCGACGCTGTCGGGCAAGACCTCGCTGATGCGCCTGATGGCCGGGCTCGACAAGCCGACCTCCGGCTCCGTCTGGTTCGACGGCAAGGACGTGACGGGCGTGCGCGTGCAGGATCGCGGTGTCGCCATGGTCTACCAGCAGTTCATCAACTACCCGGCGATGACCGTCTACGAGAACATCGCCTCGCCGATGCGCATCAAGGGCGCCGATGCGGCGACCATCGACCGCGAGGTGCGCAAGGCGGCGGAGCTCCTGAAGCTGACACCCTATCTCGACCGCACGCCGCTCAACCTTTCCGGCGGCCAGCAGCAGCGCACGGCGCTCGCCCGCGCCATCGTCAAGAATGCCAGCCTCGTGCTGCTCGACGAGCCGCTCGCCAATCTCGACTACAAGCTGCGCGAGGAGCTGCGGCTGGAGCTTCCGAAGATCTTTTCCGCCTCCGGCGCGATCTTCGTCTATGCGACGACGGAGCCTTCCGAAGCGCTGCTTCTCGGCGGCAACACGGCGACGCTGTCGGAAGGGCGCATCACCCAGTTCGGCCGCACCATCGACGTCTATCGCCGGCCAAACGACCTTCTGACCGCCCGCACCTTCGCCGACCCGCCGCTCAACACGATGCAGGTGGTGAAGACCGGCGATCACTTCGAGCTCGGCGGCAAGCCGGTGCTGCCGGTGCCGGCGCATCTTTCCGCGCTGCCGGACGGTCCCTGCACCATCGCCTTCCAGCCGCATCATCTTTCGCTTTCCAGCCAGAGCCCGGCCTCCGCGAGCCTCCAGGCGCGCACGGCGATTTCGGAAATCGCGGGCTCGGAGAGCTTCATCCACATCGAATTCGAGGGCACCCGCTGGGTCATGCTCGCGCCCGGCATCCACGACATCGAGCCCGACGCGGTCGTCACCGTCCATGTCGACACGCGCCATCTCATGGCGTTCGGTGCGGATGGCAGGGCGATGGCCGAGCCGGCCGCCGCGGCGGCGTGAGGAGAAGACCATGGCACGCATCAACCTCGACCACATCCGCCATTCCTACGGCGAGAAGCCGAAATCGGAAGCGGACTATGCGCTGAAGGAAGTGCATCACGAGTGGAACGATGGCGGCGCCTATGCGCTGCTCGGCCCCTCGGGCTGCGGCAAGACCACGCTGCTCAACATCATCTCGGGCCTGCTGCAGCCGTCGGAGGGTCGCATCCTTTTCGACGGAAAGGACGTGACGTACCTGTCGACGCAGGAGCGCAACATCGCGCAGGTCTTCCAGTTCCCGGTCATCTACGACACGATGACGGTCTACGACAATCTCGCCTTCCCGCTGCGCAACCGCGGCGTCGCCGAACCGGACGTCGACCGGCGCGTGCGCGAGATCCTGGAAATGATCGACCTTGCCGGCTGGGCGAAGAAGACGGCGCGCGGCCTTACCGCCGACCAGAAGCAGAAGATCTCGCTCGGCCGCGGCCTCGTGCGCAACGACGTCAACGCCATCCTCTTCGATGAGCCGCTGACGGTCATCGACCCGCATATGAAATGGGTGCTGCGCTCGCAGCTCAAGAAGCTGCACCGCCAGTTCGGCTTCACCATGGTCTATGTCACGCACGACCAGACCGAGGCGCTGACCTTCGCCGACAAGGTCGTCGTGATGTATGACGGCCAGATCGTGCAGATCGGCACGCCGGCCGAGCTCTTCGAAAAGCCGAGCCACACCTTCGTCGGCTATTTCATCGGTTCGCCGGGCATGAACGTCCTGCCGGCCGCCATCGACGGCGGCAGCGTCCGGGTCGGCGAGGAGACGATCACCCTCGGCTATTCGCCGGTGATCGCCGCCGGCGCGAAGACCGAGCTCGGCATCCGCCCGGAATTCATCTCGCTTTCCCGCGACGGCATGCCCGTCTCGATCAGCAAGGTCGAGGATATCGGCCGGCAGAAGATCGTGCGGGCGGAATTCGCCGGCAAGCCGATCGCCATCGTCGTGCCGGAGGACGGCGAGATCCCGGCCGATCCGCGCGTCACCTTCGACCCCGCCGCCATCAACATCTACGCCGATAGCTGGCGTGTCGGCAGGGAGGGCTGACGATGAACAAGACCTGGAACAACAAGGCCTGGTTCATGGTGCTGCCGATGCTGCTGCTGGTGGCCTTCTCGGCCATCGTGCCGCTGATGACCGTCGTGAACTATTCGGTGCAGGACACGTTCGGCAACAACGAGTTCTTCTGGAACGGCGTCGGCTGGTTCACGGACGTCCTTGAATCCGACCGCTTCTGGGAAGCGCTCGGGCGCAACCTGCTCTTTTCCGCGATCATCCTCGCCCTCGAGATCCCGCTCGGCATCCTGATCGCGCTCAACATGCCGAAGAAGGGCCTCGGCGTGCCGGTCTGCCTCGTGCTGATGGCGCTGCCGCTGCTCATTCCGTGGAACGTCGTCGGCACGATCTGGCAGGTCTTCGGCCGCGTCGACATCGGCCTGCTCGGCCGCGTGCTCGATGGGCTCGGCTTCAACTACAATTACGTGAACAACGTCTTCGACGCCTGGGTCACGCTGATCGTCATGGACGTGTGGCACTGGACGAGCCTCGTCGTGCTGCTGTGCTATGCCGGCCTCGTCTCGATCCCGGAGGCCTATTACCAGGCCGCCAAGATCGACGGCGCCTCGCGCTGGGCGGTGTTCCGCTACATCCAGCTTCCGAAGATGAAGCGCGTGCTGCTCATCGCCTTCCTGCTGCGCTTCATGGACAGCTTCATGATCTATACCGAGCCCTTCGTCGTCACCGGCGGCGGCCCCGGCAACTCGACCACGTTCCTTTCGATCGACCTCGTCAAGATGGCGATCGGCCAGTTCGACCTTGGCCCGGCCGCGGCCATGTCCATCATCTACTTCCTGATCATCCTGCTGTTGTCGTGGATCTTCTACACGGTCATGACCAGCAGCGACGAACAGGCGTGAGGGAGGAAACCATGACCTCACAGGCAACCACCGCAAGCACCATCGGAACGAGCGTTGCGAGCAGCGCCGGCGCAAGAGCCGGCGCCGGCAGCAAGCGCAGCTTCTCCTGGATCGTGCCCACCATCTACATCGTCTTCCTGATGTTGCCGATCTACTGGCTCGTCAACATGAGCTTCAAGACCAACACCGAGATCACCGGCGTCTTCTCGCTGTGGCCGGCGAACCCGACACTGCGCAACTATGCGGTGATATTCACCGATCCGGCCTGGTATTCCGGCTATATCAACTCGATCATCTATGTGGTCCTGAACACGATCATCTCGATCTCGGTGGCGTTGCCGGCGGCCTATGCCTTCTCGCGCTACCGCTTCCTCGGCGACAAGCACCTGTTCTTCTGGCTGCTGACCAACCGCATGGCGCCGCCGGCCGTCTTCGCGCTGCCGTTCTTCCAGCTCTATTCGGCCTTCGGCCTGATCGACACGCATATCGCCGTAGCCATCGCGCATTGCCTGTTCAACGTGCCGCTCGCCGTCTGGATCCTGGAAGGCTTCATGTCGGGCGTGCCGAAGGAGATCGACGAGACCGCCTATATCGACGGCTATTCCTTCCCGCGCTTCTTCACGAAGATCTTCGTGCCGCTGATCGCCTCGGGCATCGGGGTGGCCGCCTTCTTCTGCTTCATGTTCTCCTGGGTCGAGCTCCTGATCGCCCGCACGCTGACGACGACGGATGCCAAGCCCATCGCCGCCACGATGACGCGCACGGTCTCGGCCTCCGGCATGGACTGGGGCGTGCTGGCCGCGGCCGGCGTGCTGACCATCATTCCCGGCGCGCTCGTGATCTATTTCGTCCGCAACTACATCGCCAAGGGCTTTGCCCTTGGCCGCGTCTGAGGGGGAGGGGCCGATGGCTGCCGTCGCCAACCGCAACAATCGCTGGCCCGTGGCGCTCGCCGTGGTGCTCGCCATCTATGCCGCCGCCACGGGCCTGCTCGTCACGGTGCTGCCGGTCAAGGACGGCGCGCGCGACTGGTTCGCCCCGCTCGTTCCGGGCGGCTGGATGGCCTGGTCGTTCCCCACGGCCATGTTCTTCCTCACCATCTTCCTGCTGATCGCGCTGATGGCGGTCTGGGAATATGCCCGGCCGGGCGGTGCCCCGCGCGTCGGCATCCTGCGCTTCGAGACGACGCGCGGCGACCGATTGTTCGTGTCGCTGCTCGGCTCGGCGTTCATTCAACTCGCATGGCTGGGCCTCGTCGGCTCCAGCCTGTGGTGGGCCCTTGCCTTGTCCGTGGTCTACGCCATCGGCGTTTTCCGCTTCGTCTAGGCACCCGGAATGGAGGCCCCGGGGAGAAACGAGGGGGCCTTCGCACTGCAATCGCAAACCCCAAGGGAGGACTAAAATGCGAAAGCAACTTCTCACGACGACGGCAGTCCTGCTGCTGGCGTTCACCGGCTCCGCATTCGCGGACATGGATGCTGCCAAGAAGTTCCTGGATTCGGAGATCGGCGATCTCTCATCGCTGTCGCGCGCCGACCAGGAAAAGGAAATGCAATGGTTCGTCGATGCCGCCAAGCCCTTCGCCGGCATGGACATCAAGGTCGTTTCCGAAACGCTGACCACGCATGAATACGAATCGAAGGTCCTTGCGCCGGCCTTCACCGCCATCACCGGCATCAAGATCACGCACGACCTCATCGGCGAGGGCGACGTCATCGAGAAGCTGCAGACGCAGATGCAGTCGGGCGAGAACATCTACGACGCCTATGTCAACGACTCGGACCTCATCGGCACGCACTGGCGCTACAAGCAGGCCCGCGCGCTGACCGACTTCATGGCGAATGAAGGCAAGGACGTCACCAATCCGGGCCTCGATGTCGACGACTTCATCGGCAAGTCCTTCACGACCGCGCCGGACGGCAAGCTCTACCAGCTTCCCGACCAGCAGTTCGCGAACCTCTACTGGTTCCGCTACGACTGGTTCAACGACGAGAAGAACAAGGCGGACTTCAAGGCGAAGTACGGCTACGACCTCGGCGTTCCGGTCAACTGGTCGGCCTATGAGGACATCGCCGAATTCTTCACCGGCCGCGAGATCGACGGCAAGAAGGTCTTCGGCCACATGGACTACGGCAAGAAGGACCCGTCGCTCGGCTGGCGCTTCACCGACGCCTGGCTCTCGATGGCCGGCAACGGCGACAAGGGCATTCCGAACGGCCTGCCGGTCGACGAATGGGGCATCAAGGTCGACGAGAACTCGCGTCCGGTCGGCTCGTGCGTTGCGCGCGGCGGCGACACCAACGGCCCGGCCTCGGTCTATGCCATCCAGAAGTATCTCGACTGGATCAAGGCCTATGCTCCGCCGTCGGCAGGTGGCATGAACTTCTCCGAATCCGGTCCCGTTCCCTCGCAGGGTGAGGTCGCCCAGCAGATGTTCACCTATACGGCCTTCACCGCCGACTTCGTGAAGGAAGGCCTGCCGGTCGTGAATGCGGACGGCACGCCGAAGTGGCGCTTCGCTCCGTCGCCGCATGGCGTCTACTGGAAGGACGGCATGAAGCTCGGCTACCAGGACGCCGGTTCCTGGACGCTGATGAAGTCCACCCCCGACGACCGCGCGAAGGCCGCCTGGCTCTATGCGCAGTTCGTGACGTCCAAGACCGTCGACGTGAAGAAGAGCCATGTCGGCCTCACCTTCATTCGCCAGTCCACGCTCGATCACCAGTCCTTCACCGATCGCGCGCCGAAGCTCGGCGGCCTCGTCGAGTTCTACCGTTCGCCGGCCCGCCTGCAGTGGTCGCCGACCGGCACGAACATTCCTGACTATCCGAAGCTCGCCCAGCTCTGGTGGCAGGCGATCGGCGATGCGGCATCCGGCGCCAAGACCGCGCAGGAAGCCATGGACTCGCTGTGCGCCGAACAGGAGAAGGTGCTCGGCCGCCTCGAACGCGCCGGCGTCCAGGGCGACATGGGTCCGAAGCTCGCCGAGGAGCACGATCTCGAATACTGGAACAAGGATGCCGTCGCCAAGGGCAACCTTGCTCCGCAGCTCAAGATCGAGAACGAGAAGGAACAGCCCCAGACCGTCAACTACGACGAGTTGGTCAAGAGCTGGCAGAAGTAACAAGGCTCGCGGGCGGCTGGCCGCCCGCAGCCACCGTCATCCGATCCCCTTTGCCCGCGTGCCGAAAGGTGCGCGGGCCTTTTCGTACGCGATACCGTACCGATTGGTACAGTTTGCGGAAACCATGCATTGCGCTGTGCGGGGTCTTCCGCTAAGAGACCCCGCGGTTTCTCCCGCGCGCTCGCGCGACTATCTGGAATAGCGGTACACCCATGGCACGCATCGTGATGAAATTCGGCGGAACGTCCGTCGCTGACCTCGACCGTATCCACAATGTGGCCCGCCATGTGAAACGCGAGGTCGAAGCCGGCCACGAGGTCGCCGTCGTCGTGTCGGCCATGTCCGGCAAGACCAACGAGCTCGTCGCCTGGGTGCAGAACATGCCGAAGGTCACGGGCGCGAACTCGCCCTTCTACGATGCGCGCGAATACGACGCCATCGTCGCCTCGGGCGAACTCGTGACCGCCGGGCTTCTTGCCATCGCGCTCCAGTCGATGGGCATCAATGCCCGCTCCTGGCAGGGCTGGCAGATCCCGATCCGCACCGACAACGCCCACGGCGCCGCCCGCATCCTCGACATCGACGGCGCGGAAATGATCCGCCGCATGGGCGAGGGCCAGGTCGCCGTCGTCGCCGGCTTCCAGGGTCTCGGCCCGGACAACCGCGTCGCGACGCTCGGCCGCGGCGGCTCGGATACCTCCGCCGTCGCCATCGCCGCCGCCGTCAAGGCGGACCGCTGCGATATCTATACCGATGTCGACGGCGTCTACACGACCGACCCGCGCATCGAGCCGAAGGCCCGCCGCCTCAAGAAGATCGCCTTCGAGGAAATGCTCGAAATGGCCTCGCTCGGCGCCAAGGTCCTTCAGGTGCGCTCGGTCGAGCTTGCCATGGTGCACAAGGTGCGCACCTTCGTTCGCTCCTCTTTCGAGGATCCCGATGCGCCGGGCATGGGCGATCTTCTGAACCCGCCCGGTACGCTGATTTGTGATGAGGAAGAGATCGTGGAACAGGAAGTCGTAACGGGCATTGCCTATGCCAAGGATGAAGCGCAGATCTCGCTCCGCCGCGTCGCCGACCGGCCGGGCGTTTCGGCCGCGATCTTCGGCCCGCTGGCCGAATCCCATATCAATGTCGACATGATCGTCCAGAACATTTCCGAGGACGGTTCGAAGACCGACATGACCTTCACCGTTCCCTCGGGCGACATGGAGAAGGCGATCAAGGTTCTCGAAGCCGCCAAGGAACAGGTCGGCTTCGACGTGATCCAGCACGAGACGGGCCTCGTGAAGGTTTCGGTCATCGGCATCGGCATGCGCAGCCATGCGGGCGTCGCCGCCTCGGCCTTCCGCGCGCTTGCCGACAAGGGCATCAACATCAAGGCCATCACCACCTCCGAGATCAAGATTTCCATCCTGATCGACGGCCCCTATGCGGAACTGGCCGTTCGGACTTTGCATTCCGTCTACGGTCTCGATAAGAAGTAGGGACCGGCCGACTCGGCGCCGATCTCATGATCACCGGCGCGGGCCTGCGCCGGTGGGTAACGTCATTTTCGGGAGACGCCACGCGATGAGAGACCTCTCCGCGGGTCCGCGCGTTCTTCTCAAGCGGCTGCGCGAACTGATGGCGGAGCCGCTCGAGCCGCAGGAGCGCCTTGACCAGATCGTGCGCCAGATCGCGCAGAACATGGTCGCGGAGGTGTGTTCCGTCTATGTGCTGCGCTCCGACGGCGTTCTCGAACTCTATGCCACCGAAGGCCTCAATCCCGGCGCCGTCCACCTTGCCCAGCTCAAGATGGGCCAGGGCCTCGTCGGCACCATCGCGGCCTCCGCGCGGCCGCTGAACCTTTCCGACGCCCAGTCGCACCCCGCCTTCACCTATCTGCCGGAAACGGGCGAGGAGATCTATCACTCCTTCCTCGGCGTTCCGATCCTGCGCACCGGCCGGGCGCTCGGCGTTCTCGTCGTGCAGAACAAGGCAAGCCGCACCTACCGCGAGGACGAGGTCGAGGCGCTCGAAACGACGGCGATGGTGATCGCCGAGATGGTGGCGACCGGCGAGCTGAAGAAGCTCACCAAGCCAGGCCTCGAGCTCGACCTTTCCCGTCCCGTCGGCATCGAGGGTTCGAGCTTCGGCGAGGGCATCGGCCTCGGCTATGTCGTGCTGCACGAGCCGCGCATCGTCGTCACGAACCTCCTCAACGAGGATTCCGAGCATGAGCTCGGCCGTCTCGCCGAGGCGCTCGGTTCGCTGCGCATCTCCATCGACGACATGCTGTCGCGCCGCGAGATTTCCATGGAGGGCGAGCACCGCGAGGTGCTGGAGACCTACCGCATGTTCGCCCATGACCGCGGCTGGGTGCGGAAGCTCGAAGAGGCGATCCGCAACGGCCTGACGGCGGAAGCGGCGGTCGAGCGGGTGCAGAGCGAGACCAAGGCGCGGATGATCCGCCTGACGGATCCCTATCTGCGCGAGCGCATGCACGATTTTGACGATCTTGCGAACCGCCTCCTGCGCCAGCTTACCGGCTATGGCGCCAAGCTTTCGGCGAGCAGCTTCCCCAACGACGCGATCGTCGTCGCGCGCGCCATGGGTGCGGCCGAGCTTCTCGACTATCCGCGCGAGAACGTGCGCGGCCTCGTGCTGGAAGAAGGCGCGGTGACGAGCCATGTGGTGATCGTCGCGCGGGCCATGGGCATTCCGGTCGTCGGCCAGGCGGCCGGCGCGGTGGCGCTTGCGGAAAACGGCGATCCGATCATCGTCGACGGCGACGACGCGCGCGTGCATCTGCGGCCGCTGCCCGATCTCCAGCGCTCCTACGAGGAGAAGGTGCGCTTCCGCGCCCGCCGGCAGGAGCAGTACCGGGCGCTGCGGGCCGTCGAGCCGGTCACGAAGGACGGCTGCGAGATCAATCTCCAGATGAATGCCGGCCTTCTGGTCGACCTGCCGCATCTCAACGAATCGGGTGCGTCCGGCATCGGCCTCTTCCGCACCGAGCTCCAGTTCATGATCGCCTCGACCATGCCGAAGGCGGAGGAGCAGGAAGCCTTCTACCGCAATGTGCTGAAGCATGCGGGCGGGCGTCCCGTCACCTTCCGCACGCTCGATATCGGTGGCGACAAGGTCGTGCCCTATTTCCGCGCGGCGGAGGAGGAGAACCCGGCGCTCGGCTGGCGCGCCATCCGCCTGTCGCTCGACCGGCCGGGCCTTCTGCGCACCCAGCTTCGCGCCATGCTGCGGGCGACGGCCGGGGCCGATCTGCGGCTGATGCTGCCGATGGTGACGGAGGTTTCCGAGCTCCGGGAGGTCCGCGACCTCCTGCAGAAAGAGATCCAGCGCCAGTCCAAGCTCGGCGAGCAGTTGCCGAAGAAGCTGCAGTTCGGCGCCATGCTGGAAGTGCCGTCGCTGCTCTGGCAGCTCGACGAGCTGATGGCCGAGGTCGATTTCGTCTCGGTCGGCTCGAACGACCTCTTCCAGTTCGCCATGGCGGTGGACCGGGGCAATGCCCGCGTCTCCGACCGTTTCGACACGCTCGGCAGGCCGTTCCTGCGCATCCTGCGCGACATCGTGCGCGCCGGCATTCGCAACGACACATCCGTGACGCTCTGCGGCGAGATGGCGAGCAAGCCGATCTCGGCGATGGCGCTGCTCGGCATCGGCTTCCGTTCGGTCTCCATGTCGCCGGCGGCGATCGGGCCGGTGAAGTCGATGCTGCTGGCGCTCGATGCGGGCAAGCTGGAAGCGGTGCTGACGCCGGCCATCGACGATTTGAAGCCGACGGCGTCCATTCGCCAGATTCTCACCGACTTTGCGGCCGAGAACGGCATTCCGCTTTAAAGACCTGGACTGGAGTTGAACGGTGGCGAAGCTTCCCGTTGAAAAGATGCGCGAACTCGAACGCCGTTTCGGCGAGATCGAGGCGCGCATGTCGGCGGGGCCGGATTCGGAGACCTATGTGCGTCTTGCCTCCGAATATTCCGAGCTGCAGCCCGTCGTGGCGAAGGTGCGTGAATACGAGAAGGTGGGTGGCGAGATCGCCGATCTGGAGGTGCTACTCGCCGACAAGGCGACGGACCGCGAGATGCGCGACCTTGCGGAAATGGAGCTGCCGGACCTGAAGGAGCGTCTCGAGGGCCTCGAAAAGGAGATG
This sequence comes from Shinella sp. PSBB067, assembly GCF_016839145.1. Taxonomy (NCBI): domain Bacteria; kingdom Pseudomonadati; phylum Pseudomonadota; class Alphaproteobacteria; order Hyphomicrobiales; family Rhizobiaceae; genus Shinella; species Shinella sp. PSBB067. Next base: position 3,340,385 of record NZ_CP069303.1, on the reverse strand, counting down.
CAGATCCTGCTTCTCCCGAAGGATGCCGCCGACGAGAAGAGCGCGATCCTCGAAATCCGCGCCGGCACGGGCGGCTCCGAGGCGGCGCTGTTTGCCGGCGACCTTTTCCGCATGTACGAACGCTATGCCGCCGCGCATGGCTGGAAGGTCGAGGTCATCTCCTCCAGCGAGGGGGAAGCGGGCGGCTTCAAGGAAATCATCGCGACGATCACCGGGCGCGGCGTCTTCGCCAAGCTGAAGTTCGAATCGGGCGTGCACCGCGTGCAGCGCGTTCCGGAGACGGAGGCGAGCGGGCGCATCCATACCTCTGCCGCCACGGTCGCCGTGCTGCCGGAGGCGGAAGAGATCGACATCGAGATCCGCGCCGAGGATATCCGCATCGACACGATGCGTTCCTCCGGTGCCGGCGGTCAGCACGTCAACACGACGGACTCGGCCGTGCGAATCACCCACCTGCCGACGGGCCTCGTCGTGACGAGCTCGGAAAAGTCGCAGCACCAGAACCGCGCCAAGGCCATGCAGATCCTGCGTTCGCGGCTCTACGACATGGAGCGTCAGCGCGCCGACAGCGAGCGCTCGGCCGACCGCAAGAGCCAGGTCGGCTCGGGCGACCGTTCGGAGCGCATCCGCACCTACAATTTCCCGCAGGGCCGCGTCACCGATCACCGCATCAACCTGACGCTCTACAAGCTCGACCGGATGATGATCGGCGAAATCGACGAAGTGGTCGATGCGCTGCTGGCGGACTATCAGGCCGGCCAGTTGGCGCAGCTCGGCGAACAGGGCCGATGAGCGGCGTGACGCTCGCCGAAACGCTGGCGTCGGCGCGGCGCCGGCTTTGCGCGGCGGGCATTGCGGATGGAGCGCAGGATGCGCGGCTGCTGATCGCCGGCCTTCTCAAGCTTTCCTCCACCGCCTTCGTCACCGATGGCGCGCGCCTGCTGGATGCGTCCGAAAGAGCGATGATCGAGGATGCATTGGCGCGGCGCGTGGCGCGCGAGCCAGTGCACCGCATCCTCGGCCACCGGGCCTTTTCGCGGCTCGACCTCATGCTCTCCCCCGAAACGTTGGAGCCGAGGCCGGATACGGAAGTCCTCGTCGATGCGCTCGTGCCCCATGCGTTGAGAATGGTCGCGGGCGGCGGCTGCCGGATCCTCGATCTCGGCACGGGAACCGGCGCGATCTGCCTTGCCTTGCTCGACCTCGTGCCCGGCGCGACCGGGATCGGCGCCGATCTTTCGGCCGGGGCCCTTGAAACGGCGCGGCGCAATGCCGACATCAATGGGGTCGCCGGCCGCTTCGAGACGGTCGAGAGCGACTGGTTTGCAGCCGTGACCGGGGCCTTCGACATCATCGTGTCAAATCCACCCTATATCGTCCGCTCCGTGATCGGAACGCTGGACGAGGACGTCCGGCTCCACGATCCGATCCTGGCGCTGGATGGCGGAGACGACGGGCTGGATGCCTATCGGGCCATCGCGGCGGGGGCGGATGCTCATCTTCGGGAAAACGGCCTGGTGGCTTACGAGATCGGTTACGACCAGAAGGATCAGGTCACCGCGATCATGCGCGAACACGGTTTTGCGCGTATCGAGGCGGTGCAGGATCTCGGCGGCAACGACCGCGTTCTCGTCTTCGCAAATGCATGGACTGTGTAAATTTCCTTGCACAGGCGAAGCAAATTCCGAAGCCGCAAAGAAAAGGCTTGGAATTGTGAAGGAAGCGGGATAGTTTGCGGCCACGCACTGGGCAAGAGGTCATGCCACAGGGATTTGCTCCTGTATGACCCGATCGCGAGGATTGCTCTCTCGAAGAGTTGCTAGGGTTGAAGACTGCCCTGTGCGGGTACCTGTTAATTTGACGTCTTACGGCGACAGGACCACCGACCGGCGTGGTTTGCCCGCGGGTAAGGATGCTTGATCTGGCGTGTCCCGATCAGGCTTGCAGACACATGAATCATCGATACCACGATACGTTAGGTGAGTGACATATGAGGCCAGGACAGCAAAACAAGCGCGGCCGCGGGCGTAACAATAACAATAATAACAACAACAATAGCAACAACAGCCACCGCAAGGGCGGCAATCCCCTCACGCGGACCTATGACAGCTCGGGTCCGGACGTGAAGATCAGGGGCACGGCCCAGCATATCGCCGAGAAGTACGCAGCGCTTGCCCGCGACGCCCAGAGCGCCGGCGACCGCGTCATGGCGGAAAACTATCTTCAGCACGCCGAGCACTACAACCGCATCATTGCCGCCGCCCAGGCGCAGATGCAGGAACGCTTCCCGCGTGAAGAGCGCTCCGACAATTCCGACCGCGGCGACTTCAACGATCGCGACGGTTTCGACCGCGATCCCGACGAGATCGATTCGACGCCCGTCGAGGACCAGGCACCGGCTGCCGCCGCGCCCGTCGAGCAGCCCGTCGTCGTCGACGGTTCCGGCCCGCAGCCGGTGATCGAAGGCACCCCGGCGGAAGTCGCGCTCGAAGAGGAAGCCGCAGCACCGGCCGGTGGCCGTGCGCCGCGTCGCCGCAACGCTGCCCGCCCGCGCCGTCCGCGTCGCGGCGAAGGCCAGGCGGGCGAGGGAGACGGCCAGCCTTCGGGCGATGACGCCCCCGCGCTCGAAGCCGCTTCGGAATAGGATTCGCTCCGCCGACCAGTCGAGGAACCCGGCCCTGTGCCGGGTTCTTGCGTTTGCGCAGGCGGGCCTCGAAAAATCTGTTCCCGGCTGCCGGAAGTTCCCCTTTAATTCCGAAAATGCCTCCACCATATTCGCTTCAGGCGGTTGACCGGTCGCACGGCCGGGGACCCGCATGAAGGGCTCGCCTTGACGGGAGCCCTATCCTGAATCGTCGACCGGTGCCTGATGGGCCGGCCGAGTTATGGAGGCAGATGATGAATATCGAAAAATACTCCGAGCGCGTTCGCGGATTCCTGCAATCCGCCCAGACCAAGGCGCTTGCGGACGGCAATCCGCAGTTCACGCCCGAACACGTTCTGAAGGTCCTGCTCGATGACGAGCAGGGCATGGCGACTTCGCTGATCGAGCGGGCCGGCGGCAATGCGCGCGAGGCGCGGATCGCCAACGACGCCGCGCTTGCCAAGCTGCCGAAGGTTTCCGGCGGCAACGGGCAGGTCTATCTCGCCCAGCCGCTCGCAAAAGTCTTCTCCACCGCGGAAGAAGCCGCCAAGAAGGCCGGTGACAGCTTCGTCACCGTCGAACGCCTGCTGCTGGCGCTCGCCATCGAGAAGTCCGCCGCGACCTCCGAGATCCTCGCCAAGGCCGGCGTGACGCCGACGTCGCTCAACCAGGTGATCAACGACATCCGCAAGGGCCGCACCGCCGATACGGCGAGCGCCGAGCAGGGCTTCGATTCGCTGAAGAAATTCGCCCGCGACCTCACCGCCGATGCGCGGGAAGGCCGGCTCGACCCGGTGATCGGCCGCGACGACGAAATCCGCCGCACGATCCAGGTCCTGTCGCGCCGTACCAAGAACAACCCCGTCCTCATCGGCGAGCCGGGCGTCGGCAAGACCGCCATCGCCGAGGGCCTTGCGTTGCGCATCGTCAATGGCGACGTGCCGGAAAGCCTGAAGGACAAGAAGCTGATGGCGCTTGATATGGGCGCGCTGATCGCCGGTGCGAAATATCGCGGCGAGTTCGAGGAACGCCTGAAGGCCGTGCTTGCCGAAGTGCAGGCGGAAGACGGCGAGATCATCCTGTTCATCGACGAGATGCACACGCTGGTCGGCGCCGGCAAGGCGGACGGGGCGATGGACGCTTCCAACCTGCTGAAGCCCGCGCTTGCCCGGGGTGAACTGCACTGCGTCGGCGCGACCACGCTCGACGAGTACCGCAAGCATGTCGAGAAGGACGCCGCCCTTGCCCGAAGGTTCCAGCCCGTCATGGTCGAGGAGCCGACCGTCGAGGACACGATCTCGATCCTGCGCGGCCTCAAGGAAAAGTACGAGCAGCACCACAAGGTCCGCATCTCCGATTCGGCCCTGGTCGCCGCCGCGACGCTTTCCAACCGCTACATCACGGATCGCTTCCTGCCGGACAAGGCGATCGACCTGATGGACGAAGCCGCCTCGCGGCTGCGCATGCAGGTCGATTCCAAGCCGGAAGAGCTCGACGAGCTCGACCGCCGCATCATCCAGCTCAAGATCGAGCGCGAGGCCCTGAAGAAGGAGACCGACCGCTCGTCGCAGGACCGGCTCGAAAAGCTCGAGATCGACCTTGCCGCGCTGGAAGAGGAAGCCGATGCGCTGACTGCGCGCTGGCAGGCGGAAAAGTCCAAGCTCGGCCGCGCCGCGGACCTCAAGCGCCAGCTCGACGAGCTGCGCAACGAACTGGCCATTGCCCAGCGCAAGGGTGAGTTCCAGCGCGCCGGCGAACTTGCCTACGGCATCATCCCGAAGCTCGAAAAGGAGCTGGAGGAGGCCGAGGGCCGCGACGTCGGCGACGTCGATCCGATGGTGCAGGAGGTCGTGACCCCCGACAACATCGCCCATGTGGTCTCCCGCTGGACGGGCATCCCCGTGGACAAGATGCTGGAAGGCGAGCGCGACAAGCTCCTGCGCATGGAGGACGAACTCGGCAAGTGGGTCGTCGGCCAGGGCGATGCCGTACAGGCGGTCTCCCGCGCCGTCCGCCGTGCCCGCGCCGGCCTGCAGGATCCGAACCGGCCGATCGGCTCGTTCATCTTCCTCGGTCCGACCGGCGTCGGCAAGACGGAGCTGACCAAGGCGCTCGCCCGCTTCCTGTTCGACGACGAGACGGCGATCCAGCGCATGGACATGTCGGAATATATGGAGAAGCATTCCGTTGCCCGGCTGATCGGCGCGCCTCCCGGCTATGTCGGCTATGAGGAAGGCGGTGCGCTCACCGAATCCGTCCGCCGCCGGCCCTATCAGGTCGTGCTGTTCGACGAGATCGAGAAGGCGCATCCGGATGTCTTCAACGTGCTGCTGCAGGTCCTCGACGACGGCCGCCTGACCGATGGCCAGGGCCGCACCGTGGACTTCCGCAACACGATGATCATCATGACCTCGAACCTCGGCGCCGAATACCTGACGGCGCTCGGCGAGAACGAGGACAGCGATGTCGCGCGCGACCAGGTGATGGATGTCGTGAAGACGGCGTTCCGGCCGGAATTCCTGAACCGGATCGACGAGATCATCCTGTTCCATCGCCTGAAGCGGTCGGAAATGGGCGCTATCGTCGATATCCAGCTGGAGCGCCTGCGCAAGCTGCTGGTGGATCGCAAGATCGTCCTCGACCTCGACGAGGAGGCCGTGCACTGGCTGGCCGAGAAGGGCTACGATCCGGTCTACGGCGCACGTCCCCTGAAGCGGGCGATCCAGAAGCACCTCCAGGATCCGCTGGCGGAAAAGATCCTCGCCGGGGAGATCCCGGATGGTTCGACCGTCAAGGTGACCGCCGGTTCCGACCGGCTGCTCTTCTCGCCGCGCAACGCGGCGGCAAGCAAGGCCGCCTGAGGAAGCATTCGGGTAAAAAAGAAGCGCGGGTTTCGGCCCGCGCTTTTTGCGTTTCTGACGGAATTGCCGTTCGCCGTGAGGGCGGATACGCGGGCCTCAGCGGGTTTCGGCGACCTGCGTCGAGGTGCCGAGACCGAGCAGGTCGTCGATGCGCTTGCGCTCGACCTCGAACTGGGTGAGGGCCTTGCCCTCCAGAGACTTGCCGCCGGGCAGGCGGATCTTCAGCGCGTCCACCTTGTTGCCGTTGACGATCAGCTCGTAGTGCAGGTGCGGACCGGTGGACAGGCCTGTCGTGCCGACGAAGCCGATCACCTGGCCCTGGCGTACCTTAACGCCCGGCTTGATGCCCTTGGCGATCGCGCTCTGGTGGTTGTAGGAGGAGACGTAGCCGTTGGCATGGCGGATCAGCGTCTGGTTGCCGTAGCCGCCGGAATCCCAGCCCGCCTTCTCGACCACGCCGTTGCCGGCCGCGATGATCGGCGTGCCGCGCGGCGCGGCCCAGTCGACGCCGGTATGCATGCGCGAGAAGCCGAGGATCGGGTGACGCCGCATGCCGAAGCCGGAGCGGAAGACGCCATTGGGAACCGGATTGCGCAGGAGGAATTGCCGGATGCTCTTTCCATCCTCGTCGTAATAATCCACGGCGCCGTCTTCCGGATCCTGGAAGCGGTACACCCGGGTTTCCGTGTCGCCGAACCGGGCATCGAGGAAGAGGATTTCGGACTCCTCCGTCGTCGTGCCGTTCTGGTCCGTGACGGAGAAGAACGCCTCGAGTGAATCCGTCGGGCGAAGCTGCGCCTGGAAATCGACGTTGCTGGCGAGAATGCGGATGACCTCGGCCGTCATATCCTGGCCCATGCCATAGGAAAGGGCGGCCCGGTAGATGCCGTCATAGACGCGCGGCAGGTCGCGCCCGGCGATGATGGACGGCCGGCCGTCATCGTCGAATGCGGTCGCCACCGCATCGAGCACCGGCGGTTCGGCGCCGCTGACGAAACGGCCGCTGTCGTCGATCGCGGCCGTCACCACGTGGCGGCCGCGCGAATAGACGCTGGCGCGCACGATGCTCGCTTCCTTGCCCTTCTGCGACACGCAAATGCGCAGCACGTCGCCCTCGGCCAGTTGCTTGCTGCCGAGCTGGCTGTCGAGATAGGCGGAGAGATCGTCGGCCTGCGCCCTGGTATAGCCGGCGGCCGTCATGATCTCGTCGATGTCGGCCGCGCGGCGCACCGGGATCACGTCGTCGGCATATTCGGTGTCGTCCGGCGTCAGCGTATCGAAGGTCGACACGCTCATGTTCTCCTCGACGATGCGGGCCGTCAGGCCCATCAGGTCAATGTCGGAGCTGTCGGAGGCAAAGCGCTGCGGGTCAACATAATAGAGGGACGCGACCTGCGTGCTGCCGTCCGTCAGCACCGAGCCGTTGGTGCGCACGTTCTCCTCGACCTCCTCGATCGACATCTGGTCGGCATAGTCGAGCGCCGAGCCGCCGGTCGGGAAGGCATCCGTCTGGAGCGCGACTTCCGATTCGACGTCCGAACCGTAGATCGTGCCCATGCGCGAGGCGGGGGCCGCGTCCTTGCCGTTCGTCGAGAAGATCGCCAGCGGATCGAAGCGCGGATAGTCCTCGCTCGTCGCATGGTTGGCGGCAAGCGCCATCTTCACATGGGCGAAGGGCTGCCGGCGCACCACTTCCTTCTCACCGTCGTGGATCATGGTGGAGATCTCCATGATCTTCTTGTCGGAAGGCTTTGCGACGATGGCCGGTTCGAGCACGCGCTCGCCGCGCTTGGCGGTCTCGCCGTTCCTGCTCGTCTGGTTGGGGGGGGCGAGCGCGGCGAAGGCCTCTGCCGGAATGGCGAGCTGCTGGCGCCCGTCGAGGGCGGCAAAGAGCGCGACGCCCATCAGGATCGAGGAGGTGATGCCGGTCAGGAAGGTGCCGGACAGCCAGCGAAGGGAAATCTCGCGGCGGTCGGGCGCCTTGCGCCCGTCGGCGAGGATCGGCGGTTCATTGCCGAGAGATCGGATCATGTTCCGGTCGGTGGTCATGCCGATATGCTTCGCCCTGTATCGCCGTTTTCTTGTTTTGCGCGCGGGAAGATGCACGCAGGAGGGCCTGCGAGTCAAATGACGCAGGTGCCATCCTACACTCTAGAGGCGGGGATTGTGAAAATCTGAGGGCGGGCCGGGCCTTTCCCGCCATTTGCGGTGAAAATGCCCGGCAATCCAGCCCTCTCACCTGACAAATGAAAGGCAAACGCGTCTTTGCGAAGAAAATTTCAAAAAATGGTCACATGCCTGTTGACGCTTAGAAATGTTGGGCCTATAACGCCGCTCATCGAACGAGAGCGGCGGCGCTTCTGGCGGCCGACGAGCTCGC